>DLVV01000343.1:16444-32074 GCA_003445035.1 Planctomycetaceae bacterium | reverse complement strand
ACGATCTGGCACCGCATGGGCGACGTGGGTTACCTCGACGAGGTGGGACGCCTTTGGTTTTGCGGCCGCAAGGCGCACCGAGTCGAAACCGACACGGGAACCCTCTTCAGTGTTCCTTGCGAGGCGATTTTCAATCAACACGCCGCTGTGCGACGAAGCGCACTGGTCGGGATCGGCGAACGGCCCCGACAACGACCGGCGATCGTCGTCGAGTGCCTTGACCCACAAGGCCCCTCGGAATCTCTCGCAGCCGAACTGCACACGCTTGCTGCCGATCATCCACTCACCGCGTCGATTGAATCCATCCTCTTCCACTCCTCCTTCCCTGTCGATATCCGACATAATGTGAAGATCAACCGGGAACAATTGGCGACGTGGGCGGCCAGTCGCCCGGCATCAATTCAACACGACCGTTAGTCAACCAATGAGTGTGGGCAGACTGGTTTGAGCAACCTGGTCACAGGCGGAAGCGGCTTTTTGGGTCGCTATCTGGTCGAACAACTCGTGGCTCGCGGGGAAACCATCCGCGTGTTTTGCCGCAGCGAACCCGAATGCCTCTCATTGCCGGGCGTGACCTGGTTCCGTGGCGATGTGCGGGATGTCGAGGCGGTCATGTGTGCCTGTCGTGACATCTCCACAGTCTTTCACTGCGCCGCTGTGCCGGGTATCTGGGGCCCATGGTCGCTCTACGAAAACATCAACACGCACGGCACTCGCACCCTGCTTTCCGCAGCCGCCAACGCGGGTGCTGCACGATTCGTCTACACCAGCAGCCCCAGCGTGATTTTCGACGGAAGTGACATGGTCGATGCAGATGAATCGCGGCCGTATCCCGACCGGTTCCTCTGCGGATACCCCCGATCCAAGGCGTTGGCCGAGGCAGCGGTGCTGGCGGCCAACGGAGAGCGAGACCTGGCCACCGTCGCCCTGCGACCTCACCTGATCTGGGGGCCCCGTGACAACCACCTTCTTCCCAGGCTGATCCAGAAGGCACGTCATGGACGGCTGCGGCAAGTCGGAGACGGCCAAAATGTCATTTCGACCGTCTACGTCGAAAACGCCGCCGCGGCACACCTGCAGGCCGCCGACCTGCTCAGCCCCGACGCCCCCCACGCCGGAAACGCCTATTTCATCAACGAGCCCGAAAGCGTCAACTTGTGGGAGTGGATCAACCTGCTTCTGGAACTTGCCGAACTGCCAAAGGTCAGTCGGTCGATTTCGACCCCGGCGGCACGGAAACTGGGCGGGGCACTGGAATGGGTTTGGCGGATCCTGCCACTGAAAGGGGACCCGCCCATGACCCGTTTCCTGGCCGAACAACTCGCTCGCTCTCACAGCTTCTCGATCGAGGCCGCCGTACGTGACTTCGGCTACCGCAGAATCGTCACCGCCGAGGAGGGGCTTCGGCGGGTGACACCGTACCTCAAGAAACTGGGACAGGAAACCGGCGGCGGCATCTGATCGACAACCGCCCCCTATTTCTCCTCCGACGCCTCGACGGCCGGCTCCCTGGATTCTGCTGTGCCCTTTACCCGACGATTGTCGTACCGTTCGACCGCCGTCGGGGCGTAATCACCGGTCAGCCAGCGAACCAGCAACTCGAGCTCTTCGGCCGTCATTCGCTCGGCGTAGGATGGCATTTGGTTCTTCTCACCGTAGTGCTGAGCAGCCCCCGGGTTTGCCAGGAAGCTCTTCAACCACGCCGCCGAGCCATATCCCGACAGGTTCGGATAATCATCGGCGTCGTCATCGCCAACGGCCTTGAACGGACCTCCGATCGACGAGTGACAATCGGCACACGATGTGCCGTTGATCGCGCCGGCCCAATCACCATCTACGGCCAGCACTCGGCCCCTCTCCACCTGATCCGGATCTGCAGCCTTGGCCTCCTGGCCATTGTCTTTGTGGGCCGCCCGGGCGACCAGGAACGCCACCAACGCCTTGACGTTCTCGACATTCTCGGCACTGTTGAGAGCTTCGGCGTCCCCTGACCAATCCGCCATTTCCGAATCGTCCGGGTTCAGGACTTCGGCTTCCCCGGGATTCTTGAACCACTGAGCGTTCTTCAGGGGGGCAAAGTGATTCGAGTAATCCATCACAACGGCACGCATCCAAGCCGGCGACGCAAAATCGCCCAAGTCCACCGCCGTGGGTGTCCCACGCACCTGTTTGCCGTCTGCTCCGCTCTCATAGACCAGCCGCCCGCGACCATCATGGCCGTCATATCGATGGCAACCGAAACAGTGTTTGGCAAACAGACGGGGCCCCTGGGTGAAAGGATCCTCGCGGAGCAACGTCACGGCCCCAGAGACAGGAATCTTGTCGGGCCCGCCGGCGAGTTCCTTGATCCTCGCGGAATCACGGTGTGCCTCGAGAATCGCCGCCTGGTGAGGTTCGCTGTTTCCGTCCTCGTAGAAAGCCAACAGCGTCAAGGCCCCAATTCCGATCGTCAACACCCACGTGAACGCCACGTTGAACTTGTGTCCGATCGCCCAGCGACCGACCAGTGGCATTGCCGCCACCACGGCCATCAACGCCCCGGGCACATAAATCGACCCGAATGCCAAACCAAAATGCTCGATGAACTCGAACTTCAGGAACCGGAACAGGAACAGGAAGTACCACTCCGGTCGTGCCGCCGCATAATTCTCTGCCGGATTCGCCGGCGCACTCAACTCGGCTCCCTTCCAGATCGACAACCCGAGTACCAGCAACAACACGGCCAGGCAGGCAACGCCGTCCTTGAGCACCTGATCCGGCCAGAAGGTGGTTTCGGGGGCATGATTTTTGTCCTTGACCGTCAGGCCATGACGCCGGAAGACGTACAGGTGCAGGCCCAGGAAGGCCACCAGCGAGGCCGGAAGCAGTCCGGCATGCAACGCAAAGAATCGAGTCAGGGTGTGGTGACCGTATTTCGGCCCGCCCTGGATCAGTTCCTGGGCCTCCACACCGATAACCGGTGCGTTGCCCATGATCTTGGTCGCCACTTGTGTCGCGTAGTAACCCTTCTGGTCCCACGGCAACAGGTAGCCGGTCAACGACAACCCCAGCACGATCTGCATCAACACCAGGCCCAGCCAAAAGTTCATCTCACGGGGCGCCTTGTACGCACCGTCGATGATCACCTGCACCAGATGCACCGCCATCAATACGATCATCAGTTGAGCGGTGAAGTGGTGCAGCCCACGGACGATCGACCCGAAAGTCATCTCGTTCTGAATGTAATACACGCTCTCCCAGGCCGTATTGGCACTGGGACTGTAGGCGGTCCACAGGAAGAACCCGGTGATCATCTGCACGCTGAAAGTGAAGACCAGCGTACTGCCCCAGACGTAACGCCAGCGAGCTCCGCCGGGGACCCGTTCGTAGAGTGCCTCGTGCAGAACGCCTGCGTAACCGGTGCGGTCGTCGAGCCAGGCCAACAGACTGCGGATCATATTTCTACCTTCTCGGAGATTCCTCCGCGGAAGTTCTTGAACTGAACCCAAATCTCATCACCGGTGCCTGGCTTCACGGCCAGGCTGTCCATGTCGCGCGGAGGAATGGGGTTATCCTTGGTGCCATCGAGTTTGAACGCGCTCAGATGGCACGGACAGTAGAAATCGGTTTCCACATTCCGGTATTCGACTGAGCATCCCAGGTGCGGACAAATCGTGTTGAACACGATGACATCACCCGATTCACTGACCCGCACCCAAACGCTCCCGATAGGCACGTTCGGGAACTTGTTCCAGGCATCAACAAGATCGTCTTCAACAGTCACCTGCTGAGGAGTCCCGTCTTTGGGCAACAGTGCTCGAGCCACCGGCAGCTTGATGAAACCCTCCGCGTCCTTCCCGGAACCCGCTCCCGAGCCTTCCGACTGAGTTGACCGCCCACGCCGAAACAGCGGGTCGAGGAAGAAGACCAGGCCCGAAACCACCGGCACCAGTCCCACGACCGCCCCGATGGTGCCAGCCAGAATCTGTGACAGAAACGACCGCCTGCCGGGACCGGCTCCTTCTGACGCTCCGGACACGTCCGCGGGCGGCAACCCGCTTTCCGTCACGCCATCCTCACTGTCGTCGGCGTCTTCGGTGACCTCGGCAACTTCCGCGATGTCCGCAATATCGGGGACTGAGTCGTCCGCTGAGTATCCCGGCGACTCATCGCCGCCGCCGTCCACTTCGCCCTCGGCAAATCCGGGGAATTCATCTGCAGCAGGGTCCGTGGACGATTCCACGGAGTCCTGCACATCGTCAGTTTCACCGCTCAAATCGCCGACAGGAATATCCTCGGGAGTCTCGTCAGCTTGAGGATTTTCTTCGATCATCGATCGTCTCCTGGCAGAGTTGCCGTCATGGCAATTCGTGCAAGTCGGGGCTCACCGAATCCAGCTGGGCACAACGACGATCACGTGCCCGTCCGAGGCCGAATTGGGACCGTTGGGTATTGGGTGTCAAAACGTACTGTGGGAGGACTCGATTGGCGAGGTCCGCGAAACGGAAACCGTACGGTCACCGATTGCGGTGCAAAAAAGGGAGGAGCGGGGGGGATGAACATCCAGTTGGTGGGACAGTTGTCGTGATCTAGGTCTTGGCCGACAGAACAATGGACATCGCGTCAATCAACCGGGCCAGCCCCTGGTCAAACGGCCCATCGAACAGGGCTCCTGAGGCCTGACGATGCCCACCGCCACCGAATCCCTCGGCCACGGCAGCGACATCCACATCGCCTCGACTCCGAAAACTCACTTTTACACGTCCGTCCCGTTGCTCGTGAGCAATAAAGGCACACTCGACACCGACGATCCGAAAACACTCGTTGACCACGTCCTCGGTATCGGCCGGCACGGCACCGGTTTGGGCGAAATCTTCCCGCCGAGCAGCCAGCCAGGCCAAGCGACCATCGCAGGCCATCTCGATTCGTTCCAACAACCGGCCGGTCAGCCGGACTCGGGAAAGCGAATAACGCTCGTACAACCGCCGGTATGATAGGTCCGGCTGGGCACCAAGGTCAATCAACCGGCCGACGGCCCGGAGCGTCCCTCCGTTGGTTGATGAGAACCGGAACCATCCGGTGTCGGTGGCAATCGCACAGAACAACGCGGTCGCGGCGACTGGCGAAATTTCCCAGCCGGCCATCTCGGCCAAGTCGACGATCAGCCGGCCTGTCGCCTCGGCCGACGTGTCCTTGAACTCGTGATCCGCGAGGTGATCGCTGCTCTGATGGTGATCGATCACCACTTTCACCGCACCGGTTGATCGCAGCACTTCACCCACGCCCTCGACCTGGGCCCAAGCGCTGGTGTCCAGCACAATATGAACATCGGTGTCGCAGGCCGATGCCAAGTCCACGTCGACCCCGATTGACTGCACACGACCGCCAGGATCCAGAAATCTCAGGCTCTCGGTGATCGGAGAAGGGTTAATGATCCGAACCGTCTTGCCCTGCGCCTCGAGAAGTTCGGCCAACCCAATCTCCGAACCGATAGCGTCGGCATCTGGTCTCACGTGACTGGTTAGCACGAATCGTTCGTGCCGAACCACCAAATCGCAGAACGCTTGCCAGTCGATCGCCATCGTTTCCTCTCGCCGTCGACCCGACCCAAACGGTCAGGATAACCCGGAATTGTCCACCTCGCCAGTTTCGATGTCGTCGGCGGGGTGAGCCTCGACATATTGCCACACCGCCTCGATGTCATCGGTCAACTGTTCCCGCAACGCGTCGACCGATTCGAACTCGACGGTCCCACGCACTCGTTCCAGAAACTGAACCACCAGTTCCTGTCCATACAAATCGCCGTCGAAAGCCAGCAGGTGCACCTCGACCTTGTCGGCCGATTCCCCGAACGTCGGATTGCTCCCGACATGGATTGCAGCCGGTTGCCGCCGCCCGTCCACGTCGGTTGCCCCCACGTAGACCCCATCACCGGGCACCAGCGTGAGAACTTCGGAGAGATTGGCGGTCGGCACTCCCAACTTCCGCCCCCGCCCTTCCCCTGCAGCCACGGTGCCACGTACCGAATAGGGTCGACCGGTCATTTCGGCCGCCGATTCGACATCTCCCTCGACCAACAGACTCCGTATGCGGCTTGACGAGACCATTTCGCTGCCGATCAATTCCGGCTCGACCACATCCAACCCGATCCCCTCCGCGTCACATAACTGCGACAAGACACCAACATCACCCTGTCGATCCCGTCCGAAAAAGAAATTCGGACCCTCGACCATCCCGCTGGCGCCCAGTTGCCCCCTGACAACCTCCCGAAAGAAATCGACGGGGTCCAATCTCAGCATCTCGACTGTCGTCGGATATGCCACCAGCACATCGACTCCCATTTCACCCAGCCAACGGGCCCGATCTTCGATCGTGCTCAACAGTGGTGGGGCCGCGTCGGCCCGCAGCAATTGGATGGGATGGGGATCGAACGTCACCACCACGGCCGGTTGACCGGAACGCCGAGCCCGTGACACCAATCTGGAAACGATCCTCGCGTGCCCCAGATGGACACCATCGAAGTTGCCGATCGAAACAACCCCACCGTGGCAGCCCGTCGCATCAACGATTCCGCGAACCAACTGCATCACATTACTCTGCCGAACAGGGACGACCGGCGATCGACACCCCAGGACATAAATTGCCTAGCGGAAGACCCGCTGTGAGGCCGTGTAACGAGCCACCCGATCCGGACAAAGTGCCCGCCCGAGTCCGGGTTCGGCCGGGATCTCCAGATACCCGTTTTCATCGAGTTCGAATGGTTTCTCGAGCAGATCCTCGATATAGGCACACGGAGTCAGATATTCGACGTACCGTGCCACCGGGATCGCCGCAGCCAACTGCAAATCGGCGGCGAGGCCAACCGCCGTGTTCCATCCATGCGAAACCATCTGCACGTTGTGGTCGTAAGCCCACATCGCTATCCGACGCGACTCGGTCAACCCGCCATTCTTGGTCGTGTCCGGCTGGATGATGTCGACGGCCCGACGAGTGATCCACGGCAAAAACGCCTGCCGACGCGTCAGCACCTCTCCACCGGCAATGGGCACCGGTGACGATCGGGTCAATTCCGCGTACCCGTCGATGTCATCCGGTGGCAGAGGCTCCTCGAACCATTCGATGCCGTAATCCGCCAACATGCGGGCCGTTTCGCGAGCCCAGTTAACACCGTGAGGCCAGAACTGCTCGCTGCCGCCCGCATCGACCATCAACGCCACATCGTCTCCGACTGTCTCGCGAGCCGTGCGAACCAGCAATTCGTCCGTCCGGCGATCCCGACGTCCAAAGGGTCGCCAACCCAACTTGATCGCGCGGAACCCACGCCCCACGGCCGATTCCAACGTCGCCTTCAACGGTTCCGGTTCGTCGAAGAGCATCGATCCGTAGGGCCTGATGCGGTCGCGATAAATTCCGCCCAGCAAACGAGAGACCGGTTGCCCGCAGGCCTGCCCCATCAAGTCCCACAACGCGATGTCGATTCCGCTGATCGCATGTTCTACGGCCCCGCCCCGCCCCTGCCAGAACGTCATTTCTCGCAGCGTGTCGCTGACACGTTCTGGCTCGACGGCAGACTGCCCCTTCAGCAACGGCCACAAGAGTTCCGCCGCCCCCTCGACCAGGGATCCGGAGGTGAAGCAGCTGCCGACTCCGACCAGGCCGTCTTCCGACGTGATCCGCACCAGGGTGTGCAGATTTTCCTCGGCCTCGAGGTCCTGGGGCCAACCGCCATCGACGGTGGCACCGGTCAACGCGATCAATTCCAGTTCGACGATGCTCATCGACTCAGACTAGGACAGACGCCCGGCAAACGGAAGTCCGCCTCTCAGCCCAGACAGGCCACACTCGCGGTGAACCCGTGCACGAAATTCGTCCCTCCAACCGGACCGATTTCTCCTTGCGCAAAAAATCCCGCAAGGGGAATGTCACCCAATTCCCGTCGAATCGTCGACGCATCGTGGTCGGGCTGTTCAAACAATCGCGTACCGCGGCCGTTGCAACTGAACAGCAACGCGGCCTGTGTCGCCGGCGACTGTTGACGATGGGCCTCCAGAAGCTCCACCAGGTCCTCATCGGCCGTCTCAGCATCACGAACCTGAAATCGGACTGTCTGGCCAACTCGAACCTCATTGCCGATGACCACCGCACCCGCTTCGGGATCGACTTGCATCACGTTGGCGATCAGAAAATCACCACGCTCGAAATTTTCTCCGTATTCACTCATCGCCACACCCAGGTGCAAACCGTGGCTCACCAACTGCCTGTCGGACTCATCGAGCCGACTGACCGTTTCCTGCAGTACTGCCAAAGCCGGCCGGCCTCCCAGTCCCCGCACCACATTCGCCTCCGCTTCGGTCACCACCAGTGTTTCACCGATGGGCCGACAACCCTGTGACACGACCGCACGGACGCGTTTCGGCCCCCTGGCCACCGCTCCCACGGCTCCGAACCGATGGGCATCCGCATTCAGGAACAACCGGTTTTCGCCCGGAGCCCGGCCTCCGCTGGCCATGCCACCCAACACGCCCGCCCCGGGTGCTTCGCCAACGGCGGTCTGTTCGGCAACACGGTCAAAGATGGATTGTGGGATCGATGAGAACGGGTCGGCCAACAGAAACACGGTGTCCACGTCATCGGGATCACCGAGGTTTTCCGGAATCCCACTGGTCAACAACCCATCTGCTGTCCGCTCAAAAGTGACCCGAAATGGTTCAATGGCCGATTCGGGCATCACGGCAGCCAGCACGCTGAGAGCGGGACCGGATTCGATTTCCCGATTCCCCCCGGCAATCATCTCGCCCGTGCAGCCCAGCAACACGCCGCCACCAGCCTCCTCGGCCAGCCATCCTGGCAACTCGTCAAGCGTCTCACCGTATGTGCCGCTCGCGAAGGCAAACACCAAGGAGGGGGCTTGCCCGTCCAGGCCCTTCGCCACCGCCTCGATGCACTCGGAAGCCGCATCCCGCAACTGGGACCGGGTACTCAGCCCAGCTGCACACACCATCGTCATCACGCCTGCCCTCCATCGCGCCGGTCACCTCATCCTAGCGTCGCCCCCGAGCGTGTCGAACCCATCGGGACTCTAATGCCACAACCGGGTGCCGCCGGGCCCCAGTCCGGGCCCCACCGGCACATGGGACCCGATGGGCTCGTACCACCCCGCTCCCGGTTCGGCCGCCGACGGATGGACCGACGCCAATCTCGGACGGAACACCACCAGCAGCAACAGCGGGAGATACCACAGCACGTAGACGCCCCCCTGGTGGGAGTACCAGAACTGAGTGGCCACGACCACAGCCGCCGTCTGAGAAATGAGATGTTCGAGCGTCTTGGTACGAGGCCAGATGGTCAACACCCCAAGCATCACCGCAAATACGACGATCACCGGGATCCGATAAACCAGGTTGTTCGAGTTCCAGAATCCCACGCCCGCACCGCCGCCCTCCGTGATCGTCTCACCCATGAACTCGTTGACCACCGCCTGCACCGACTCCTGAAGCCGGACCGAAAATTCGGAGATATCCGGTGACGTGAGTGCCACGACACTGACCTGCAGGGCACCACCGACGACAACCAGCGACACGGCAAACAAAAACCCTCGCCTTCGCTCGTAAAAGGCAAACCACAGAGGCACCAGTGCCAAGAACACCGGCAACAGGACCAACGAGCCGCAGGCCCCTCCCATTAGCGCACCGGCCAACAACGGCCGCCGAACAGCCAGGAATGCCAGGATGCAGAATGCCGCCGGCAACACGTGGTCCACCTCCCCCACGTCGTACGACGTGCAGGGCATCAGCAGATACAGTGTCGCCATCGCCACCCCTTGGCGACGGTCCCCAAAGTGCAGGAGCCCCACCATGTAGAGACCGATGACAACCGCCAGGTGAGCAACCACGGGGATAATCTTCGCAGCCAGTTCCCGAATCCGACCCCGATTTCGCCAGCTTCCGCGTGGTGGGGCCACGGCCTCAACAACCACTGTTGCTGCGGCACCAGCGGCCGTAGAGGCAGCTCCAGCTGCCGGTTCGCTCACGTCCTGACGTCGCAACACTCCTTCTCCACGAGTCACTGCCGATCGCGCCGCCGACGATGGGGGATCGACAATCACCTTGCTCATCAGAAACGCGAAGGCCGAAATCGCGAGAAAGACCAGCCCTTGAGCCGCGAGGTTGGGTTCGATCAGAGGGCGACGCTTGAACAGGGGGTCGCACAACAACCGCACCAACACCAGGCCGGCCCCGGCGAACAACCACGTCGTGCCCCACGCCCGCAACAAGTGATATCGTTCGGCCTGCTCGTCAACCCGGATCCCCAACCGTTCGGGTTCGACCATCAACAGCCCCGGCGCCAGGCTGAGCAACAGCACAACGTCGATGTTTCGCAGTGACCAGATCCGGCCAAAACGGAAAAACACGGCCACAATCAACAACGACGACAGGTAGAACCAGGTCGGCGCATTGACATCGTACCCGGTGAGCAAATCGCGCATAACCCGGTCGCCTGACCCCTGGACCCAAGACGGTCCCCACCACTTCTGCCGATGAGCTCAGTTCCCAGCCTTGCTCGCCGACAGGTCCAACGCTCAGCATACGGATCGATTCCAGAAAGGCAATCCCCGGGGGCTCCGCACAAGGGGCCGAACACAACCGTTGACACCCCCCCCGCACGGGTTACAATGACCCCCGTTCCGCTCGACCTTCCTGCCGGTCCTCCCGGCGGGACGAACGAGTGGGCGTCAGAGGGGTTTCCTGCCCCGAGGCTGAGTGCCCGTCACGGCTCCCCGAAACAGGACCGGCCAACCCGCTTCGCAGACGTCCGGTTTGGTCGTGATCAGGCAGACCCCTCTTCTACGGCTTCCCTTGGCTGCTGTACCACCGAGCTTATTGCCGACGCCTTCAGCCCAACACTTTCAAGGCCACTGAACCATGTTTACCCCCGGCATTTGGCAGATGCTGATCGTGCTGGTGATCGTCCTGCTTTTCTTTGGTGGGAAACGAATCCCGACCATGATGCGGTCCATCGGCCAGAGCGTGACCGAGTTCAAGAAGGGAATCAACGACGCCGACGACCCCGAAGACGGCGACACACCTCCTGAAGACGTGTGACCTTCCCCACCCTCCCGTCCTGTTCCATTTCCCCCGCAAGAGATCCTTCCCATGGACGCCGTTTTGGCTTTTGGTTTCGGCTACCAGGAAATGATCATCGTCCTGTTCATTGCCCTGCTCCTCTTCGGAAAGAAACTCCCTGAAGTGGCCCGCAACATGGGCAAGGGACTCACCGAGTTCAAGAAGGGCATGCGGGGCATCGAAGACGAGGTGCACGGCGCGGCGTCGTATGACCCCGGCCCAACCGCCGAACGGCCCCTGGCCGACGACGAACTCGACAATGTGACGGCCCCGAAGTTCGAACCACCCGTGGCGGTGGACGACACCGAACCAGTTGGTGACGACCAGGCCGAAAGCGAAGTCCCGGATGACACCTCGCAACTCAACCGAGCTGAGGGTGCTGCTGACTCGGAATAGCCGCCCGGGCTACTCCGCCCCCCTGGCAGCGGCCACCGCCGCGACGTAGGCCTCAGCCTGCGATCGGATACGGGTCATGTCGCCATCGGCGACCGCCTGCTTCTCGACCAGGGCGCTGCCCAGTCCCACGGCACAGGCACCCGCGGCAAAGAACCCGCCGATGGTCTCCAGGTCGACTCCGCCGGTGGGCAGCAGCTTGACCTGCGGTAATGGGCCGTGCAACGCCTTGAGATAACCCGGGCCACCAACGTCAGCCGGAAACACCTTCACGATATCCGCCCCCGCCTCCCAGGCCGACACAACCTCTGTCGGTGTCAATGCCCCCGGCATCACCAGCTTGTCGTAACGCCGACACATCCGGATCACATCGAGATTGACCGTCGGACAGACGATAAACTCGGCGCCGGCCAGCATTGCCGCCCGAGCGGTCTCGGCGTCCAGTACCGTGCCGGCACCCAACAGGATCCTGTCTCCAAGCCTGTCGCGGACAGCCGAGATGATCTCCAGAACCTTCGGAACCGTGAACGTGACCTCGATCACGTCGATCCCTCCGGAGTAGAGCGCCTCGGCCACATCCACCAGTTGTTCACCCGACGATGCACGGATGATTGCCACCACCCCGCCGTCAAGCACACGCTGCAAATCCACTTCTCGACTCACGACAGCCTCCTATTCCGTGGCCGCAAATTTTTCAGCATATTCGAGAACCCACAAGTCGATGTTCTCAGCAAAACTTTCGACGTCGACCTGCCCGAGCATCTGGTACCGAGATCTATTGAACACCTCACGATTGCGGATCGTCGCCTTGGCAACCATTTCGACAATCCGACCGTCCGAAAACGGACGGATCAGCATCTGCATCCGGCTGTACAGATTGACAGGTTTACCGCCTTCGCCCAAGGCGATGTCGTCCCGGATGACCACCGATCCCCAACCCTCGTCGCCAACGATTGACTCGAGTTGAAATCCCGGAAACTGATCCACCAACTGATCCAGGCATGTTCCAATGCGGTCGCTGAGTTCCAGTCGGTATTCGGAGTGCAAACTCCGAGATTCCTCCTCCGACAGCGCCTTCGCGGCCGCTTCCCGACCACGGGAATCTCGAGCCTGTTGCCCCCGTTCGACGGCTCGTTGCAGTCGTTCCTGGAAATCCACGTTCCCATCCCCGCGTGTGATTTGGGTGCCGGCTGCGATTTTAGGATGCCTCGCGGGTTGCCGCAACAAACCGCCCAATGAGGTCCAAAAAGGAGTTCCCGGTGTCGGCACCACTTGCCGAGCACCAAACCCCGCCGGATAATTGGATCACTTCCGACACATCCGCACGTTCCCCACGACACGTTTTCCCAGCAATCCCTCATGAGAAAGACAATTCTCGCCGCCACGGACCTTCGAGATCTCGTCTCCCGGTCAACATTTCTGCCGACAATGGCCGTGCTGCTCGGCATCCTTGCGGTCCTTCTGTTGATTGGCTTCTGGATTCGGACCAGATTTCATGAAAACGCGTCCGAGAATGCCGCTGATCCGGAACAATTGCTGGTTCTGTACGAAGAAATGCGGCGTCAGGGTGACCTCACGGACGAAGAATTCCGATTCATCAAGAGTCGGATCTTGCCGTCCCGCAGTCACGATGTCCCAAACGACACCTGACGACCCGGCAACTTTCCGAAAACACTACCAATAACGGCCTGCCACCCTCTACAGCGGCATACAACACGAGACGCGACATGCCTTCGGGTCGAGAATTCACACCAACAAACCGCGGTTCTGGTGGAAAAAAGAACGCGAATTGTTCGTTCTGCCGCAAAAGTTACCGCGAGGTCGGACCACTGGTCGAAGGCCCCGACGACGTGTACATCTGCGGGGAGTGCATTGAGCTCTGCCAGTCCATACTGGAACAGGAGCACCGGCGACGCGGTGATCCAGCGCGGTTGTTCACCAACGTGCCCACTCCTCGGGAAATCGTCGCTCACCTGGAAACCTACGTGATCGGCCAGGAACACGCCAAGAAGACTCTCGCCGTCGCCGTACACAACCACTACAAGCGACTGATGCACTGCGAAGAGTCCGACGACGACGTCGAACTCGAAAAATCCAACATCATGATGATCGGGCCCACCGGCTGCGGAAAAACATTGCTGGCCCGCACGCTGGCACGTTACCTGCAGGTGCCCTTTGCGATTGGCGACGCCACAACACTCACCGAAGCGGGTTATGTCGGCGAGGATGTCGAGAACTTGCTGCTCAAACTGCTGCACGCCGCCGACTTCGATATTGAAGCCGCCCAGCGTGGAATCCTGTTCATCGATGAGATCGACAAGATTGGCAAGACCACCAGCAACGTGTCGATAACCCGCGACGTCTCCGGAGAAGGCGTACAACAGGCGTTACTGAAAATGCTCGAGGGAACCGTCGCAAACGTTCCCCCGCAGGGCGGACGCAAACATCCCGAGCAGCAGTACATCCAGATCGACACGACAAACATCCTGTTCATCTGCGGCGGAACGTTCGTCGGACTCGACGACATCATCGCCAAAAGAAAAGGCCGCCGGATGATCGGATTCGGCCAAACAGATGACCCGGAACAGACAGAACAGGATCGTCGCGAACTGCTCTCAGACGTCACCGTTGACGACGTCCTGGAATTTGGCCTGATACCAGAACTCGTTGGCCGGCTTCCCGTTTTGAGCAGCCTCTTGCCTCTGGCTGAAGAGGACCTCGTGCGGATTATGACCGAACCCAAAAACTCGCTGGTTCGGCAGTATCAGAAATTCTTTTCCATGGAAGATGCCGAACTGGAATTCACACCGGAAGCCCTTGGTGAAATCGCTCGCATCGCGAAGACCAAGGACACCGGTGCCCGTGGACTCCGCAGCGTGATTGAAGAAGCGATGTTCGAAATCCTGTTCGATCTGCCTGAACAGGAGGAGGGCGGCCACTACCGTTTGACCGACGCTATGGTCCGCGGTGAGGAACGCCTTTTCCCGGAAGGGCCACACGACGATTCCGCCGCGGCCTGATGTGCGGCCAGTCGGTTTGAGAATCGTCGGGAACCCTGGCTATTATGGGGTTTTGCCGGCCGACGGCCGACTGCTTCCATTTGCTCAACTCGTCGCCAGTGCCCATGGACGTCCGACTCGAAGTCGTCCACGACAAATCCCGCGTCCGTGATGTTCCGCTGCGCCGTGACACTGTCGTTGGCCGCGGCAAGGAATGTCAATTGCGGATCCCCGTAGCCGATGTCAGTCGACGTCACTGTCAATTCACCCTGGACGGTGAACGCATCCTGATCAGGGATCTGGGAAGTTCCAACGGAACGCAAATCGCCGACCGCACGATCCCCACCGGAAAAGATGTTTTGCTCTCCGACGGCGACACGGTCACCGTCGGGCCGGTTAAATTCATTGTGCACATCTCCACAGGCTCAGGTACGTTCTCCGCCGATCACGTTACCGATTTCGACCCGACCGCAGACCTCGATGACACGGCAGAATTCCCATCCTTTGAAGAACTCGCCGATGAAGTCACCGATCACGTAACCGACGCCCCACCCGGGGAGTCTGATCCCGTGATCGACGCCGTTCACGATGCCGCACAGCCCACTGGGCCATCTCCCAACGATCTTCCCGTCGCAAACGCTCTTGAAGGTGACGATCCTCAAAGCGACGACGAGTCTTCGGTGATCGATCTTGAACTCGACACCACAGACGAAACCGAGCCTTTTGACGTCGAAGAGATTGGAAGTGATCCGACCGACACCGATTCCGCTGACTCTGATCCAGATTTCTCTCCCGACGACACCGAAGACCCACCCCTCAAATCCCGGTCCCTGTTCGGACTTTTCCGTCGACGCCGGCGTGACGTCGAAGATGCCGAAGTCAACGACGACGACCTGATGGAGGAGCCGGGCGAGGATCCCCCAACCGATATGGTTCCCTCCGACGACGGAACCGTCGGCGCCGCTCAACAGGCTCAACTGGATGCGGTCTCAGTTGAAACCTCCGAACAAACGCCTGTTGAAGACGACCCGGCCAACGACTCCGTCTTTGACGACGAAATTCCCACCGACCAACTCGCCGACACTTCGGCAGGATTCGCAGCGGACATCGAACCCGACCCTGCCGACAACGACAAC
>DLVV01000343.1:0-16075 GCA_003445035.1 Planctomycetaceae bacterium | reverse complement strand
GACGACGACAAAGACGACGACAACCTGATGGATTTTCTTGGCCAATTCGGCGATTGACTCGAACCCACCCTCATCTCAACTGGCGATCACATGAGTGATTCACAACCCGTCGCGCCATCTGCTTCCACTACCGATGCCTCAACTGCCAAGTGGTATCACAGGGTCGGCCCGGGCCTGATCATCGCGTGTGTCGTGATCGGACCCGGAAGCATCACCACGAGTTCCCAGGTTGGAGCCACCCACGGTTTCGCTTTGATGTGGGTCGTGCTCGTGGCAGTTGTGTTCATGATGACTTTCATGCAAATGGGTGCACGTCTCGGTTCGGTGTCGAGCCAATCACCACTGGAAATCCTGAGCGAAAAGATCGGCCGTCCGCTGGCGGTATTGATCGGAATTGGGACTTTCTTCATCTCCGCCTCGTTTCAATTCGGCAACAACCTGGGAGTTGACGCGGCGGTCAAAGAACTTTCACGGGATTTGCTTTCGCCCGACAGTCGTGAATCGATCCTCCCGTTGCTCGATTACTCGATCGTCGCCTTCAACGCACTCGCCATAGCCTTCCTGTTGGCCTTCAAAAACCTGTATCGCGCGTTGGAACGGCTGATGATGTGTTTCGTCGGTTTGATGCTGATCTCCTTCGCGCTCAACCTCAGTTTTGCACTCGCCAATCAGGCTCCCCCTCCGGCAGCGGAACTCGCAGAGGCCGCCACAACTCCCCTTCTCGACTTCTCTCTCCTGGGTCTTGTTGGCACCACCTTCGTCATTACCGCGGCGTTCTATCAGACCTATCTCGTTCAGCAAAAGGGATGGACACGCAAAGATGTAGCCAACGGCCTTCTCGACGCTCGTGTGGGCTCGGTTCTGATGGCCTTGATTACACTAATGATCATGTGCACCGCGGCTGCGGTTCTCAGAGGGCAACCGTTGAAGAATTACACAGAAGTCGCCTCACAACTTGCCCCTCTCTTTGGTACGTGGGGACGCCCACTGTTTTGCACTGGGCTTTTTGCAGCGGCCTATTCCTCCTTCCTGGTCAACTCGATGATCGGAGGATTCATTCTCGCCGACGGGCTCGGACTGGGCAGTCGGCCCGATCAACCGGCGACCCGAGGCCTCACCGTCACGGTTCTTTTGATCGGGATGGGTGTCGCGCTGTTCGTTATCAAGCTCGATTTTGACCCCGTACCCGCTGTCGTTGCCGCCCAGGCCGTCACCGTCCTTGCGGCTCCTCTGACAGCGTGGGCCTTGATCTGGTTGACCAACCAGAAGGACATCATGGGCGAGGACACCAACAAACCGTTCTCAAACCTCTTGGCGTGGACCGGGTTCGCTCTCCTGTTGGCCATGGCGACCTACACCGCCGTTGCCAAGGTTTTCCCCAAGATCTCAACATGGCTCGAGGCTTCGGCATGACGGATCAACTCTCGCAAGCCCCCTCTCTCGACGCTTCGTCACTCGAGGACATCACGGCGGCCCTCTTGCAGCTTTCCCAGGACCTGCTCGATTCGATCGACCAACAGGATTGGGACAAATACCAGCAACTCTGCGACGACAGTCTCACCGCGTTTGAACCGGAAGCCGCCGGACACCTCGTGCACGGGATGCCGTTTCACGAATATTACCTCTGTGCTGAACCCGACGGCACCACACGGCAATCGACAATCAGTTCCCCTCATTTCCGTTTATTGGGAGACGTTTCGGTTGTCAGTTATATCCGCCTGCAACAGATGACCGATTCCGACAGAATCACATCGACTAAGGCGATGGAAGAAACTCGCATCTGGCAACTCCAGGAGGGACACTGGCAACACGTCCATTTCCACCGCTCACCAGCCGGGTCCGTCACTCTCTGAAGGCGGCTGCACACACTCATGCCAGTCGATGTAGTCTTTCTCTCTGACGACCTCATGTTCGCGCCGCGAGTCAGCGGTGCCGTGTTGTCAGCGGGATGGACATTGCGAGAGGTCGGAACCCCGACCGCAGCAATCGCGTCGACGGAAACCGACACCCCCAGGCTCTTGATCGTGGATCTCGACACAACCGGACTCAACATCCACGAACTCTTGTCCAACCTGCCGGACAGCGGCCCCACCAGTGTTCTGGCCTTCGGCCCCCACGTGCATCACCAGCGACTCGAAGCCGCTCGTGAAGCCGGCTGCACGATGGTTGTCTCTCGTGGCCGTTTCTCTTCCGACCTCTCCTCGCTTCTGTCGGAGCTTCTCACCTCCCCCTCCACATGAGGTCGCCCTCCACAACCGATCGTGCCGCCGGTGAATTGATCGGTTACACTGTCGGCAATGGCCCGCATCTCACTCTTCACGACCATCGTGGCAACCGCCGTCCTGCCCCTCTGCTCGGGACCGGCCTCAGCCCAGGTCGGCGGCGTCCGTATTGACGCATCCGGCCTGCTTCACCGAGTGGCGGCCACATCGTCCGCCCCCCCCATCGCAGAGACTCCCGGTGCTTTCGCACGACGCGACTCGAATCGCAAACTGTCGCTCAAACGGCTTGAAGCCGCCATCGCCGACCACCTGGAGTCCGACCGCCCGTTGCCCGATTCGATTCGGTACCTCGCCGGCCTCCAGCGAATTGATGAGGTGCTGTTGAATCCCGAGCAGGGAGACGTGGTTCTGGTCGGTCCGGCCGCAGGTTGGACACGCCTCCCCTCCGGCGAAGTTGTTGACCCGGAGTCCCACCGTCCGGTTCTGGAGCTTGACGACCTGGCACTTGCACTCCGTTTTTCCGCTTCCACGGACCGGGACACGTCGTTCATCGGGTGTTCCATCGATCCAACCCGCGATGGCCTCAAGCGGTACGCCCGTTATCTCAAAGGTCTCTCCGGTTCCATCACCCCCCGGAGGATTCCCAAACTCGTCCAGGGTATGCAACGAGCAATGGGTCCCCAGGATGTTCGTATTTTTGGGGTCCCGGCTGACAGTCGTTTCGCCTGCAAGCTGGTCGCCGCCGACTACCGCCTCAAGCGAGTCGCCATGGGTTTCGATCGCCCCCCCATCAAGGGACTGGTCAACTACGTGGATCTGCTGGCAAAAGCCAATCCCTCAGCGGTGCGGCGGCAACACCGGTTCTGGTTCGTCGCCATTCACGACGGGCTCTCCCGGTCACCCGACAGCCGCACATGGAGATTTTCGGGTTCCTGCCTGGCTGTACGAACCGCGGCATCGAGCTCGGGCGACGAAGACGATGATCGGAAGGCCAGCCCAATCGCGAAACGCATGGCAGCGAACCTGACCTCCAGGTTCACCGATCTGGCTCGTCACATCCCCGTTTTCGCGGACCTCGAGAATCTTGTGAGACTGACAGTCGCCACTGAGATCGCGTTGCACGCCCCCTTGCCGGCATCAGCAAGACGATGGCGAAGCCGGCTTCTGGTTGAACCGAAACGATTCCGCCGCCGCACCTCGCCCGCACCGCGTCGCGTCTCGTCTCTCGCCTCAATCCGAAAAGCACGTGGCCGCAACTGGGTCCTCAGCGTCAGCGGTGGGGTGAAGGTCGAGCCGCCCCCAATTCGGCAAAAAGACCTCGTTCGCGTCGACCGTCAACTTGTCCGCTCCAAACACCACGCTCCCACCAGTGGCGCCTGGTGGTGGGACTAAAGGTCGAACGCCTTCGACAGGCAAGCGTGCCCGGCCGGACCGTCTGCCAGTCCGACCACGACGCTGACCCGGATCTCGCTGGTGTTGATCATCTGGATGTTGATTCCGGCCGACGCCAGGGCACCGAACATCCGTTCGCCGACACCCGTATGGCTCCGCAGCCCGATTCCCACCACCGTCAGCATGGCGATATCTCTCTCAAACCCACTCGTTGCCCCAGGCCATTGCTCGACCACCTCCCGCACCAGCAACAGGGCCGAGTCGAGATCCCGGCGAGGAACCGTGAAAGTCAGGCTCGCACTCCTCTCGTCTCCACCGCCTCGAGATTCGTTCTGCACGATCATGTCGACCAGGATGCCTCCCTCGGCGACGGCCGAAAACACCGAAGCGACAATCCCCGGCGAATCGGGGATGCCTCGCACGGTAATCCTCGCCTGTTCGTCATCCAGTTGAACGTCGCTGACAACAATGTCCTCCATGCTCGCCAGACGATCAACGACATCCTGTTCGAGTTCTTCTCGCTCCGACATCACCGCCTGGCGATCTTCGGGAGGCAACTCGACACCCACGTCGGGTCCCTCCGCTTGCTCCTCATGCAACCCGAAGCCGGCATGAACCGCTGCCACGGCTTCCTCGCATCGGTCACGATCGACGAGAACTGAGATCTTGATCTCACTGGTGCTGATCATATGCAGGTTGACGCCAACCTCGGCCAGGCTCCGAAACATGTGGGCCGCGACCCCAGTGTGAGACCGCATACCCCGGCCGATCGATGACATCTTGCTGACGCCGACACCCTGTTCGACAGTACCCTGTCCGAGGTCTGCCACGGCCGCCTCCGCAGCAGCCAGTGCTTCGGTGAGATCCGGTTCAGGAACCGTGAACGACACCTCGGCCAATCCGCCTTGTCCTATGTCCTGGACGATCATATCGACAGGTAGTGAACGTTCTGCCAACCTGAGAAAGATTTCACTCATCACACCAGGTCGATCCGGCAGCCCCACCAGCCCGACCCTCGCCTCCTCGCGGACCACCGCTAGCCCGGTCACCAGGTTAGCCGTGTGATCGGCCACGTCAGCAATCAGTGTCCCCTCCCCGTCACCATGGGCCGGACGAACACGGACAGGAACCCGGTATTTCTTGGCGAACTCGATCGATCTGGAGTGCATCACGCCGGCCCCGAGGCTGGCCAACTCCAACATCTCGTCATAAGAGATCCGTCTCAACAGCCTTGCTGACGGGACAACCCGCGGATCAGTCGACAGGACACCATCCACATCGGTGTAGATTTGGCACTCATCGGCCTGCAACACCGCTGCCAGGGCCGTCGCCGTCGTGTCGCTGCCCCCGCGACCCAGCGTGGTAATATTCCGATCGTCATCAATGCCCTGGAATCCCGCAGCGATCACAATCCGGCCGGCTTTCAGGGCCTCTCGCATCCGCAACGTTGAAATGTCGATGATACGCGCCTGGGTATGAGACGAATCGGTATGAATGCCGATTTGACCACCGGTCAGGCTGATCGCCTCAACCCCCTCGGCGGCAACGGCCATGGCCATCAACGCCACCGACTCCTGCTCACCGGTCGACAACAACATGTCCATTTCTCGCGCCGACGGCGAGTCAGTGATCTCCGATGCCAGCCCGACCAGTTCGTCTGTTTTGGAACCCCTCGCACTGACGACCATCACAACCTGGTGACCGGCTCGATGCGACGCGACCGCGCGCCGGGCGGCCGCGCGAATTCGCTCGGCGTCGGCGACGCTTGTTCCGCCAAATTTTTGCACGATCAACGACACGGCCGACCCACGTTCCTGCTTGCCCACCACCGGTTGTCCGACCGACACGTCAGCCGACCCAACCATTCGAGCATAGTGAGTCGTCGGCCGACTGGGCAGGTCTTGACCCAGGATCCCCATCGACAGAAAGCGGTCCGGACTCCTCGCCAGGAATCCGGACCGCCACCACGTCGCGACTGATGCCTCAGGCGGCCTTTCGCTTGAAGGGAACCACAGCCGGAGTGCCCATCGCGGCGTCCAGGAATGCTCCGAACACCTGCATATCGAGCGCGCTGGCCGTCGTGTTTTCTGGATGCCATTGCACCCCCACGCAGAACCACCCCTGGTCATCCGCCTCGATGGCTTCGATCACTCCGTCAGGAGTCCGGGCGGAAACCACAAAGCCCTCAGCCGGTGAATGGATCGCCATGTGATGCTGACTGTTGACCCGAATTTCCCCAGGGCCGTAGATCGCGTCCACCCGTGTGCCAGGCACAATCTCCAGAACGTGACGCAACGTCGATTCGACCGAATCCCGATGCAAGATCGATTTGGGAACGTCCTCGGGTACGTGGGAAAACAGGCTTCCACCACAAACGACGTTGAGTATCTGCATCCCAGACCCAATGGCCAGGATCGGAATCCTCATGTCGACAGCCGCCTGGCACAGCCTGCGATCGAAATCCTCTCGCCGCAGGGGCATTGGTCTCGACGTGGGATGTGGCTGAATCCCCAGCCGCACGGGATCCATGTCAAAAGAGCACCCAGCCAACACCAGCCCGTCGAGCTTCTTGAGCAACTGCTTCAGGTCGTCATCCTCGGCCAACGGCGGAATCAACATCGGAAGCCCACCACACGCCGCGACGCTGTCGTAGTAACCGGTGTTGAACCAACTCAACGCTCCCGAATCCTGTTTTGCCGCGCGAAAATCTCCGTTGATTCCCACCCATGGTTTTCCGCTCATCGTCCAGGTTCCTTCCTGTTTCTGTGCACGTCCATGCGCACTTCCAATCGTCACCACCCGGCGAACAACGCCCGGCAGCCTCTACACAATCCCGACCCGTCCTGGGCCCGGGAACTCGCCTTCTATTGTTTGCCGCCGCGCACCGTCCACTACTGCCGGACGAGCGGACCCTGCCAGCCACGCACACCACCACCCGGTGCGACATTCGGCTCGACAACGGCAGCGGCCGTTGGCCCCAAGCTGGCATTCCTTTGCTCCTACTCCAAAGTCGCGTCATTCGCGTCCCGGAAAACGGGCGGCCTCTCGGGCCGTCCATCCACTCACATCCTTGTGACTGGTAACGAGGCTGATGCTACCGTCCCCATTTGGATTGTCAAGAACCTGTTTTGGGTTTTTCGTCGCCTCCCCCGATTGCCTCCGGGTTGACGTCACCTGCCACCGCCCCCGCGGAAGTCTCAGCCCCAATTTCCGGGTCCGGAAGAAACATGGCCGCCAAACCGGCAGCTGCCACAAATGGGAGGAAGACCCAAACAGCCAATTGTGGTCGCCCGAGATCGTGGTAGTACGTAGTGAACGGCGCTTCAAAAAGGCCCCCGATTCCCCACGCCAGTCCCATCGTGATCGCTGAAGCCAATCCGGCACCGCGGGGAAAGACTTGCTGTGCGTAGGAGACCATCGTCGGCGTGGTGCCCCACAGAACCAAACCCGTGGGAATCAGAACAGCGATCAGCAACCAGGTCGGGCATCCCTCCCACCCCCAAACGGCCAACAACGGAACACCCAACAGGGGGCACACCACCATGAATCGCCGCTCCCAGCCTCGTGGAAACAACAGTGCCAGCAACGACATCCCGACGCTCGCCGAGACCAGGAACAGCGATTGGACGCCACCGATTGCCTGTTCGTCAAAACCGCGTCCGGAACCCGCCAATGTGAAGGCGATCACCTTACTCATCCCCATGTTGGGAACCAGGCGACACGAACAGATCAATAACAGGGAGACGGCAAACCCGATACGACCATCAAACATCTCTTTCACGCTGACTCGTCGCCTTGGTGGCACATCCGTAGCGGCTCCGCCCCTGGTTCTTGCCCCCCAACACAGGACCGGGATAACCACCAGCATGGCTGGCAGAAGGTAAACCAACCCTTCAAGGCCCCATCGCTCCACAACAAAACCGCTCAGTAACGGCCCCAGCGACAAGCCCAGTGATCCACCCAGCATGAAGATGGCCAGTCCACGCGTGCGATTTCCGGGAAGCAACGTTCCGGCTCGCACAGCCGCTTCCGGATGAAATGCTCCGACCGCAATCCCTCCAACAATGAACAGCCCACACAACACGGCGATGCGTCCCGGAGCAGCGGCCAACCCGATCGCCGTGAGACAAACTGCTGCCACCGCGGGACCCACCAACAACAACCATCCCATTCGGCGCCGTTCCCGCAGGAACCCGAAGACCCCTTGTGCCAATGACGTCGGAAGAGAGTGCGCCAGCATGACCGCCAGCAGGCTTGCCCCGACCAGGCCGCATTCCAGCGTCAACCTGTTCCACAACGGCGAAACCAGCAACGCACTGGTGTCAACGACCGTATGCAAAAGCGCCAGGCAGACCAGCGGCACGTACCGACGCATTCAGTCAGCCCGCCCGACGCTGTTGCCCTGCCCCACTTCCGGATCAAGCGGATAAATCGGCCGTCGCACGTGCTGGTAATCGAAGCACGAAAAGTCGGGACGGTGAATCCCCGGTGTGTCGGCATCGAAAATCGTCGACGCCCATGGACCGACGTCGGCACGAAAATGGACGGCACTCTTGACCACCAGCAGACGTTTCCCGGATGGCTCCACTCCGACAATCCGCAACATTTCGGTATCCAGCAGCTGCATCCTTCGACTGCCGATCACCACCTCGACCCCGCCGATTGACAACACCGCCATCGCACCCAGGTCTCCGGGACACCCACGCCTCATCGGCCCACCAAAAGTGAATCGGCCATCGCCCAATCGGGTCACGCGAGCATTTGTCACCACCGGACTGCCGTGGAACGAATCGGTCTTGCCTCCGATCTCAAACTCCGCCTCGCCCCCCAGCCCCACTTCGTGAGCCCGCGCAGCCGTTTCGGGGTCGTACAGCACACCGACCACCCCAGACTGAAAATCCGCCGAGATCATCGCTGCCAACGCGATGGTTCCATCACAGGGAGCTCCCCCACCCGGGTTGTCCGAACCGTCGGCAACAATCACCAGCCCGTCGGCCTCCTCATCCGCAAAACGCATGGCCTCCTCGATCGTCGTCAGTTCCGGCTGGAGATCGTCACGCAACCCCCACACCCGTTCTGCCAATTCGTCGGCCCGTGATTCGGCCAACTCGGCGTCTCCATTGGTCGTCACCAGCACGGTCACGCCTGCGTCCGAGATATCCGCGAACGGAAATCCCATCGCGATCGTTGCCGTCACCACCGCCGGGTCTTCCTCCAGAACATGTAACTCTTCGATCAGGCCCTGCATCGGTTGTCTCAGGGTGCACTGCATTGGGGGCATCGTCATCAATGGCAACTGGCGAAACGCCTGGCACGGACTCACCTGTCCGGAAATGATCTGCTCGAGTATGGAGATTGCCTCCCGACCACGCTCGTTCATGTCCACATGCGGATACGTGTCGTAGCCAATCAGGCAGTCGGCCTTCCCGGCCATTTCCCGAGTGATATTGGCGTGCAGATCAAGTGTCACAACAAG
The DNA here is from genome assembly GCA_003445035.1 of Planctomycetaceae bacterium. Lineage (GTDB taxonomy): Bacteria > Planctomycetota > Planctomycetia > Planctomycetales > Planctomycetaceae > UBA8437. Next base: position 6,985 of record DLVV01000343.1, on the reverse strand, counting down.
TGGCATTTCCGGCCCCACGAGCTGTCGCACACGATCGATGATCGCCCCCTCCGCATCCTCTTCGTTGTCGGTGACCATCGCCCCGTGCAGGTCAAGCACAACGCCATCGTACGGCCCCGCGGCACTGATGCGTTCCAATAACAACCCGACCATGTGCTCAAAGGCGGGTTGCTCTACACGACCGGCCGGCTGGGCTCGAACATTGATCACCGGTTCAATCTCAATCCCTCTCGCAGCAGCCTCGTCCAGATAGCCACCGTGGACTGTACCCGTGCCCAGGTACATCTCGCGGAGCAAGTCCCCGCCTCGAAGGTCCTCGCCACAATCACTGTCCCGTTGAAAATCGCTCAACGTCGTCGGAACTGTGGCGAATGTATTCGTTTCGTGCTGAATTCCGCCGCTGACAATTCTCATTTCACTCCCCATACCACACCACGTCTTCAGAAACTCGGCACAGACGAGCGAATCGGCCGTCAGCTGCCGCCAACGTCTCGTACGACCCCGATTCAACAACCCGTCCCTGGTCGATCACGACAATGCGATCGGCGGCTGTGATTGTCGACAACCGATGTGCGACGACCAAGACCGTCCGGCCGGCGGTCGCCCGCCGAACCGCCTCCTTGATCCGCGATTCGGTCGCTCCGTCCACAGCACTGGTGGCCTCGTCCAGAACCAGAACCGGCGCGTCCTTCACCAGGGCACGGGCCAGCGCGATTCGTTGTTTCTGGCCGCCGGAGAGTCGAATCCCCCGTTCACCGACTAAGGTTTCCAGCCCGTCAGGCAGTGATTCGAGGAATTCATCAGCCCCCGAGGTCCGCACCGCCTCCTTCAACACCGCGTCGCTCACTCCTTCTCGACCGAGCAGGAGATTCTCTCGAATTGTCCCTGCCAGGAGGAACACGTCCTGGGAGACCAATGCGACCTGATCACGGAGCCATGACAACGGAACCTCGCTCACGTCAAACCCACCCAGTCGAACAACACCGGCGGCGGGTTCGTAAAATCTCGCCAGCAGATGACAGGCTGTCGTCTTTCCCGCACCGGTGGCGCCGACAAGCGCCACCGTCTCACCCTCTTCGACCCGAAAAGACAACTCCTCAAGAACTGGCAAATCGTCCGTGTATTGGAATTTCACGTTCTCAAAAGAAATCGTCCACTCCCGACATTCCGGCACAGACGCACCCGGACGGTCGACGATCTCGGCCGGCGTGTCGAGCAATTCGAACACGCGCTCGGCACTGGCCGATGCCTTCTGCAGATTGTCTGTCAGGTTGGCCAGTCGCAGGAATGGAAGCACGATCTGCCCGAGATACATCAGGAACACCACCAGATCCGCGAAGTCCACGTGGAGCCCAGTCGTGGCCCCTGGGTCGGTCGTAATCCAACCACCGGCCCAGATGATCAAAACCAACCCCGCACCGCTGGCCGTCTCGATCACTCCTGACGGGACAAGCGACCAACGGTTCGCGTGGATGATCCGGTCCCGGTACTCCAGGCTATCGGCCTCCACTCGCCTGGCCATCGCCGCCTCGGCGCGGAATGACTGGATCACCGCCAGTCCACCCAGGTGGTCCTGAATCCGCCCGCTGACCTCGGCGAACCGGCTGCGAACCCCGCGCCACATGTTCCGGGTCCGCCGGGCTATCACATACACCAGTGTCGCGATCACCGGCAACGGGGCCAGGGCCACCAGTGCCAGTTGCCAGTTGATCATCAACAGCACCGCGCTCATCGTCACCGGGATCACAATCGCCAACAGCGATTCTGGGATTCCGTGGGCAATGTAGTCCTCGATCGAGGCCACATCGCCCATTGTCCGTGCGACCAGATTCCCCGAATGTCGGCGGTTCAGGTAAGCAGGGGACATCTTCTGCAAGTGCCGATAAACCGACAGTGACAGGCTGTGTAAAGCCCGGTAAGCAGCGATATGAGAGCTCAAGCCGTAGAGGTAACGGGTTATTCCCCGAAACAGGTACACAACACCGACAGCCCCTCCCAAAAGCCAGAAACTCCCTGCCGCCGAAGGGTCGCGCAGCCACAACAGCATCTCCCTGATCAACAGCGGAGGAATGATGCCCAGGGCGGTGAACACAAGACCGCAAGCGACCGAACAGAACATCAATCGGCGGTCGCCGGCCAGCGTTTTCCAGATCCGAGAGACGAACTGCACGTTGACGAGACTCCTTCCGCTTCGAGTTTGCCAGATTGTCCGTTCTCCATCAACGAAGCCCCACCCTCTTTGACGCGTTGCAATCCCGCAGCCGCCCCTCCATTCTGTGGCTTCCCCGCCTCCACTTTTGCACCGCGACCGAAACCAATCTCGCGTGAACTCCCTGCAGTTCCACTCCCTGTCAGAAGACGACACCCAACGACTCGGGTTGGCCCTCGGCCGATCGGCCTCACCCGGTACCGTCGTGGCACTTTATGGAGAAATGGGGTCCGGCAAGACACGGTTCGTGCGAGCCGTCGTCGAAGGGCTTGACGGGTCGCCGACGGATGTCAGCAGTCCCACCTTTGTGCTGCTACAGCAGTATTCCGCACGTCTCCCGGTTCATCACGCCGATGCCTACCGGCTGACGTCTGAAACCGAGTTTTTGGACCTCGGTCCCGAGGAATGGCTCACCGGACCCGGGGTGGTTTTGATCGAATGGGCTGACCGTATCAGCAACTGCCTGCCCGACGACCGGGTGGACGTCTCGATCACCTCGACCGGCGAGACGTCAAGGCGGTTCGCATTCACCGCCGCCGGGCCAATGTCTCGCCGACTCCTGGAACACCTTCACGACACGTGAGAACCCGCCGCCTGGCATTCGGTTCCCGGCGAGCCTACTCGTGCCCGTGTTCGTCGGCGGGGTCCAGTTCTGTGACCGGAACTGGGCAGCACCGTGCGCAACAGCCGGTCAACTGAACCGCGCCACAGACAAACATCACGGTCAACAACGCTGTCACGTAGACCATCTTCTCGATGTAACCGTTGACCTCCAGACCGAGAACAACATCAGGTTCGGGCACGATCTGTTGCCAGATGATCACCATCACCACGCCGACCAGAACCACGCCCAGCCAGCCTCCCTTGAGAATGATCTGCCGCAGACGCGTCCAATCGACGGCGAACAGCCAGAACAGGGACCACACCAGCACGGGCAGTACCGGTGCGGAGAAAATCCCCGCAGCGACAACCGTCAGGATCTGCTTCAACCCCAGAAGAATCTGACCTACCGCATTGATGAGGTTTTCCAGAGGCCCCAACTCGACCACGCCGGCCTCAATCATTCCCACCATGTCGCCTGCTTCCTGTCCGTCCAGCTTCGGGACAACTCTTCAAATCGTCCGAGATTCCCCTCAGGTAACACATCCCCGGCGTCCCCGCCAGCCACCTGAAAGCTCACACCCCCTCTAGCGACACTTCAAGCCGGTCGGCCAGTTCGCAGATCTGACGCCAGGTTTCTTCGGGCACATCGACCCCGTCGGCCATCCGTTGGTCCCGACGCCGCAGCTCAATTTCTCCGGGCATCAAAATCTCGTCGACTCCCGGTTGTTTTTTTGCCGCTTTGATATGAGCGATGTACTTCGCAACAAGCCCCTGGTAGGCATCCAGATCGGTGAACGCAGAGATGTCGACCAGGTACATCCAAACGCCGTTGGTTCCCGGCGGAAGATCGGTGCGGCAAACTCCGAAGCCCGAGAGCATTCCTCCGAAGACATCGATCATCACGCTGAGCCCGTACCCTTTGAATCCGAGGTTGCCTCCCAGTGGGAGAATCGCTCCTCCTGGATCGGCATAATATGTCGACGGATCGGTCGTCGGTTGCCCCTGGGCATCGATCAGTTGCCCCTCGGGGACCGGCACTCCTTTCTGGAACGCCACACGGACCTTGCCCTCGGCGGTTGCGCTGGAGGTCATATCGAGAACCATCGCATCGTCGCCCCATGGAGCGGCAATTGTGATCGGGTTGGTCCCCATCCGCCCTTGAATGGCTCCATAAGGAGCCACGCCTCCGCTGGCCGGGCCGTTGACGACCATCATCGCGGCGAACTTCTCGAAAGCCGCCTGCTGTGTGTAGGACCCCAGTCGCCCCACATGGTTGCAGTTCCTGATGAAAATCGTCGCCGTTCCAGCCTGCCGGGCTTTCTCCATTCCCATTTTCAACGCCTGGGAGGCGACCACCTGGCCGAAATTGAAATGCCCGTCAATCAACAGAAACGCATCCCCCTCCTTGAGAATCTCCATCTGTTGTCCCGGACGGATCACCTCTTTTTCGATGTAATCCACGTACTGCATCAATCGCATCACGCCATGACTGTCGTGGCCGACAAGATTGGCACCCTGGAGTTCACGAGCCACAACGCTCGCCTCCTGGTCGCTAACCCCGGCTCCCTGCAACACACGTTTGGCAACCGTTCCCAATTGCTCTGCACGAAACGTCGGCATCTTCTCATAGCCCTCGTCGGTGACCTTCGGACAACCGCGTTTTCCGGACACCCGGCGGCGGTCGATGGAGGCGACAGGATAACACCTGCGACCGGGACCGTCGATTCACCGGTTGATCATGGACACGGCTGGGGTTACAGTCCCGCCACGATGCCGAGGATCACCTACCGCGTCGAGCTGGACCTGTTTTCCGGACCGCTTGACCTTTTGCTCTACCTGGTTCGCCGCAACGAACTTGACGTCCGTAACCTGCTGGTCTCCCAGGTGGTCGAACAGTTCCTGGAGTATCTCGACATCCTCAAGGCCATCGATCTCGACATCGTTGGAGACTTCATCGTGATGGCCGGTGCCCTGGCTGAATACAAGAGCCGCCTGGTCCTCCCGCAACAACCCGATGACTCCGAGCCGGATCTCGATGACGAAACCGGGATCGATCTGATTCCACAGATCATTGAATACCGGAAGTTCAAGGAGGCCGCCCGACTGCTGGAGGACCAGGCCGCGGAGTGGCAGGAACGATTCCCCCGCCTGTCCAACGACCGCCCTCCAGCCAGGCGTGACGCGTCACAGGACAAGATCAAGCACGTCGAACTCTGGGACCTGGTTAGTGCCCTCAGTCGCGTGCTGAAACTCCAGGACGCAAAACAACAATCTCACATTCGTTACGACGACACGCCAATCCCGGTCTACATCGATCGCATTAGTCAACGTGTCCGCTCGGAAAAGAAGGTGGCCTTCACGTCTCTGTTCGGCAACGAGACGCTGCGCAGCAAGATCATCGGGATGTTTCTGGCCATCCTCGAGTTGCTCCGGCATCACGGCTTCCGCGCCGCACAGGAAACCGAATACGGCGAAATCTGGATTCTCCCGCCCATCGCCCCACCGGCCGACGAATCCGGTGTCAACGATCCCCTCGCGAATGACGAACCGACCGCGATCGATCCACCATCCGAAGGTTGAACGGACCGACGAACGCCCGGTACCGCCTTTATGCCCGACTTCCAACTCGTCAGCGATTTCGCCCCGGCTGGCGACCAACCACATGCCATTGACGCATTGCTGGAAGGCATCCGCAGCGGACGGCGCGAACAGGTCCTGATGGGCGTCACTGGTTCTGGCAAGACGTTCACGATGGCCAACGTCATCGCTCGCCTCAATCGACCCGCGCTGATCCTTTCACACAACAAGACGCTTGCCGCGCAACTTTACAGCGAGTTCCGCGAGTTCTTCCCCCACAACGCAGTTTCCTACTTCGTCAGCTACTACGACTACTACCAGCCAGAGGCCTACATCCCGCAACGCGACATCTACATCGAGAAAGACGCCTCCATCAACGACGAAATCGACCGACTGAGACTCCAGGCCACCAGTGCCCTGGTCAGTCGACGCGACGTCGTTGTCGTCTCTAGCGTCAGTTGCATCTACGGCCTCGGATCACCCAAAGACTACCTGGAGATGATGGTGCCACTGGCTGTCGGCGGCACCATCGACAGGGACGAGATGTTGCTCAAGCTCGTCGACATCCAGTACGACCGCAATGACATCGAACTCACTCGAGGCAAATTTCGCGTTCGAGGTGACGTCGTGGAATGCTGGCCGGCATACGAGGAATTTGCCTATCGCATCGAACTTTGGGGAGACGAAATCGAAACGCTCTCATGGATCGACCCCTTGACCGGTGAAGAGCTGCGTCGAGAAGAGGCCATGTACATCTATCCCGCCAAGCATTTTGTGCTTCCACCGGAACGGATCGACACTGCGGTCGAGGAGATCCAAACTGAATTGGACACACGTCTCGAGGAACTCAAAACCGAAGGGAAACTGCTTGAGGCCCAAAGGCTTTCAGCCCGGGCCCGATACGACATCGAATTGATTCGGGAAACCGGCTTCTGCCCCGGCATCGAAAATTACAGCCGAGCCCTGGATGGCCGCAACCCCGGCGAACCGCCTCATACTCTGCTCGATTTTTTCCCTGACGATTTCCTGCTGTTTGTTGATGAGTCACACGTCACGATCCCCCAGGTTCGAGGGATGTTCGCCGGCGACCACTCTCGTAAAACCACCCTGGTCGATCACGGATTTCGTTTGCCGATGGCACTCGACAACCGGCCGCTCCGTTTCGACGAATTTGACACCCGCCGAGGCCAATCCGTTTTCGTCTCGGCCACCCCAGCCGACTGGGAACTGGAACAGACCAGCGGAGAAATCGTTCAACAGGTGATCCGCCCCACGGGACTCGTGGACCCTACGCTGCACATCGTACCGGCACGCGGCCAGGTCACTCACCTGGTCGAACAGATCCGAAAACGTGCCGAACGCGACGAAAGGGTTCTCGTCACCACTCTCACCAAGCGGCTCTCCGAGGACCTCACCCGGTATCTTAAAGAAGAGGGGATCCGCGCTGCCTGGTTGCACTCGGAATTGGACGCCATCGAGCGAGTCACCATCCTGCGGGCACTTCGCGAAAAGACTCACGACGTGGTGGTCGGGGTCAATCTCCTGCGAGAAGGCCTGGACCTGCCAGAGGTCTCGCTGGTCGCCATCCTCGACGCC
>DLVV01000153.1:6078-14396 GCA_003445035.1 Planctomycetaceae bacterium | reverse complement strand
CTGGCCGCTGGTCGGCTAAGGGGCCTGGTTCCGCGTCAGTGCCCGCGGTGCCACCAGCGCTTCGAGTTGCGGGATGTCGAATTGTTCCAGCAACCCGAAGCAGAACAGCTCCGGAGCGCGGTTGACCCCCAGCTTCGATTCGATCACCTGCTTCAGGCTCTTGTAGCAGCCGTGCAACCGCAACTTGCCGATCGACCCGGGCTCGAGGCCCGAGGCGACCAGGGCGGCCAGTGACGTGCGAGGTCCGTGAGCCACGAGGTGGACCGGCTGCCCGTGTTGCTTTTGTGCCCATTTCGCCACAGCTTGCAACTGGCGGGCCTGCAGGCCCAGTGCCCGGTCTCCGACGGTGGCGACCATCAGGGCAAACAGGAAGTCCTGGCCGCCGATGGCGGATTCGCCGAGGTAAAACGGGTCGACGGCGATCACACGGTGTCCTCCGGCCAGGAGTTCTTCGGCGGCGTCGGCCACCGAAGTGCGCCCCTTGTCGGCCAACAGCAGCGACGTGGCCTTCGGTTCCCCCCGAACCAGTTCCACCACCGGAACCGTCCATTCGCCGCCGAGTCTCAGCTTCCAGAGGATCGCCCGGGTCTGTCCGTCGCCCTCACCTTCGATCTTTTCATCGACCAGGGTGGCTCCCAGTTGCATCGGACGTGTCCGGATCACTCGCGCCAACCTCTTGCGAGCCGCCGACTGCCATTTGCTGCGGGCCGCCGGCGAGGCGTCAGCGGCGGGTGTGTCCGCGTGTCGGGGAAGAGACGAGGCGATCTGCCTGGCGAGCGAGACGAACGTGGCGTTGTCGTCGGGGATGGCCACGTGAAGTTGTTGCCTGGTTTTCACCTGGTCGCTGACGTCGATTTCGCGCGCGTCGTAGTCGGTCCGGTTGGGAAAGAAGTGCACGCCGAACATCCGGTAAAGCGCTTCCCGGTTGTCCCGGCCGAAATTGTGGTTGCCGGGTGAGAAGTTGACGTGTGCCCAGAGGTTCTGCCGTTTGCCGTAGAGCCCGTAGATCGGGCGGGCAGCGGCCAGCAGGGGAGGCAGGGCGTGACCCGCGGCGAAGCAGCAGTTGTCGGTGGCGTTGAAGGTCAACAGGGTCGGTCGGGGCGCCAGCATCGCGGTCAGGTGAGAGTAATCCGCGACGGTGGCCAGGTCGCAGGGGGTCTGTTCGGAGTCGCCCAGGTCGGAGAAATTCCGGGTGCGGGTGAGGTAGCTGGAGTAGCCGGCAACGGGATCCGAGAGCGTGACCCGTGTGTCGAGCGCGCTGATGGTGATCGTCTGCCAGCCTCCGCCGGAAAGCCCCGCGACGGCGACCCGGCTGGGATCGGCGTTGGGATGTGAAAGCAGCAGGTCGATCCCGCGGGACATCGAGAGATAGAAGGGGGCCAGGCCGCTGGTGCCACAGAGGTCGAGTTGGTTCAGCAGGTAGTGGCCGTACTCGGGAGTGTGCAACTGTCCCATTCCCAGCCACTCGACGTTCAACGCCAGCATGCCGCGACGAGCCTGGTTGATACAACGGATCTGCTTGTACCGGACCGCCTTGCCGTTGGGACGGTCGTGGCCATTGACGTTGAGCACCACGGGGATTTTCCCGGAGGATTTGTCGAGTCCTTCGGGTTCGTAGAGCAACGCGGGGATCCACAGTCCCGGCAGGGCTTCGAAGCGGACCTTGCGGATCCGGTAACCCGGACCACCGGGGATCGTCTCCATCCACACCACCCCGGCCTTGGCCTTCCGCCACGCTGACGCCTCGCCACGGAAAATGACCTCGTCGAGCACACGTTGTCGGAGAACCCCCGCGATGGCCTCCCACTGTTGTCTCGATTTGACCACCGGCATCGGCGGCACCCGGCTCTCGGTGAACGAGATGACCTCCTGTTGAGGGGTATCCGGGCTGAGGATCTTCGACTCCAGCAGGCTCTTGACGTCGGCGTCGACGAATGACGGGGCGAGGGTCAGGGCGAAGCAGGCGAGGGACGACAGGTGAAGGATCCGCATCGGTGGTCCTCGTGGGGACAGGCATCATCCGGCCGGGAGACCGTCTCGTGACGGCACGGCAGGGCCGTGGATTGTGGCCAGGCGGCGGCGGCGGGTGCAAGCGTTGCGCCGCGGCAGAAAAAGGAACCCCCTCGCAGACCAGCAAGCGGGCTCGTTCCGGCGTCCGGGGTGCCGGTGTGCCATCGCTTGTCGGCTGCGAGGGGCTCGTCCCCCCCGACGAACCACGTCAATCGGCCCACGGTGGGCTGACGGGGTTCGCCCGAGTCATCGCCTATTGCCGGAGCGTGACCGGGAAAAGGGGGAGAGGAGATTCACTGGAGAGAACCGTAAGGTGGAGTTGGTGTCTGTCGATCAGGGTTGGACGTCCGGGTCGTCGCCGAGGTCCTGTTGTTCCTGTCTCTGCTGGTAGGCCCGCTCGGTGTTGTGGAGCAGGAATTCCGGTCCGGACGGGAAGTACTGGACGTCGTCCCGGAGGTAGTAGCCCGATGGCAGAGTCTGTCCGCCGACGGTGGTCTGGCAACCGGCCAGGCCGGCTGTTCCCGCGGCGGCCAGCAGGATCAGACCGCTGGCGAGACGCTTGCTGGTAGACATCATGTGAGGCCTCGATTCTGGCCGCTGTTCGAGCCGGAGTATCAAATCGACCGACACGCGCCGGCTGTTAAGTCAGATCGGCCGTCACAACCAGAATCTTCGGCAAAACCGGTAAATTTTAACTCGTTACCGCAGCAACGGCCGAATCATCAGCTCTTGAACGCCCGTTGCAGTTCTTCGAGCGACGTCGTGCCATCGGCGACGTGCCTCATGGCGTCCTTCTGCAGCGTGAGCATGTCGGCCGCGCGGGCCTGGGTCTTCAGTTGCCCGGCGTCGGCACCGGAGGCGATCATTTGCCGGATTTCCTCGTTCACCTCGATCAACTCGAAAACCGCCACTCGCCCGCGGTAGCCCGTGTCATTGCACGGCAAGCACGGTTCGATCTCCTCTCCACGCTGAGTGACCTCTTCCGGTGGCCGGGCCTTGCGGTACAGCACCGAGATCTCTTCGGGATCCAGCCCGATCTTCTTCATCAGTTTCGGGTTGGGCTTGTAGGCTTCCTTGCATTCGTTGCAGAGTTTTCGGATCAGCTTCTGGCTGATGGCTCCATTGAGCGACGCGGCAGCGAGCGCGGGATCGCCGATCCACTCGGACCATTTCAGCAATCCCGCCACGGCGTCGGCGGCGGCGATCTCGGTCATGAAACCGACATTGTCGTGGAAACCGACGATCACCTGGGCGACATCGGCATCGAGCACCGGGTCCAGCAGGATCACGTCGGGTTCGACACGGACGCATCGCCGGAGTGATTCCTCGAGATCATCCTCCGGATTCACCTCGAACTTTGTGATATTGATCAGTTCACGGTCTTCGGTGAAACAGATCGTCTGGATGTCCCGGAGGTAGGCATCCAGGCCGCGGACCGAGGCGTACAGGGTGGTGGTCACGCCGCTGCGAGACGGGCCACAGGCCAGGAATAGGCCCTGTCCGCTTCCGGTCAGATCGCGGATTTTCGTCTTCAGCTCGACCGTCATTCCGATGTCTTCGGGCTTGTCGAGTCGTTCATCGAGATTGCGGAAGTGGACAGTCAGCCGTTCGACTCCACCGGAGACCGGTTGCGTGAACACCTGCAATTCGTACTCGTCGTCAGAAAGTGACGCCTTGACCGCTCCGGCCTGTGGCTGAGCCCGCTCCCCGGCATTCAGTCCGGCCAGGACCTTGGTCATCTGGGTCATGGCGTGGGCCCGCTGCCGGGGAATGCGACCGGCGGGAACGGGGACCCCGTCGATCAGGAAACCGATCGTGGCCCGGTCTCCCTTGGGATCGACGCGGATTGTCTCGGCTCGGCGAGTCAACCCGTCGGTGAGGAGTTCCTTCAGCGGTTCAATGGCGACGCGAACCAGCTTCTCGTTGGCTTTCACGTCGAACTCGGTCTGAAACCGGATCAGTTCGACTTCGACGTCATCGCCCTGTCCACCGGAAGCTTTCTTGCCCTTCTTGCCGAACTTGAAGATCACCGCCAACCTCCCGAACACTCGACTCGTTGAGCTTCCAATTCTGCCACGTCAACCGGTTGCCGACAACAGACCATAACCCGAGAGTGTCGTCTTGAGATCGGCCAGTTCTCCAGACGCCAATGGTGTCATCGGCAGTCGCACTTCGCCGGTGTCCCGTCCCAGAAGGCCCATCGCGGCCTTGATCGGGATCGGGTTGGTGGCCAGGCCGAGCAGGTCTCGGCAGAGGGGGAACAGTCGTGCGTGCCACTGCTGGGCCTCGGCGAGTTCCCCGTTTTCGAACGCCACCAGCATCGCCTTGACGTCATCGGGGATGATGTTGCCAACGACCGAGACGACCCCGCGGCCACCGATTGCCAGCAGCGGCAGGGTCAGGCTGTCGTCACCGGAGAGCACCGTGAGATCGGAGATGGCCAGGACCTGGGAGGCCTGGTCCATCGAACCGGTGGACTCCTTGACCGCCACGACGTTGTCGAGTTCGCCGATTCGGGCGATCGTCTCGGGTTCCATGTTCTTGGCCGTACGGCCCGGGATGTTGTAGAGCACGATTGGCAGATCCACGGCCTCGCTCACCGCCCGATAATGTTCAAAGAACCCGTCCTGGGTTGGCTTGTTGTAGTACGGGGCGACCATCAGGGCCGCGTCGGCTCCGACCGACTGGGCGAACTTCGTCAATCGGATCGCTTCGGACGTGCTGTTGGAACCGGTCCCGGCCATGACCCGGATTCGACCGGCGGCCTGTTCGCAGACGACCCGGATCACCTGTTCGTGCTCGTCGTGCGACAGCGTGGGACTTTCCCCGGTCGTTCCCACGGGGCTGACGCAGTCGGTGCCGGATTCGGCGTGAAAATCGACCAGTGCTCTCAGGGCCGCTTCATCGAGTTTGCCGTCGGCAAACGGCGTCACCAGCGCCACGGTCAATCCGGCGAATTGTTCACCCTTGCTTCCCATCCTCTTTCCTTCCTGTCTCGACACGAGTCCCCGGGACTGTCTCCGAGGTGTGAACCGCTTCGAGTGGCCTGGCTGGTTTTCTAGCGGTTCTTCCAGTCGACACCCGATCCGGATGCCAGCGACAGTTCCAGTGCGTGGGTTCCATCGCGTCCGTGGCCCTGCGCCTGCAGGGCCAGGTAGAGCTGGTGCGAGAGGGCGAGCCCGGGCAGCGAGAGGCCCAGGGTCTTGCCCTCGGACAATGCGATGCCCATGTCCTTGATGAAGTGCTCGACGAAGAACCCGGGATCGAAGTTGTTGTCCATGATCCGGGGGCCGAGGTTCGACAGTGACCAGCTGGCGGCTGCGCCACCACCGACCGACTCGAGGACCGTTGGCAGGTCGAGTCCGGCCTTCTGCCCGTACAGCAGGGCCTCGCAGACCCCGATCATGTTGGTGGCGATCAGGATCTGGTTGACCATCTTGGTGTGTTGTCCGGCTCCGGCACCGCCCTGGTGCACGATCGTGCCTCCCATCGCGTCCCAGCACGGCTGCAGGGCCTGGACCACCTCGGCGTCGCCACCGATCATGATCGAGAGCGTGCCGTTCTTGGCACCGACGTCGCCACCGGAGACCGGGGCGTCGACGCTGTGCACGTCGCGGGCCTGGGCCGCCTCGTGGATCTCGACGGCCAAAGACGGTTCGCTGGTGGTCATGTCGACCAGCACGTTGCCGGGTTTCGAACCGGCCAGTGCTCCGTCGTCACCCAGCATCACCTCGCGGACGTCGGAGGGAAACCCGACGATCGCGAAGATCACGTCGGATGCCTCGGCGACCGCCCTGGGCGAATCGGCCCACTCGGCGCCCTTGGCGAGTACCGGTTCGGCCTTGCTGCGGGTCCGCGAGTAGACGGTGGCCTGAAAACCGGCGTCGATCAGGTGACCGACCATGCTGGCACCCATCACGCCGGTGCCGATCCAGCCGATGCGAGTTTCGCCGGGGACAATCGAAGGAGCTGCCATGAGGTGGATTCCGTGCTGAGTGGCCGTTGAAGGTCGGCCGACAACGATGAAGTCGGGCGCGAACAGCCAGCTTAGCAGAGCCCCCGCTCCAAATCACTCGTCGTGCCGAAGGTCAAATCGGCCCCGCAATTCGTCGGGAATCAGCGGGCAGGCTTCGGCGGGACGACCAAACAGGCGGTGACGGATCGTCGCCACCAGGCGGTACGCCAGGTCGGCCAGGGGACGGGGGATCATGCGGGCGAAACCCGAGGCCAACCGCCAGCTGCCTCCGAGCAGACGGCCCAGTTCGAGCACCGCGGCCGATCGGCAGAGGGCTTCACCGGAGGGGGTGACCAACACGATGCTGTCGGGCAATCGTTCGCGCACCGACGGCTCGACCATCTCCGAAAATGCTGCCCCCTGGAGCGGAGCCAGTCGAATCGTGTCCTCGCGGCGGTCCTCGGACAGCACCAGCCGGACACAGCGGTGACACAGGCCACAGTGTCCGTCGTAAAACAGCCAGGCCGGCCCCGATCGGTTGTCCTGGTGACGGCCGGCAGGAACCCAGGTCGGGTCGCCGGACAACAGCCAGGCCGGGACCAGTCCGGCCAGCCACCAGTCGACCACCCCGGTCCAGGCCACCCCGATCCAGGCCACCCCCACGATCAGCCAGGCCAGTCGACGGGTCCGCGGTGCCGCGGCGAGGATGGTGGCGGTCACGACTCCGACGCGGTTGGCCAGGTTGGTCCAGCCGGTTTCATCGAGGTCCGCGTCGAAGACGGCCAGCACGCTGGCCGTCAGCAGCACGATCCAGCCGCCGGCGTGCAGCCACGCCGGCAGTCGCCAGTCCCCGTCGGGATTGATCCGTCCCCGGGCCATTCGGGAACCGTACGGTGCTGGGGGGGCCACGGCGTGCAGCACCAGCATGGCCACCAGGGGCCAGAGTCGAGGTGACAGGGCAGAATCCTGGACGATCAGCCCGGCGGTCACCGTGGCCAGCAGGGCTGCGGCCGGGCTGTCCCACCAGCCGACAATCACAGCTGTCGAAAGTGTCAACGCGGTGAGAGCGGTGACCAGCGTGACCGGGTCGCCCCCGGCGGTGGCCAGTTGACGGACGGCCAGCGAGACGACTCCCAGGCCCAGCAGCACACGCCACAGGCTGTACTGGCCGCCGGTCCAGCCGTTTTGTCCCCACCCGTTCATGGGCCGCGATTAGAACAGCCGGTCGGCGAGGCGACAAGCAGTCCGGCGGCTGACGACCAGGATCCGCCGGGGCCGGCCCGGAGGGACGCTCAACTCGCCGCCGTGTCGGCGGTTCCCGAGAGATGCTGGACCCAGGCGGGAGGGAGGTTGGCCAGGACCCAACTGGTCCGCATTCGCCTTTGACGACAGTGCCGCCTCATGAGCTCGGCAATCCGGTTCACCCGTTGACGGTCCTTCCGTCCGGAAACCAGTTTTCGCAATGGCCGCATGTACATGTATTCGAAGTACGACAGGGTTCCCTCGGGACCGAGTAGCCGGAAGTAGGCTTCAAAGAGTTCCTCGACGAGTTCCGATGAGAAGTTGTTCATCGGCAGTCCGGAGACAATCACGTCGTAGGGGGCATCGGAGGAGAATTCCTGCAGCGGCACGGCGTGGACGCGGGCCGAGCCGGCCAGCGAAGAGAATGCCGGGTCATCGGTGAAACGTCGCTGGAGCAGATCGGCGAAGGCCTGGTTGATCTCGACCAGGTCGAACGTGTCGCCGGGTTCGAGCAGTTTGACGATCCGGCTGGTCACCGCGCCGGTTCCCGGACCCACCTCCAGAACCCGCACCGGCCGGTCCGTGCGGGCCTTCAGGCTCGCCAGCGGTCCGGCCTGCGCCCGCGCCAGGAACCGGCTCGACGGCGCGATCGCGCCAGTCGTGTGGTAGTGTTCGCGGACCTGGCGAAAAAACGCCATCCGGTCTCGCCACGATCGCCCCATCCGCTTCTTTGCCCCAGGCCGCCTTGTTATCGGTCCTGCGACCGTTCGTTGGGCACGTCAGGTCGCTGCCTCAGCCCGCGGCTGAACTCCGTGGGGGAGACGTTCCCATCACCGTCGGTGTCAAACGTCTTGAGTCGTTCGCGAAGGGTGGCCGGCATCTCGGCGGCCTGGATCACCCCATCGCCGTCTTGGTCGAGTCGCCCGAAGAGTCGGCTCTCGGGGGAACCCGGCTTCTTGTTGTTCGGAGCCTCGGTCGGTTCAGCCGACCCGGGTCGTCGAGGACGTTCGGGACGTCGGGGGCGGATTCCCGGGCGGGCATCGGGTCGGTCGCCGGTTGGTCTCGAGTCGGGACGGGCGTCAGGTCGTGAGCCGGGACGTCCGCCGGATCG
>DLVV01000153.1:0-5755 GCA_003445035.1 Planctomycetaceae bacterium | reverse complement strand
TCGTGAACCCCCGAAGAGTTCCCTGGGATCGAGTTGCCCGTCACCGTTGCTGTCGAGTTGCTCGAATTGGTCGGCAGCTTTGGCGAGTTCGTCGCGGCTGAGTCGACCGTCGCGGTTGAGATCGAGGACCCGGATCAGCAACGGGCCACGCCCGGATTCGGGAGATCCGCCGCGACGAGGCTGATCGCCGGGCCGGCCGGGCTCGGCCGGTTGGGGACGGCGTTGGTTGGTGGGTCGGGAGGGCATCGAGGCGAGGAATTCCTGCTTGGTGATGGATTCCCCTTCCTTCTTCTCCAGGCGTCGTGCCAGGAAAGTGAACAGTCCGCGGGAGTTCTCAGGAAATTCTTCTGCCGTCAGTTTTCCGTCCTTGTCACGGTCGAGCCTGTCGAAGAACTGCTCTCGTCGAGCCTGTTCACTGGCCCGCTCTCGTTGGCCGCGGTCACCGGGCCTGCCGCGATTCTCCTGTCCCCGGTTGACCTGTTGCCGGCGGTACATCGCGGCGAAATCTTCTCGGGAGAGCCCATCCTTGCCGAGTTGCTTGAGATAGCTGGTGATTCGTGGACGGGTCTGCTCGGGAAATTCCTCGGGAGTCAGCTTGCCGTCCCGGTTGCGGTCGAATCTCTCGAAGGCTCCCTGCGGGACGGCGTTGACTCTCCGCTGCTGAGCCGTCTCCGGTTGGCCGGCGGGGCCGGGTTGGAGATACGAGAGGAATTCCTGACGCGTGAGACGCTTGTCGTTGTTGCCGTCTGCGACCCTCAGCAGCCGACCGAACGATTTGGCCTGGTCCTCGGTCAATTCGTCGATCACCAGCACGCCGTCCTTGTTCTGGTCGAGTTGATCAAAGATGGAGGCGAAGTTGTCGGCCGGCTTCGTGGGTTTTGCCGGAGCCTTGCGGGTCCCGGCTGTGGCTGGGGCCCGGTCCTGGGCATTGGCGGCAATCGACAGCGAAAGGACCAGCAGGGCGGTCAGCAGGCGACGGTCACGGCACGGCAATCGGTCCAGCATGGTTGGCGTCCGGTTCGGAACGGGTCAGGAGAATCGAACACCGGGCTCACGGTGAGGTTCCGAGGCCCGGCGTGTTGAGTCGTGGCATGGGATGGTGGTGGACGGTAAGACTACTTCGAGCCCGTGGCCTTCTTTGGCGAGAAGCTGACGAAGACCGCACCGTTCTTGTCGGGGACGATGTAGCCACCCGAGGAGAACATGTACTTTTCGATTGCCTCAAAGGGCGGCAGCTTTTTGAAGTCCAGTGGGACAGGTCCCTGGGCATCGGCCCCGGGGAATCCCGCACCGGGAACGGCCGGCGGGAAGGCACCCGAGCGGAGCAGGTCGTAGAGAAAACGGACCTGGGTACTCTGCTTGTTGTAGCTGATCGAGGAGCTGCTGGCGGGGAAACCCGACGCCAGTCGCTTGTAGTCGCCGCTTCCGGAAAGCGGTTCGACATCTCCCCGGATCGCCTGTTCGATCAGGGTGTCGGGGATCCCGATCATCAGGTTGCCCTGGGTGATACTGAGGCCGATCGACGAGGCGGCTGGATCACCGAGTTGAACGACTGCGGGCAACACGTAGATCGTCTCACCCCGAAACTGCCGGGTCATGACCGGGGATCCGGGCGAGTTGGCCAGCTTGTTGGCGGTGGCCTTGATGCCATCGACGTTCTTCACGCCCAGGGCGAACATCATCCGCTGGACCGGCGGGTCGCCGGCCTGTTGCGGCTGGATCGAATCGGTGAGGAACTGGATGCGTCCCGAGAGGTGATCGATGAGGTCCTTCTTGGGGTGGATCATCGGTCCCATCGGGTCCTGGGCCAACTGGTCCATCAACGCGTCGAACGTGCCCGGTCCCTGGGCGTTGAACGAGTCCACCAGCGTGGCGATCCCACGCCAGGCGGATTTGAGGTCCCAGTTGAGTGACATGTACGAATCGACGTTGGCCGGGACCCACTTGGGCGGGGCCTGGGCGATCGCCGGGAACTTCAACAGGTCGAGCGCTCCGGTCCGGGGCGGATCGACATAGATGACCGTCCGGCTGATGTCCTCGTACTTCGGCGTGACCATGTTCACGGTGCCGCCGATCCCCCTGACCTTGTCCAGGCCGAGGGGAGCGAGGAAACCGAGGAGCAACTGGGCCTGGAAATTGTCGGGAAAGGCCGCGTTGACCACGCCGGTGGTCATCGAGATCGGGTCGAAGAACCACTCGAAGACCGGCTGGGCTCCGTCGCCGGCTCCCTTTTCGGCGATGTAGCGATAGACGGGGTTGTTGGCGAACGTCGAGGAGTGCTTGCCGTCCCAGCGGGCGATGACCGATCGCAGTGTTTCGGCGCCGTTGCCGATGACCAGCGTGGTGTCCTTGACGAACCAGCCGATCCGGGACAGCGACTTGGGAACCTGCGGGGCCGCTGCTTCCTCGGGCGCGTTGGGATCGGGAGGCGGGATTGGCAGTTTGAAGTCGGTGATCGAAACGTCACCGGCATCGACCTGGGTCTTCTTGGCACCGCTGTTGGCCAGGCCCTCGGCAGCCTTGGCCATCAACTGGTCGACCGTCGTCCGCTTGGTGCCGAAGTCCAGCATCATCACGTATCCGGGACCCTGGCGGCCGCCGATCAGAACGGCGATCGTGACGTTGCCGTTGGGAACCGACATCAGGTCGGTGAGCGAGAAGCCGCCCTGGGCCTGGACGTCCTTGGACGCGTTGGCGAGTGCGAGCTTGACGTCGGCGACGAAGTCGGCCATCGCCGGGTCCTTGACCATCAGTCCGTACTGGGACTGTTCGAACCGCTTCTTCAGTTCCGTGACATTGGGGACAGAAAAGTAGGCGACCACCCGGGATGGCAGTCTCTTCGGGGCCGGAACATCGGCGGCGATGGCCGGTCGAGCTGCAACCAGCATGGCCAGGAGAAGCAGACCGGTGACGGTTTTGCGGGGCAGCGAACGAATCATGGTGGATCTTTCCGTGGTTTGGGCGGTCGTTGGTCCGGGACGCAGCCGATCGCTGCATTCAGAGCGGTTCAAGAGGCAAACGTGGTTGCCTTCCGGATCCTGACAAAGAAAAGGGAACGCTCTCCGGAAACGTGGCAAGGCGTGTTGCCTCACCTCCGGTATTGTCCGTGAAATCTGTCCGAAACGGCAAGGGTCATGTCAGGTGGATTTCTTGTTTGGAGTCCGAAATCGTTCACTTGACGGCTGCCCCGGTTGGCGGCGGGTTCGGATTCTTGCGACGCGGTGCGTCCTGGTAGCGGAAACCGGTGTTGGGGTTGTCCTTGTCGAAGGCCCACGCGTCGTTGTTGTCCAGGAAGTGCTTGACGTAGACCGAGGGGATGGCGAATCCCAGTCCCTCGCCGGCGGGGATTCCCATGTTGGTCACTCCGATCACCTCGCCCCGGCTGTTGAACAGCGGTCCCCCGCTGTTGCCCGGGTTGATCTGGGCTGTCATCTGGATATAGGCCAGTCCGCCGAAGTTGCGATTGCGGGTGCTGACGATCCCCCGCGATACGCTCCGTTCGAGGCCCAGCGGGTTGCCGATCGCAAACACCTCGTCCCCTTCACGGTGATCGTGTGCCCCGGTGATCACGACGGTCTTGAAGAGCTGGTTCTTGGCCCGGGGGATTTCGAGCAACGCGAGGTCGAAGAACGGGTTCAGCGCCAGGATCTTGACCTTGTCGATTCGGGTGCGGGTGAACTTGCCGTCCTTGTCTCGGTCAAAGATCACCACCGCGATGCGGGTCTCTTTCTCGACCACGTGGTAATTGGTCACGCACAGTCCACGTTCGTTGACGATAAATCCCGACCCCAGGCCGCTGGGTGTCTGCACCAGCACGACCGCGGCACCGAAATCCCTGGCCAGTTCCTTGATGGGCTTGGCCGGCATCCGTCCGGTGGCGTAGACGCGGTTCTTGCTGATTCGGGCCTTGGCCGCGGCCGCCTTGGCGGCATTCTTTGCCCGCGAGGCGATCCTTTCGATCGGCACTCTCAACACGTCGACCCCAACATCCAGGAACACCGCATCGTCGGTTTCCTTGAGCACGGGGGCCTCGATCTTCTGTCCCGACTTCAGCGTGATCACGTCGCCGCTGGCACCGGTGGCCAGCGTCGTCAACAGCGTCACGGCGATCCAGCCGATCGTCCGATGGCGGTTCCTTGGGTCAGGCACTGTCTATCTCCGTCCCATGTGGCATTGTGTGCACAACTGGTCGATCTTGGTGATCGCCTTGTCGTATTCGGCGAATGTCTCGGCCGCGACCGCCTTCTCGGCCGACAGGCAGGCGTCGAGCATCGAGTCGGCGTGCTTGAGGAAGTCCTCGTCATCGGACCACCCGTATCCCTCTTCCTTGATCACCCTTGCCAGGACACCGAGCACCGTCGCCTCGTGTCGCACCTTTGCGGCGTTCTCCTTGTAGGACTCCTCGTCCCGGGCGTTGCCCTGGATCCACTTGAAGCCGCGGTCGATCCGTTGCATCAGGTAGCCGAAATCGGCGACATCGGAGAACGCGGCCTGGTCCTTCGACTCGGGCAATTCGGCCGGGCTTCCCCCGTCCAGGATCTCGACGATCGTCTCGAAGGGTGACTTGACCTGCTCGAACGACTTGCGGCCCCTCGCGAGTTTTTCCGCGAGCATCTGGCTGGCGAGATCCCGAACGAACTTGGCGTTCTTCTTCCAGCTGACATCTTCGGAGTGTGCCGCCGCCACGGCGGCCAGCACGGCCAGCGTGGCACCTCTTTGGGGGATTTCGGTCAGGCCCGAATTGAACTTGCCGACGTTCTGCAGGTGTCCGGTCAGGGTGTTCCGAATGGCCTTGATCTCGGTCTTGAGAGGTTCGATGCCGATCACCGATTTCCAGTTGTCCGTCGCAGCGGTGGCCGGAGGTTTCTCGCCGGCGGCGGACTTGTCGGTTCCGGCTGGCTTGGCGGCCGGAACCGACATCGGGTCACCGGCGGCCACCGCGTCTCCCACGGGCCGCCGGTCGGCGGCCACCGACAACGGGTCCTCGAAGTAGATGTCCCGGGGAACGTCCCCGATCCACTTCTTGCCGTTGACCACCCGGACGACCGGCTGGGCGCCAATCGGGACCTTGGCTGGCTGGTTGTCACCGGCGGCAGCCGTCTGGCCACCATCGGCCGGCCCGCCCGCGTCGGAAACCGGGGCCGCTCCCCCACAGCCCGGCAGGCACCAGCTGACGGCCAATCCCAGGCTCAGAAACAGGAGGCCACGTCGAGGCATGGGCATTCTGAAATCGAAGAATCGGTGAGGGGATTTCGCAACCGGCACAAACGACCGGTACGGTTCCGATTATGCGGGGCAATGACGAGAGAGGCAACAGGGCCTGCGGAGCCGTGCGCTGCAGAACCGTTACAACCGACACCCACACTTTGTTTCGACGTGGTTTCCCTCATAGACACGTCTTCCTCCGTTTCTCCAACCGGTTGTACAATGGCGGCTGAACAACACGACCGGTCATTCCGCTGGGCTCGAAGCGACGACCAAACAGTGCCCCGGGTGACCGGGGACGGGAGAGACAATCATGAGTGATCTTGCCGGCTTCGGATCGAATCGACATCACGTGGGACGCGTCCTTTGCCTGGTCGCGGCGACCATGCTCAGCAGTGGGACTGCGGTCGAATCCGCGGGTGTCCCACCGGCATTCCGGGCCCCGCGGATCGTCCGGGTCTTCGCGCCCCCGCCGGCGCCACCGGCCCTCACCGTCCAGCCGGCCCCGCAGCCCAAGCCGGCCCCGGTTCCGGTTCCCCGGCCAGTTCCC
>DLVV01000340.1:450-3673 GCA_003445035.1 Planctomycetaceae bacterium | reverse complement strand
GATCTTCGGCAGGCCCGACGAGTCATCGGCGCCGAGTTTGTCGAGCATCACGAGCAGTTGTTTGCCCTGTTCGATCGACTGCTTGAGTTCCACATCAGGTGCCGATCGTTTGGCCGGCACGCCAAGCATCCGCCTGGCGACGGGTTCCAGGGCGATCAATGCCGCAAGCGAGCCATCCACTTCCTTTTGCAGCACCTCCAGCTTCTCGTCCGACTCTCCTCGCAACACTTTCGTCACCCGTGCAAGAATCGCCTCGGTGCGTGTCTTCTGGGCAACATAAGCCTTCAGAACGGTCGCGCGGACAGCCCCCTTGTCTGAGAGTTGGTCGGCGTGCTGCAACTGCCGGGCTGTCAATTGCAGCCGGGACTGGACCGCGTTGGCCGTCCGTCGAAACACGTTGATAGGCGCGGGCGGCGGAACCGCATTTTGTGTTTCGGATAATTGCCGCTGGGCGCGATCCACGGACACATACGCTTCGTCCACCCTCACACTTGCTCGCAGGACACGTAACTCCCCAACATTTTTTGCCTCCAGGCCAATCCGTTCTCGAAGCTCCATCCAGGCCAGCGTCCGGTCGAGCATGACAAGATTAGTACTGACGACGTCCTCGCGGTCGACTCTTGGTTTCTCGAGAAGTTCACGCACCCGTTCTCTCGCGCGCCGCACCAGTTCGCCGGCCACTTCCATTTCGTCCCGAAGTGTCAGCGACTCCAATTCCCGAAGGTCGATATTGATGGCAGTCTCGGTCGGCACTCCAAGAGTCAGCTTTAACCGGTCGAGACTGTTCTCAAGGCTGTTGCACGAATTGATCAGGCTCCGTCGACCGGAAAGCATATTCTGTTCAATCTGGTCGACCTGGAAACGGGGTTGTGCACTGTTAACGCCCGATCGGACTTCGGCCTCAGCCTGGTCCAGCGCCCGGACCACACCGAAGTAATTCTGCGTGTTGATTTCAATGCTTCGGTAAGTACTCAGCAGGTCCTGGTAGTAGGTGTTCGACAGGCCAAAATAGAACTGCTTGCGATATCTCGCAAATCGTCGTCCGGCGTAGACGACGTTCCGTTCGGTCTGGATCAACGGTTCCAGCAAAACATCTCTCTGGAAGACACTCTGCGTGAACTCGAACAGCAGGTTGGAGCTGATATCCTTGGCGAAGCCCTGGGGCCCACCAAACGTCATCACGACACTGTTGGCAAAACGGGCCACGGCGGTGCCCCCCAGCGCGATGACGCGGTCGCCCGACACTGACGACGGGACCGTGAGAGTGTTGGACTTTACCCCCGCGTCGCGTACGTGATCGTAATCGACAGAAGCGCCGTTTCCGGCCGCCGAAAATTTCGTCTTGTAACGGTAACGCTCTCGCGTCAACGACAGGGCCGTCGAATAAAGCGACTCCTTTTGCGATTGGTACTCGCGGCTGTTCAACTGCGCCAACGAGACGATATCGGCGAAGGTGAGTTTGCGGGCCTGGTCGCGCATCTCCTTGGGGGGATCGGCGTTGTAGGTCCGCTTGTACTCATCTCGGACGCTCTCGAATTCGAACATTCGTGACAAGCAGACGAGCGGAATGGCATCCCAGTACTTACGGGGAATCGGCTGGATGGTCAGGCCCACCTCCGCATCGTCATACGGTTGTGCCGCAGACGTGGCATTGGCCAAATCTTGTTTTTGGGCGCCAAATCGTGCCAGGCGGACAGATCGTGTGGTCCAGCCGTCGACCATCCCGGAAACAGCCGGGACGACCGCTTCCCGACGGGCCGACCATCCACCGACGACTGTTCTGGCAAATTCCGGGACCAGGTTGTCGTCACCCGCCGAGGCGGGCGACCCCGAGTCCGATCGCATCTGTGGGACGTCGTATGCGTAGAGGTTAGGGCCTGGATCCGGGAGCCGAGGATCATTGGGGTCCGAATCGTCAAACAGACGCGACCGGGGATCCACGTTGATCGAATAATTCGGCGGCAGGCCCCAGGGACGCGAGACCGTTTTCTCGTCGAGAATGTTCAGCGTGTCCCGGTCGGCAGCTCGGTGATAACGGTCGCGCGTGCACCCCGTGTTCCACAGCATCAGAATCGTGGCAACAAGGCTGACTGAAAACTGCTTCGGCAAGAAACTCATCCCCCTGTACCGTCGAGCCGGAGTCCAGCAAACCGTCGCCAATGGCCATCCACCGCGACGGCATTTTGCGTGCTATTACCGTCTGAGTTATCGATATTTGCTCGAACACAGCTTGAGGGAATATGCCGGTTGTGCGGAATTTGAGGCGCCGGAAAACCGTGCAAAACGGGACATAATCACCCTCTTCAAAGATCCCGCGTGAACCATTGCGTCGCCACAGTGTCAGTTGACCATCGAAAACGGTGACTCCTGTTCGGATCTCGCTCGAACTCCACTCGACGGGGTGTTACGGACCCAGCACTATCGAAACTGATACCGCGGTACGCCTCGGTTACAATGCTTCGCCGAAACCCGCGATATCCCTCGAGACGCAATGCATATCCATTTCACCCTCACCACGGTGGCTGTCC
The DNA here is from genome assembly GCA_003445035.1 of Planctomycetaceae bacterium. Lineage (GTDB taxonomy): Bacteria > Planctomycetota > Planctomycetia > Planctomycetales > Planctomycetaceae > UBA8437. The sequence continues at coordinate 1,145 of DLVV01000340.1, read as the reverse complement.
TGGCTGGCTGCATTTCCACAGCACCGGGCCAACAGCCGACGGAAACGGTGGGTGATATTGAATTCTTCGAGAAGTCCGTTAGGCCATTGCTGCCTCGTCGCTGTTTGCATGCCACAGCGCAATCGCCGGTAAACGGAAGGGCGGATTGCAGCTCGACACCAGATCCGGGGCATTTCGTGGAGGTGACAGAGGCCGGTCCATCGTGCCTGGACATCCGAAGCGCCCTGGCCGTGGACCATCCGATCGCTGCCCTGATCGGCGATCTGAAAACACGTGGCCTGCTGGACTCCACTCTGATCGTATTCGCCGCGGAATTCGGGCGGACCCCTTTCGCCCAGGGAACCAATGGACGCGACCACAACCCCCAGGGGTTCAGCATCTGGATGGCCGGCGGCGGGATCCGTGGAGGAACCCTTTACGGGGCCACCGACGAATTCGGGTACCGTGCGGTCGAAAACCGGCTCACGGTACATGACCTGCATGCCAACATGCTGCACCTTCTCGGTATAGACCACACCCGATTGACCCGAAGGTTCGGCGGGCGAGATGTTCGCCTGACCGACGTTCACGGTCGGATCATTCTCGAGATCATGGCCTGACACCCGGCACGGCAGCCGTTGCACCGTGGGTGATCCGCCGACTCCAGTCCTCTCAAACAGCCCGGAGAATCGCGAGGCATGGGAGATCCACGACTC
>DLVV01000340.1:0-153 GCA_003445035.1 Planctomycetaceae bacterium | reverse complement strand
ACTCGATGCGTCCGAAACCCAAACGCCCGCGGCGCGTCCCTCGATCCTGATCGTCTGGTTCGGGTTCAACGCTGAAGTCACTCGTGGCGTTTATGCGGCCAGTGGACTGGGCCTGATGACGGTCAAGTACTGCATCGAAACCGTAGCCACCTT
>DLVV01000371.1 GCA_003445035.1 Planctomycetaceae bacterium | reverse complement strand
GCTGAACCCGTCGGCCCGCACGTCTCGCGGAAGCAGCCGGCGAGCCTGTTTCGAGATGTCGACGCCCACCGCACTGCGGACCGTTTCGATGTACTCGTCGACGGTCAGTCGCTGGATCCAGATACCCCGTGTTCCCCGGGCGTAGACCACCGGGTCGATCAGGTCACCGGACCAGGTGGCCCCGTCATCGATCCATTGCTTGAGCAGCTTCTTGTCCGCGGCCGACAGCGGTTTGCCCCGCCTGGGCATTTCATCGGCGGCCACCCGTTTCCAGAGTCGGCTGCCGGCCGACTGACCCGCGACGATCACTCGGCCGCCCTTGCCACCTTTCATCGCAGAGGCCTTTCGCGACAGGTCGAGCCCTCCCTTGCCGGCGATCGAGTCGTGGCAATCGAGGCAGTGCCGGGAGAACAGGGGGGCAATACGGGTTTCGAAGAACTGTTGCCGCTTCTGCATGACCAGTTCGGCGGACGGCTGCTGTCCGCCGCTTGGTCCGGCCTGATGGTTTCTCGCCACATCCTGGGCCGTGAGGGCCCGGCTGTAGACGGCCACCAGGTGGATCGTCCCCAGCCACGGACGATCGTTGGACCCCTCGTTGCCCAGCAGCAACCGGAAGCGGGAGTCCCAGTTGGTCAGGTGGCCACTCAACTTGCGTGAGGCAGACGGTTTGCCGTCGACGTAGATCACAGCGGCACCCGACGGGGCACGGGTGTAGACGACATGGGCCAGGGCCATTCCGGCGGTGCCCGGCCGGGTCGACAGTGAGGGAATACCGTTGACCGTGGTGGTGGAGGTGCGGAGCCGGGCGTCGAACTGACCGAGTTCCTGTCCGAGCGTGAGATTGCGGATCCTGGCGTTCGACGAGATCGTGACGATGCGGGCCGGACCTTCCTGGCGGGCATGGGCCGGCCGGATCCACGCCTCGAGCGTGACCGCCCGGGTTCTCTTGAGTGCGTCGATCAGCTTGGTGGCCGGGCCCCGCGAGGAGATCCGGGTCGCGGCACGGATCTGCAGGGCGTTTTTCAGCCACCGCACGGCCGAGGGTTTTTCGATTGTCAGGTTCAGCGGACGGCCGTTTCCCGAACGATCAAGAACCTGTTTCCCCCGGCCGGCTTCGAAGGTGTAGAGCGCCCGCAGATCGGTGGTGACACGCTGGGCACAGGCCCTTGTCCTCGATGCCGCCACCAGGACGATGGCCAACAGGAACACCCACGTCGGTGGGATCCGCGAAGGCTGCACTCCTCGACAACAAACTGATCGCACGGCCACACCCCGGTTGATCGTCGAATGCCTGTTTTCGTCAATGACGATCCTCGCCGATCATGATGATCGCAGCAAGGGGCACCAGGGATCATGTCATCGGATCCCCGTTTCGGAGTATCATCGGAGTTCGAGGTTTGGTCCCGGAGTTCATCGATGCGGCAACTGCTGGTCTTGCTGGTCGCCTGCCTGGCTGCTGCCGACGGATCGCAACGGGTCCAAGCTGCCGAGGTGCCTCTGCACGAGGTGATTGACCGGCTGGTGGAATCACGGGCCGGCAAGCAACCCCTGGCTCCGATGTCCGATGATGCGGAGTTTCTGAGGCGGGTGATGCTCGACCTGGCCGGTCGCATTCCGACGGTTGCCGAGGTCCGCCGGTTTCTTGGCGAAACCGCAGCAGGCAAACGGTTCACCTTGATCGATGCACTGTTGTCAGGTGACGACTACGCACGACGGATGCAGGAACTGTTCCACGTGATGTTGATGGAGCGGCGGGGAGAACATGCCGAGTGGACGAAGTTCCTGCGGCACGCCTTCGACCAGAACCTGCCCTGGGATCGAGTGGCCCGGGCGATGCTGTCGCCGGACGCCACCGACGAGAATCTCCGCGGGGCCGCCTATTTTCTGACGGCGCGGTTGACCAAGGAGGGTGCGATGGCCCCTGTCGACGTGCCGGGCCTGACCAGGGATGTCGGCCGACTGATGGCGGGTGTCGATTTCGGGTGTGCCCAGTGTCACGACCATGTCAGTATCGAGGACTACAAGCAGGTCGATTTCCAGGGCCTGCACATGATCTTTGAGAACATGCAGTCCCGAGGAGGTGAGTTCCCGGCGGTGACCGAGAAGGTGATGGCCAAGCCCAGGGAGTTCAAGTCGGTCTTCACCCGTGACGCTCGGACGACGCCATTACGGATTCCGGGGGCCGGCAATGTGGCGATCCGGACGTTTCCCAAGGGTGAGGAGTACTCGGTGGCTCCGGACCGAAAGGCGAAGCGGACGGGGGTGCTGAAGTTCAGCCCGTTGAGAGAACTGGCCGACGGGTTGGCGACCGGCAAGAACCCGCTGTTTGCCCGGAACATCGTCAACAGGCTGTGGTTCGTGATGTTGGGTCGCGGATTGGTCGAACCGTTGGACCTGTTTCATTCGGCCAATCCTCCCACGCACCCTGAATTGCTCGATCGGCTCGCCGGCGAATTCGTCTCGCACAAGTTCGATATCAAGTGGCTGCTGGGCCAACTGGCCCGGACCCGCTGCTACCAGCGGAGTTC
>DLVV01000183.1:13063-18078 GCA_003445035.1 Planctomycetaceae bacterium | reverse complement strand
GCAACTCGATCAGCGTGAAGGCTCGTTTGCGTCGTTGACGGACAGCCATGCCTTCCTCCTTCTTAACCGTAACCACCTATGACTTCGAAATACGCCGAAAAACTTCGTATGGTTGTCTCGATTGCCTGTCCACAGGCGGGCACAACAACAACGGCGCCACTTCTCTCCTTGGAGTGTAGCACTAAATCAGCCGCTGCTCCCATCTGTTTTCTTCGGACATAGCTAGGTCAGTGGACACAAATTTGACGGATAAGTCAACGTGGAACGACGTTTTTTGAGAAAAATCGGCGATTGGCCCGAGAGCCGGCTTTCAGTGCCCCAAACCGGATGCTTCAATTGTCTCGGATGCGACAGAAATGGATGAGGGAAGTGGAGTTGTCGACGGGTTCCGGAGAGTGCATTGCCGGTATCGAATTCTGGACCGTTTTTCCCGTCGAATCACGAAAAACGTGGCTCATAGACGCGCGGCCATCCATCGCCTTGGGCTGGTTCGAGCGTAAGTGTTGCGGACAATCGTGATCACTTGCGGTTCCGTGGAGTAGCGATCGTGTGGCAGCGGCATCTGAGAACCGGATTGATCATCGGAGTCGTATTGGCGCTGATGGGAGCAGCGTTCTGGAAACCGATTTCGGTCGCCTGGTCTTTGCGGACGGCTCGAGATCTGCTGCGAGAGCGAGAGAGCGAACTAGCAGTCGCGGTGTTGTTGTCGGCTCACGAGGTCGATGCGGATCATCCGGAGGTCAATTTTCTGTTGGCACGGGGGTTCCGTCGGCTCGGGCAGTTCACCAGGGTGGTGGAGCACCTGGATCTGGCTGAGGGATTCGGATGGCCGTCTGAGTTGATTCGTCTGGAGCAGTTGATGGGAGCCGCCCAGGCCGGGCAGTTGACCACCAGTGCACCGGAACTCTACAAGTTCCTCAGCCGTGGTGGTGACTACGGAGACGAGGGGCCGGAGGTCTGCGAGGCTCTGGTCAACGGGTATTTTCTCAGCTACCAGTTTGGTTTGGCCCAGCCACTGCTGGACGAGTGGCAGACGGCCTATCCGGCCGACGCCCAGTGCTACATGTTCCGCGGCTTGTTTTTCGAGAACCGATCAGACCCGAGCAAGGCGGTGGCCGAATACCGCAAGGCTGTCGAGTTGGCTGGTGATCGCACCGACGTCCGGTTGCGGTTGGCCCAGGTGCTCAAGAAGACCAACCAGTACGATGAGGCGATTGAACAATTCGGGATCTGCCTGGGTGAGGACACAACTCATCCGGAGGTGATGACCGGGCTGGGCCAGTGTTTCCACCTGCAGGGCCAGATCGACGAGGCTCGCAGAATGTTCGAGAAGGTGCTGGTCCTGGACCCGGATTATTTCGATGCGCAGTTGGCCCTGGGGCAACTCGAGGAGACCGCTGGCCATCCGGACACTGCGCTGCGATGGCTTCGTCCGGCCTGCCGTCGTCGTCCCAGTGACACCGAGGCTCGTTACAGCCTGGCGTTGTCCTTGCAGGTGGTCGGTCGCAAGCGGCGAGATGCGGCAAGCTGGCCTCCGTCATCCGCGGCCCGGTCGGGCCTCTCGATGGCCAACGCGATTGGCTGGGCCGCCCGCCGGGCCGGCGCGGAGCTGACTCTCTCCGAAGCCTCACACCACTTCCAGTTTGTCGCCGACGCGCAACAGGCAATGCAGCGCGTGCAGGTGTGGACGGACATCATTCGGTCCGAGCCGCGAAACGCCGACCTGCGTTTCAAGATCGGCAGCTATTTGATGAAATACGACAATCCCGAGCATGGGCTGGGCTGGTTGCTCTCGGTGCTCGACATCGATCCCAAACATCCTCCCACGCACGGGATGCTCGAAGAGTACTACCGAGGACAGGGCAAGAACGAGCGTGCCGAGCTGCACGGAAAGATGGCCAGCGAGACGGGTGAGTCCGGGCAGGATGCCCCCGCCGGCTCCGCCGATGGCGGGACGATTCCACAAACCAAGGACCAGAACGATGACCGATGACAACACGGGGATCCCTGGCGAAGAGGGAATGGAAGCCTCGGGCGAAACGGCTCCTCAGGGAGATCGGGCCGAAGTGCCCACCGCCGAAGAGGCGGCGGGCGGGCCGGACTCCGAATCGGGAGCTGGCCTCTCGGGGGACACTCCCTCGTTGAAGAGCAGTTTCACTCCGGGGCAGCCGGCCAGCACCCAGAGCAAGATCCTGGTTGTGTTGTTTGCCACGATGCTGATCGTCGGTGGCATCTACGTCGCTTCGCCCGATGACAACAGCGACACGTTGTCGCTGGAACGGGAGGGTTTCGACGAGGAGGTCAATCGCAACATGGATCTCGGCTACAAGAGTCCGTTCCTGGCGCCGGGGATCAACGAGCCGGAAATCTGGCTGGCCTCCAAAATTCGCTTCGCGGCCGCCAGTCCAGTGATCGGCGTCTCGGTCGGGGAGTCCCATCGTGCCTATCCGCTGGTCACGTTGTTGGGGAGTTTCACGAGGACCGGTGAAAATGGTTCGATCGTCAACGACAAGGTAGACGGGAAGTGCATCACCGTGACCAACGATGGAGACTCGAAGGTGATTCGAGTCTTTAAATTGGCCGAGGGGTCTCGGAGGACGACAATCGGGCTGATCCTGATGGGCATGGGGGACGGTGGCGGGATGAACCTGACGTTCGACACAGAAACCTCATTCGCGCAGAGTCTCGAGGAGATCCCCGATCTCGCAGATCATCCGTTCGAGAGGGCGACACTGACCGAGTGGGTGGCCGAACATCCCAACACGGATGTCTATGTTGGCGAGTTCGTATCTGCTGACCTGCAGATGGAATCCAGTCTCCCGTACATGACGCCCGACGAACGGGTCAAGGCCGACGGCGTCCTTGCCGAACGCAACCGAAAACGAAAGAACCTTTCGCCGACTCGCAAGAAGCGGCGTGGATCGAAATCCGAGGCTTCGGAGAAGACGTCCGGCGAGAAAGCGAAACGGGGCGAACCGGCCGTGAAGAAACCGTCGAAGAAAGCCGCGGGCAGTTCAGACAACGAGTCGGCCTCGCGGGTCAACCGCTGAGTAGGGCCAAGGAGCGATCGGTGCGGTTTCGTCTTGGTCTCAAGGTGCCTGGCTGTTCGGTGGCGTTGCTGCTGCTGGCGTGTGTGGGGTGGGGCTGTTCGACGTCGCCCGAGTCCGATCCGGCCGAGGCTGGAGACAAGGCGGCTCCGGCCGTCGAGATATCTTCCGGCTCCCAGCAGGATGGCCCGGTCCTCCAGACCGTGGCCCGGTTCGTGGACCGTGCCGTCGATGCCGGGGTCGACTTCCGTTACCGCAACGGCCAGGAGGCGGGGTACTACTCGATCGTCGAATCCCTGGGAGGAGGCATTGGCCTGTTGGACTTGGATCGGGATGGCGATATCGACCTGTTTGTGCCTGGGGGAGGGCAGTTTGGTCCGGAACAGACGATCGACGGCCACCCGTCCGGCGTCTTTCTCAACCGTGGTGAGTGGTCCTTTCTGCCGGTGGCCACCGAGGCGGGAACCGCCGGGGTGGCGAGCCGGTACTCCCACGGGGCGGCAGTCGGGGACTTCGACGATGACGGGTTTCCGGATGTCCTGGTGACCGGTTACGGGGGGTTGGTGCTGTGGCACAACCTCGGTGACGGAACGTTCGAGAACGCAACGCCTGGATCGGGTTTGGACGACACTCGCTGGAGTTCCTCGGCCGCCTGGGGAGATCTCAACGGGGACGGTCATCTCGACCTGTACGTTGCTCACTACGTCGACTGGAGTTTCGAGAACAACCCGTATTGCCCGTCGAAGAAGGCCGGGAAGCAGGACATCTGTCCACCCCGTCAGTTCCGGCCACTGCCCGACACCCTTTATCTCTCCGATGGAGACGGCAGCTTTCAGGACGCCTCGGAGGCGGCCGGCCTGGTGCAGCAAGGGGCCAGTGGGAAGGGGCTGGGCGTGATGATGTGTGACATTGATCTGGACGGTGACCTCGATATCTACGTGTGCAACGACACCGTTCCCAACTTCCTTTACAGGAATGATGGTCGTGGGAATTTCCGGGAGGTGGCCATGCAGAGCGGTGCGGCGGTCAGTGAAACCGGGGTGCCGGAGGGAAGCATGGGGGTCGACCTGGGAGACTACAACCTCGACGGCCGGCTCGACCTGTGGGTGACCAACTACGAGCGGGAGAGCATCGCGTTGTACCGGAACGACGGCCCGGGGATGTTCCGGCATGTCAGTCACATCACTGGTCTCACCACCATCGGTGGCCTGTTCGTCGGCTGGGGCACCTCGTTTCTGGACTTTGATCTCGATGGCGACGAGGACGTGTTTGTCAGCAACGGCCACGTCATTCGTCACCCCAGCGAGGCTCCGCTGAGGCAGTTGCCCCTGTTGTTCGAAAACCGGCAGGGGCGACGTTTTGCCAACGTGGCTCCCGCCGCCGGGGACTACCTCTCCTCCCCCCACATGGGGCGTGGTGTGGCGCGAGGTGACCTCGACAACGACGGAGATATTGACCTGGTCGTCTGCCACACCAACGAGCCCGTCGCTGTCCTCGAAAACCGGACCGGGCGTCGGGGCCGACACTGGCTGGGCGTGCACCTGATCGGAACAGCGGCGACGACGTCACGGGATGCGGCCGGGGCGATCGTGACGATCAGCGTCGAAGGATTGCCCGACCAGACTCGGCAGGTCAAAAGCGGCACCAGTTACGCGTCGTCCAACGGGCCGCGGATGACCTTCGGGTTGGGTGAGACGTCGGTGGTGAAACGTGTGGAGATCCGCTGGCCGGGCGGCGGAACCCAGTTGCTGGGGCCCGTCGACGGTGACCAGCTCCTGGTGGTTCGGCAGAAGGTCGTCGGAGACTGAGCGGGCACAAAATGGCACTCGGCCCGGCCGCCTGGGAGGAGGCGATCGGGCCGAGCGAGTTCCTCGTGTGCTCCAGACCGGAGGTGTGGTCCCCTCGAGCCCTTCGGCACGTCGCGGCGTGCTAGCGTCCGCCGGGGCGTCCGCCACCACCGGGTCCGCC
>DLVV01000183.1:12058-12675 GCA_003445035.1 Planctomycetaceae bacterium | reverse complement strand
GGGTGCATCACCATGCCCCCGTTGCCCACGGCCTTCTGGATCTTTTTGGCGCCATCGGCAGTGATGCCGGTGCCGGTGAGCATCGCCATCTTGAGATTCTTCAGGGCTGCAATCGCCGGGACACTCTTGTCGGTGACTTTCGAACATCCCATCAGGGTCAGCCGTTCGACATTGGGAGTCTTGGTCAGGTTGGCGGCCATGGCGTCGTCGCAGCCACCTTGTTGGAAACCAACGTCGGTCACGGTGCCGGAATCCAGGAACACGTTGGCACCGGCCTTCTTGAACGCCTGGGCCGCGGCCTTCTCCTCCGGGTTTTTGATCGAATTCAGGTTGGTACGGGCCTTCAGGTCGTTGTCGTCCTTCTTTTTCTCGTCGTCAGCGTTGGTGCCTGGGTCGGCACAGCCGGAAAGTGCAACGATAATCGACAGGCCAGCCGCGACCAGCCATCGGCTACCGAGATACAAGTTGCGGGTGTCCATGATCAGTCCTTCGTGAATGGGGGAGCAAAATTGTTTCGTGACACGTCGCTCCAGGACTCGTTGGCAACCCGGCGGAGTCCGGAGCGGACAGCACAGGCCAGTATGATCGTCTCGTTCAGGCGTTGCAACGACAAGGCG
>DLVV01000183.1:0-11670 GCA_003445035.1 Planctomycetaceae bacterium | reverse complement strand
CGTTTTATTCCCGGTTCTGTGGTGTGTGTTGGTCGTTGGCCTCGGTGCCGGTTCCCTGGCCTCTGTTGAGGGTGATTTGGCGATCGGCTGGCCCGCCACCAAAGGTCTCTTGCTGAAAAGATCCGTCCGGCCAGAGGACCTCGATGCGGTCGAAGCGGTCGGATTCGAGCCCCACGTGAACACGGGGGTCGTGACTGGCCATGAAGCTGCTGGCGGGGTTGAGGATTCGGTGATGCCTCTTGTCTCCGCAGACGATGACCAGTTCGGCACCGTAGGCGTCGCGGTGGTGTTTGGGGTCGACGAGCTTGAGCCGGAGCCAATGTCCTTTCTTGGGCACGTCGTTGCGGTACAGCCTGGCGCGGCCACCGGTTGTGGTGACCAGCAGGTCGATGTCGCCGTCGTTGTCGATGTCGCCACAGATCAGGCCGCGACCCGTATTCGGATTGCGGCTGAAGTCACCCGCCTGGCTGGTGCGTTCGACGAAGCGGTTCTTGCCGGTGTTGAAGTAGAGCTGGTTGCGGTCGGTGTATTCTTTCCAGTAGGCAACCGGATCGGCGACCTTGGCCTGGCCCGACGCGGTCAGTTCCTCGAGGTCGATCACGTCGCCCTGTCGGTCGGAGTCCGTACTTCGCCACCGGCAGGGCAGGGCCAGGCCGTTGACCAGGGGGATGTCGAGAAAACCGTCGTGGTCGAGGTCGACAAAGGCGACGCCCCAGCCGGTGTGACGGCGGCTGGGCAGGCCGAGGTTCCACTGCTCGGTCGCGTCGCGGAACTGTCCCCGGTCATTGATGTAGAGCGTGTTGGTTTCGTCGGTGAAGTGGGTCGAAAACAGGTCCCAGTCTCCGTCGGAATCGACGTCACCCATCGCCAGGCCCATGCTGGCTTCTCCACGGCCCAGGAAGTTGTAGGCCGAGCCGGTCTGGAGGCCGAGTTCGTTGAACGTCCCGTCCTTGTTGTTGACCCAGAGCCGGTTGGGGTACATGTCATTGGCGACATAAAAGTCGGTCCACCTGTCGTGGTTGAAGTCGCCAGGGACGACACAGAAGCCGGTTCCCCGGGCGGTCTCCAATGCGATTCCCGCATCGGTTGTGACGTCACGAAACCGCACCACGCCATTCTCGCCGGGGCCTTCGTTGTGGAAGAGCACGTCATTGGAGGGGCGGAATTCAAGGGGTGAGCAGTATCCGACATGACCGCCGCCGTAGTCGCAGGCTTTTTTGTGCCCGTCAAACAACTCGGTCCCGTACTGTGTGATGAACAGGTCGAGTCGTCCGTCACGATCGTAGTCACAGAACGCGGCCGAGGTGGCCCAGCCGGAACTGGTGATGCCGGCGGTGTCGCTGACGTCCTGGAAATGGCCCTGGCCGTCATTGAGATACAGGCGGTCCTGGCCGTAATTGGTCAACAGCACATCGGGGTCTCCATCGTTGTCGATGTCGCCGATGGCACAGCTGATTCCATAGCTGGTGTCGCCCAGCCCCGACTCGGCCGTCACATCGGTGAAATGTCCACCGGCCTCCTGGCGGTACAGCCGGTTTTCGGTGCGGAGTGACTTTGGCAACTCGCCGACCGCCTTGGGGGACTTTCCGCTGTTGACCAGGTAGATATCCAGGTCGCCGTCTCCGTCGTAGTCGAACATCGCTCCGCCGGACCCGTTGATCTCCGGCAGGAAATAGGTTCCCAGCGGGCCGATGGCCCGCTGGAAGTCCAGGCCCACCTCGTCAGTGATGTCAACGAACAGTCCGGAGGGGTCGCCGGCTGCGGGACCGGTCCATTCGGTCGGCCCGCAGTTGCGGGTTGCGTCGGTTGTGCTCGCTCCCGGAACACCGGGCCGATCGCCGTTGCCCGGGTCAGAACCGCAGCCGGTGTCGAATCCGCTGAGTGCCAGTCCCAGGCACGAGGCGGCCAACGGCAGCAGGATGGGAAGCCGGAGGCGAATGCGAGCGGGCAACGGCGACATCAATCGGTTCCGGGTTCCGGGGACGGCGATGCGGGTGGTGAAGAACCCGGCGTCGATTCTAGCGCAACGGCATTCCCGGCGCGAAGACGTCCCTGCCGCCGAAGTGTGAAGCAACAGGCGAATCCGGCCAGGGCGAGCCATGCCATCGTGGCGATCAGTGAGATGCGACGTCCGAGTTGGTGGGAGGGAGAGGCAAACGTGAAGCGAATCGTCCATTGGCCAGCTGCGGGAATACGCACCATCCGCCAGTGTCCCCAGGCGGTTTCGACGGTCGCGGGTTCCGCGGCTGATCCGGACGACATCCGCGTGGCCAGCCAGCCGGGGTAGGCCTGGTCGGCAACGACAATGGCACCGGGGCGGTCACAACGCACCGTCAGCTCGACGCTCTCGCCCGTGTCGACGAGCGACTCGATGGGTCGTGGGGCGTCAGGGGTGTCACGTCGGACCGGCGGCGGCTGTCGTTCGAGGGCCGGGTCGGAACCCGGTTCGGTTGGGGTGTCCAGCGGGATGAACCACGCGCGAGAGACCGGGCGGCGGTGGTCGAGCTGGGAGAGCGTGTAGGTGCTGGCTCCCGGCAGATGTCCGGCTCGGCGACCGTGTTGCAGTTCGGACAACCGGGTGTCCTCGAGTGAGCCAGCCGGGCGAATCGCATCCGAGGACGGCGGCGGAGGGGATTGCGAGTCACTGACCAGCCGGTTGGTACCGGTCCACTGCATCAGGGCGGTGTCGGCGTCGTCGAGTCGTGACGCTTGGCGAGAGAGCAGGACTCCGAGCGTGTCGTTTCGAGATGGCGGGGGGAGAGGCCACAAGTCCCGTGGCCATCCGTACAGCGATCGGGTGCCATCGGAATGGATCTGGGCCGTCCAGTCGTGGTTGATGTCGGCAAGAGCGGTGTTGGGGAAGGATGCCAGTCCGGCCGCCATCGGCAGCCGTCCGAGAGGGCTGACCAGCCGTGAGCCGCGGTCCAGGCCAAGCCGCTCCAGCACAAGGCTGGACGTGGCCGGATCGTAGGAGTCCCATGTGAAGGTGACGGGTCTGAGCAGCAGCCCAACACCGCCAAGGTCGACGGAGACCAGAAACACGATCAGTCCGGGCCGTGCGGCCAAATGTCGGATCGGCCACCCGCTCATTCCGACAGCTGCGAGAAGTGCCAGTGCCAGCACGGGCATCGCGAGGCCGCCGACCAGGAGACGAATCATCTCGGTGGCTGGCGTCAGCGACCGCATCATCAATTCGGCCGGCGTGTAACCATGCTCGACAAGCAGTCCGTGCGACGAGGTTGCGGGGCCGTCGAAAAAGGCCTCGGTGTCGGCTGCCGCCGATACGATCGCCCATGTGGTCACGGCCAGGACGATGGCTGCCGAGAGGCTGAAGCGTTGGCACCAGTCTCCGATACGGGGTGTTTCGAGTCGTTCGAGGCCGCGGCCGGCCAGCATCGCCCACCACAAGCCTGCCACGACACTCCAGCGGCCCGGTGCCGGGAACCAGCCGAAGCCCGGCAGGGATGTCAGCCAGGTGAAGCCGGGCAGATGCCGCCCGATACTCAGGGCCAGCGAACCCAGCAACAAACCGCCCCAAAGGCGGCAACGGCGATCGGTTCTCGACGTGATCAGTCCGAGCACGGCCATGCCAATCGTCAACAGGCCGACGTAACCGAGCGTTTCCGAGGGCGAAGCTTTCCAGGGGGTCCACGCGGATCTCAGCCACAGCGGGTCGTGGTGGGTCAGCGTGGGGGCCAGCTGTCCGGCGACCAGGTGCCAGGGCGGAGTGGAGTCGGAGCCGAGAAAGGCATCACCGCGGCCCCGGGTGTCACCGATGGTCGCGAGTTCGGCCGAGGGGACAAGCTGGGCGGCGGAAAGGGTGGCCGCGAAGGCCGCGGCCAGCACCACGCCACCGCCGCGGATCGCGGCTGTGGGCCAGGCGGTCCGGGTGACCATGCGGTGACCGATCGTCACCATCGCCACGGTGACGAGCGTCATCCAGGCGACCTGGAAGTGGCCGGCGGTGAGTTGGATTCCCAGGACGGCGGCGAGTCCCAGCAGGCGGGAGGACGATCCGGTCTCGAGCCATTTCCATGCGGCCCAGACGGCCAGTGGCAGCCAGCAGGCCGTTGCCGCGACCCATCCGCGATCAGCGCCGGTCACGAAGAAGCCCTGGCCGGCAAAGACGACGCCCACCAGCAGGCTGGCCCATGGTCCCAGCCCGAAGCCGACGGCACACAACCGGGCGAAGACCGCGGCGGCCAGCGTGTGCAACACCAGCAGCACGGTCCATGCGGTCGCCGGAGAGAGCAGGCGGTAGGCGAGTTGATGCGGCAGGTAGTAGGGGGCGATCTCGGATGTGGCCGTCGCCGGGGTGCCGGTGCCGTCCAGCGAGTTCCATTCGGGCACTCGCCCCTCGGAGAGTGCCTGGGAGAACCAACTGGCCAGGGGCAGCGCGTGGGTGTCGACTGCCGGGCCACTCGCACGGGCGCCCAGCGGCACCGGCCAGTACCAGGCCAGCACCACCAATAGCAACAGCCAGGCAGGAGCGTGTTTCACCGTGGAACCCGGATCGGTTGACGTCCTTCAACGAGCATCAGTTCGCAGTCGACCGGGACGTCTGTGAAGGTGTCGACCCGCCCGGAGGGCCATCGCACTTCCAGTGGGCCGACCGCAGTCAGGTTGCCGGTGCCGAAAATCAGCTGCCGCTGGTTGCTGGCCATGTAACCGTCTCCGGCGGTCTGTTGTCGATAGAGTTTCCGGTCGCCGGCCGACAATGTGAGTTGCGTCCCGATGGCGTCACGGGCCGAGCTCGTGGCCCGCAGTCGGATCGCCACGTAGTGGCCGTGAGTGGCCGAGGTGCAGGTCAGCAGCGCGACAGGGGCATCCATGTGGGAGATCAGGACGTCGTTGAGTCCGTCGCGATTCCAGTCAAGCCTCGCCATGCCGCGGCCCAGGACATGCTTGTTGAAGAACTCGCCCACACGGTCGGCTTTCAGTTCCACGAAACGGCCACCGCCGGTGTTGTGCAGGTACTGGGCCGGCATTTCATAAAGCGTGTGGTTGTCGGGGAAGTCCTCGACGTGTCCATTGGTCACGACCAGGTCGAGTTCTCCGTCGAGATTGGCGTCGATGAACTGCGTGCCCCAGCCCAGCAGGCTCATGCTGCTCTCGTGCAGGCCGCTTCGCTGGGTGATGTCGGCGAAGAATTCTCGTTCGGTGAGTTTGCGGTAGAGGGTGTTGGACTGGTTGAGGAAGTTGGTGACGAAGAGGTCCAGTCGCCCGTCGCCGTCGGCATCACCTGTGGCGACCCCCATGCAGGCCTCGGCCCGCCCGTCCTGGTTGACGGCCAGGCCCAGCGGCAACGCCCGTTCCCGGAACCTCGGCAGCCCGTCCTTGGTGTTGCCCTGGTGGATGAAGTAAAAGTTGGGGACCGAGTCGTTGGCCAGGAACAGGCTGAGTTGTCCCGAGCCGGAGAAGTCGGCGGCGACAATGCCCAGGCCGTTGCCACGCGGGGCCGTGATGCCGGATTCGGAGGTGATATCTCGGAATCGCCCGTCACCAAGATTGAGGAACAACTGGTCCTGGGAAGCCGGAAAGTCGAGTGGGCTGCAGACACCGGACCGCATGGTTCCCGACTGGCCGCGGGCCCCCTTGGCCAGGGCCTCGGCTTGGTCGGGTGAACGGATCTGGTTGCATTCCCGGGTGAAGACGTCGTCACCGGAGAGGAAGTTGGCGGCGTAGAGGTCGGGCAAGCCGTCGGCATTGAGGTCCACGAGGAGGCAACTGGTGGTCCATCGCTGCCCCGCGACTCCGGCTTGCCTGGAGGTGTCACTGAACGTGCCGTCTCCGTTATTGGTCAACAGCCGGTTGCCACCGATGTTGGCGACCAGGATGTCGGGAAAACCATCGGCGTCAAAGTCCCCGACAGTGGCTCCCTGGCCGAAACCGTTGCTGTCCAGTCCGGCCTGGACGGTGACGTCGACAAAGCCGCTTCCGGTGTTGTGGAACAGGCGGTCGACATCTGTTCGCTGTTTGTCTCTGTTCTTGAAATCCCCTCCCTGGGGCAGAAACAGGTCCGGCCAGCCGTCCTGGTCGAAGTCGACGGCGGCCCCGCCGCCCCCGGTCATTTCAAACATGTACCCGGGACCCTCGTTGGTGGGGTCTCCCCCGTTGAGATACCGGAAGCGGAGACCGGCCAGATCGGCCTGGTCCTCAAAGCTGACGTCGACGTTGCTGATGAGAGCGGCGGACGAACGGCTCGGGGTGTCGCCGGCCCAGTCGGGCAGCGGCAGGTCCGCCAGGTCGATGGTGGTGACCGGGTTGGCGTCGTCATGTGTGCGGGCGGGCTCGAGTGAGGCGAGTTGTGGGGCCAGCCGGTCGACTGTCTTGGCAGCCCACGCCTGGGGTTCGGACTCCTCGGTCCCTTTCTCCCGCGCCCAAAGGGCCCAGCCATAAGCTTCCCAGATCAGCCCCAATTCCTCGGCGACTTCCGACACGATCTTCAGTTCGCCCAGCCGTTCCGATGCCCAGGCGGCCGTGACCCGGGTGGTGTAACGGTTGATCTTCCGTGATCTTTCCAGGAAGGGTTTCGCTTCAGATTCGCGTCCGAGTTGGGTCAACACCTGCCCGAGTTGATAGTTGGCCTGGTGGTGGTTGGGGTTTCGCCTGACGGCTTCCCAGAAGCAGCGGGCGGCCACTTCTGGTTGGTCGACACTGGCGGCAAACCGTCCCAGGGCACTCCACACTCCGGGGTGGTTGTGAGCAGACTCGGGAAGTTCTCCGAACCAGGCCAGGAATCCTCCGTCGTCTCCGGCCTGCAGCAGAACGCTGGCGAGCATCGACTGCGCTTCGGCCAGTCCGGGACGTAGTGCGACTGCGTCCTGGAGCAGTTCTTCGGCGAGAACGAGATCCTGGTCTCCCAGCGCCATCCAGGCCATCGAGATCAGTGGGGCGGGGTCGTCGGGATCGCCATCGTGAAACCGCTGGACGATTTTCGGCTCGACAAAACTCCCTTCTCCGACAGCCAGGATCTTCAGGTGCAGGGGGTTGAAGTTGTCTTGCCGGCAGATGGTGATCCGCGGGGCGATGGCCTCCCAGCGACGCGAGGCGACCGAAAGCAGGTAGGCGAGGCGATCGTTGGCGATGCGGTGGTGAGGATCGTGGGCCAGGACACGCCGGTACTGTGCCTCGGCGGCCGACATCCAGTGGTGACGTTCCATCAGCAGGTCACCGGCTTCGCACCGGGCGTCCAGTGCGTCGGCGTTGGCGATGTCCGGGACACGGTCATAGAGGGACAGGGCGCGGCCGGTGTCGCGGAGGCCGGCTGCTGCTCTGGCGGCAAGCAGCAGGCCGTCGATTCCGTCCGGATCGCGAGAGATCACCGCCTGCGCCCACTGGTCGGCCTCGTGGAACTCCAGTTCGTCGAGAGCGGCCTGGCCGAAATGTAGCTCGACTTGTGGTCGGTAGTGCCAGGCGGCCAGACCGGCGGCAATCAGCACCACGCTCAGCGTCGTCCAGCCGACGATCCACCGCTGTCGGGATCTGGATCGGGCCATGAAGCCAGCCGTGGAGGAGGGGACACGCGTCATCATCATCAGCCCAATCGCTGCATCTCTTCATCGCCATCGTAACCGGGTGGTTTCAGCCGAAACAACGGGGTTGTTGGCCGGGGTGCCGTGGGGGATAGTCTAGAGAGTGTCTGTTCTCCACGCCGGGGCCAATGTGTCATCTCCAGCCGATCCCCGGGTCCGCCGGGTGTTTCGACTATTCGTATGGTCGCTGTGTGGGGCCCTGGTGCTGGGCTCCGCTGTGGGGATCGTGCTGAAGGTGCAGCGGGTGCGCGAGATGTTCCACCCGTGGTTGCCGGTCTATGTCAAGGAGCCCGGTCACGAACGAACCGGACACTTCTACCTCTTTGATGCGACTCTCGGCTGGCGGAACGTCCCGAACTGGACCGCCAAGACGCGAGGGCAGCCCCTGACAATCAACAGCCGCGGGCTGAGAGACCGTGAGTACACGTTGGCCAAGCCGCTGGGCGTCAAGCGGTTGCTGGTGCTCGGTGACTCGTTTGTTTGGGGTTACGGCGTCGGGGATGACGACATCTTCACCGAGGTGCTGGAACGTCGTTTCGAGTCAGAACGACGGCCATGGCAGGTGGTCAACACGGGAGTTTCGGGTTGGGGCACTGATCAACAGTACCTGTTCCTGAAGAACGAGGGGTTTGAGTATCAGCCCGACGTGGTGCTGCTGGCCTTTTACCTGCTCAACGATCCCAAGGAAGTTCGGCTCTCGGATGTGTATGGTCTCTCCAAACCCGTATTTCTCGACACCGATCTGACGCTTGGCAACGTCCCCGTTCCTCTTCCATCGCACAGGAAGTCGGGAATCGAATCTCCGGTCGAGCATCTGGAGTTGGTGGTCAGAGTGATCGAGGCGATCGAGCGGGAATGCCGTAAGCGTAATTGTCGACTGGTGGTGATGAAGTTCGGCACGTTTGTCGATCCAACATTCAAGGGGCTTTCCGAAGTGGAAGAGAAGTTCGAATCCAAGTTTGATCGGTTGCGGGATCGTGTCCCGTACCTGGATCTCGACGAGGAATTCCAGAAACGCAAACTCCGCACCAAGTTCCTGGTGGCTGGAAACGAGGACAACCACTGGAACGATTTTGGGCACGAACAGGTCGGGGTGATTCTCGGCGAGTTTCTTGACCAGCACGGTTTGCTTGGGGCGGGCGATCAACCGAAACCGGAAGTGCAGACAAGGGAGGCGGGATCGTGAATCGCGGGATGCGAGTGGCATCGGCGGGCCGGGGCGGCGCGGTCAGTTGGCGGGCGATCGTCATGATGATGGGGCTGGCGTGCTCGGTGCTCCTGGTCGCCGCCTTCATGAAATGGCGGACCGAATCCCTGCAAAAGAAACGGGCGTCGAATCCCCGTCGCGAGAGGGTGGGGCGTTTGACGTTGTGGTTTGACGAGTACCCCGACCACGGCTACGAGGAGTGGCAGACGACCGGCCCCCATTCGAACTTGAGAAAGCAGGACTACGCGGATCCACAAACGTGTCGCAAGTGCCATAAGAAAAATTATGACGCCTGGCACGAACATCCTCATCGGAAAATGAACCTGCTGGCCTCCGCCGACACCGTGGTCGGAGACTTTTCGGGAGAGGCCTCGATCCGCTATCGCGGTGGCACCGCGACCTTTGAGACTGGCGAGGACGGGTTTCGCATGACCCTGGCCCGCGACGAGGCCACGCGGGTCTACGAGGTGGTTGAGACCATCGGGTCGCGGTTCTTTCAGTATTACGTGGGGTCGCTCGTGAAGGGTCCCGAGCCGGAGGCTCACCCCATGTACCAGGCCCGTTTCGTGCTCCCTTTCGGCTACTGGCTGGACGAGAAACAGTGGGTGCCGGTGGTGCACTTGTCCGAGGAAGTGGCCGACGATCTGCGTGGAGATCCCTTCGACGTGGCCGCCGACGCCCAGGACGGGAAGGACTTCTACAGCTACAACCGTCACTGCGCCAATTGCCACAGCACCTTCGCGCTGGGTGATCTGATGCTCAGGGCCTTTCCCCGGATGGGGCGGTATTCGCCTCACAGTATCCATTTCTCGATGTCCGGGTTCATCGCTGACGCCCACCCGGGACTCTGGCCCACTGGAAAGCGATCATTTGATCTCTCGCAGGACCAGATGACGTCGATCATGGGGCAGGTCACCCAGTGGACGGCTGCCGAGCACGGAGTGACGATGGGGGTCAGTTGCGGGGCCTGTCATCTGGGGGTGAAAGAACACGCCGAGGGGCGAATGAAGAAGCCGCCCTTCTTCCCCAACAGCCCCCACCTCTTTGTCGAGTACGCCGATGAGGAAAAAAAGAAGAACATTGAATTCGGTCGGTCCTACCGCACGATCAACTCCATTTGCGCCCGCTGTCATACCGGAAAACGGCCCGAGTTCGGCGCAGGGATGTCGACCTGGAATTCGGTCGAATTCACCGATGCGTTTCGGGGGGCCTGTTTTCAGGAGGCGACCTGCGTGCATTGCCATGAGCCCCACAAACCGATCGGCAAGACCTGGACGCGGACGCCGGCCCAGGATGATGCCATGTGCATCCAGTGTCACAAGCGGTTTGTCGACGACCGGCTTCTGGTGGCCCACACACACCACAAGGTCGGGTCGTCCGGAAGCCGATGCATGGACTGCCATATGCCCCGTCTCAACGAAGGGTTGCAGGACATCGTTCGAACACACCTGATCTACAACCCGACCAACGCGGACATGATCGAGTCGAACGAGCCGAACGCCTGCAACCTGTGTCACGTCGACAAGCCGATCGACTGGACGGTGAAGCACCTGGGTGAGTGGTACGGCGCGGAGTTCAACGACAAGAGTATCGCGTTCAGCTACAAACCTCGGGAGCAGCCGGTCGCCGTCGGCTGGCTGAAACACCACCGCGAGGCGGTGCGACTGGTCGGCGCCGATTGCCTGGTCCGAAGCGGAGCGGCGTGGGCCCTGGAAGATCTTGTGGATGCGCTGGATGACGAGTTCATGCTGAATCGGCAATTCGCTCGTCGAGGGATCGAGAAACTGGTTGGACGGTCGCTGGATTCGACCGGTTATCGGTTCTACATGACCCGTCCGGAGCGGAAGGGTTCTCTGGAGAGGATACGGGGCGAGTGGCTGAAGGCCGGGCCACCACCTGTGGCGTCGGAGGCCGGGGGCGGCGAGTGACGGTTCGGGGTGGCGTCAGCCGGGGGGATGCATGCGAGGCGGCCGGACGAGGACGTGGGTGGCCACCGTGCTGGTCTCCGGTGCCGCCCTGGCCAGCTGGTGGTGGATGGGTCGCGAACGGGGGCCGGCTCGGGAACCGGAGCGTGCCCGGCCGTCCGCGGCGCAATCGCTGCCGGCTCGTGCGATCGGGCAGGGGCGTCTGATCGGATGGTGGCCGGCGGTTCCCCGTCAGGTGGCCATTGCTGCGAAGAGGACGTCGTCGGAGGGCAGCAGCAACGTCCATCCTGCCGATTATGCTGGTCCCGACCGCTGCCGCCGATGCCATCCGCAAAATCACAAGTCCTGGAGTCGCCATGCGCATCGGTTGATGAACACCGTGGCGACCGATGAAACCGTGCTTGGTGATTTTTCGGGACGCTCCGCACTCCATCATCTTGGCGGACGGGCCACGTTCTTCGGTGGCAAGAGCGGGCATCCCGGCTGGTGGATGCGGTTGGTGCGGGGCGATGTCGACCGAACCTACCGAGTCACCCAGACCATCGGGTCACGGTTCTACCAGTATTATGTCGGCCGGCTTGTCCGAGGCCCCGAACCCCCAGGTCATCACTTCTACACGACCGATCATGTACTGCCGTTCGGGTACTGGCTGGACCGACGTCGTTGGGTGCCGGTGGTGCACGTACACCGCGAGTTGCCCGAACTGGATCGGGAGGATCCGTTTGCGGATTCCGGCGTGCTGAGACGGTTTGCACCTTATGCACAGGGCTGCAACGGTTGCCACACGACGTTCGCCCTGGGCGACATGTTCACCCGCGAACCACTCAGGTTGGCCGGCCACGCACCGTGGAAGTTGCACTGGAGTCTGGGCGACTACATCGAGGAAAACCGATCCCAGTTCTTTTCCGGCGAACGGGCGGCGGGGTCAATCAACGAGGAGGAACTTCAGGAACTGGGACGTACGCTGGCGGGGATGGATGCCCGAGAGTTCGGCGTCACACTG
>DLVV01000441.1 GCA_003445035.1 Planctomycetaceae bacterium | reverse complement strand
GACCAGCCACCGGTTGAAACCCGGTCCGGCGACGATGCGGTCCTTGGAAAACAGCCCGGGCATCGGCCGAGGGTCCCTGCGGGGAGAACGTGGAGTTGACGACGGACGACTCACCATATCCGCGCCCTGCGGTGATGGGAAACGTGCTCGTTGAGGACGCCGCTTTACTTTCGTGTGAGCCGTTGTCCAGAATGTTTGGCTGATCTGGCCCTGTGACGGGAAGCGATCCCGGGGAGCACAATACGATGAGTCGGCGACTGGTGATGCTGGTGTTGGTGGCGGCCGTGGCAGGACCGACCGGTTCGACCGTGAGGGCCCAGAAGACCGAGCTGCCCGATTTTCCGCGGCTGAATGTCTCGAGGACCTACCGCGTTGACCCCTCGTGGCCCAAGCGACCTGACGGGCTCGAGTGGGACCACGTGCCGGGGATCTTCGTCGACAGGAAGCAGCAGGTGTGGATTTTCACGCGGACCGATCCCGCGGTGCAGATTTTCACCACCTCCGGTCGCCATGTCCGTTCGTGGGGCCGGAGCGTGTTTGGACGACCGCACCAGATCAAGCTGGACCACCAGGGCAATGTCTGGGTGGCCGACCAGGGAAACCACTGCGTGATGAAGTTGACACAGGAGGGCAAGCCCCTGCTGGTGCTGGGAACACGGGGCGAATCCGGTGACGACCAACGGCACATGAATAACCCGACCGACATGGTCGTCTCGCCGTCGGGGGACATCTTCGTCTCAGATGGATACGCCAACAGCCGCGTGATGCACTTCGACAAGCGGGGCCGGTTCGTGAAGATGTGGGGCAAGCTGGGCGTGCGACCGGGAGAGTTCAGCCTGCCGCACGCGATCGTGATGGATTCCAAGGGCCGGCTCTACGTTGCCGACCGCAACAACGCGCGTGTCCAGGTCTTCAACCAGGACGGCAAGTTCCTGGACCAGTGGCGGCACATCCTGGTGCCGTGGGGATTCTGCGTGACGGCCGACGACGAGATCTGGGCCTGCGGTTCGGGGCCGATGGGCTGGCGCAAGGAGGACGTCGTGCTGGGCGTGCCACCGGCCAACCAGGTGCTGGTGAAGTTCTCGACCGCCGGCAAGGTGCTCGAGTACGTCGTGATCCCCAAGGGGGACGACGGGAAGGAACAGCCCGGGGAGTTGAACTGGGTGCATTCGATCGCCGTCGACAAAGACGGCAATCTTTACTGCGGCGACATCAACGGCAAGCGGGCGCAGAAGTTCGTGCTGGTGCCGGCAACCGGCCAGGCGACAAAGAAGGTGGCGAAACAACGATGACCCTGCTGCAACTGGCACTCGACGAGCCCGATCTCGAGGTCGCGGTCACCCGCGGTCGCGAGTTGATCGACCTGGTGGAGATCATCGAGGTGGGAACACCCCTGGTGATCGAATACGGGATGGAATCGGTGCGGCGGATCCGTGAGGCGTGTCCGGGGGTCGAGGTGCTGGCGGACCTGAAGGTGATGGACGCCGGTCGCCTGGAAGCGTCGCTCGCCTACCGGGCCGGTGCCGACTGGGTCAGCGTGTTGGGCGTGGCTGCTGATGCGACTGTTCGCGGCGTCGTCGAGGCGGCGTCGGCCGCCGACGGTCGCGTGCTGGTTGACCTGATCGGCTGTCCCGACATCCCGACCCGGGCGGCCGAGCTGCTGCGGCTGGGGGCCGACGTGTTGTGTGTGCACACCGCGTTCGATCGCCAGCAGGATGGAGCTGATCCGCTCGAGGAGCTTTCGCAGTTGCTGGAGGTGACACCGGCCGAGCGGGCGGCGGTGGCGGGAGGAATCAAGCCCGAGACCCTGCCGGCGGTCCGCGAGTTCGCGCCACAGATCGTCGTCGTCGGCGGCTTCCTGGCTCATCACCACCAGCCCCGTGAGGCGGCCAGGGAGATTCGCGAACTGTTGATGGGAGAACAGGTGCCGTGAGTGTCCGAGATCGAGCGGTGCGGATTGCCGAGGAAATCGGAACGACGGTGGGTCGGGTCGACGATGACCGGGCGGCGAAACTGGTCGAGGCCCTGGACGGGGCGACACGCGTTTTCGTCTCCGGTGCCGGACGGTCCAGGCGGTCGATCGAATCGTTCGCCATCCGCCTGCTGCACCTGGGTGTTGCGGCCCACGTTGTCGGCGAAACAACCACGCCGGCTTTCGGGAACGGCGACCTGCTGCTGGTGGGTTCGGGTTCGGGTTCGACCGGCTCACTGGTTCCGATCGCCCGTCGTGCCGTCGAGGGCGGAGGACGAGTGGCGCTGGTGACGATTCGCGAAGGATCGCCGATCGGAGAGTTGGCTGAGATCGAGTTGCTCGTACCGGCACCGACTCCGAAACTGGACGGTCCGGCGGAGGCCGAGTCGATCCAGCCGATGGGATCGTTGTTCGAGCAGAGCCTGCTGGTGGTGCTCGATGCGGTGGTGTTGGCGTTGATGGATCGTCGTGGTGAGGGACCCGAGACGATGTTCGCTCGGCATGCGAATCTCGAGTAGTGCGATTCCGCCGTGGCCGTTGATTCGCCATTGCGTGCCGGTATCCTTGCTGCTGTTCGTCGCCGTTGGGTCCTCACGAGTTTTGCCATGCCCAAGACCATCACCGCTGCGGTTCTGACCAATGACACCGGTGCTCACCTGGGCGCCTACTTTCCGGCCCTGGCGGCCAGTCCGGAGGCCGGCCGGGTCGTGCTGGGGGATCCCAGTGGGCAGGCCGTCGCTGGGGCCAGGCGGGGGCTGGGAAAGAAACTGGCCAAGGTCTACAAGGATCACGGCGAGTTGCTGGCGGCAGAAAAGCCCGAGATGGCACTGGTGTCGATGGAATCCCGGGTGGCTCCCAGGGTGATTCGCCAGGCCCTGGAGGCGGGCTGCCACGTGTTCGCCGAGAAGCCGGCGTGTCTGAATGCCGGGGAATTTGCCAAGCTGGTGAAGCTGGCCGACACCAAGCACCTGCACCTGATGCTGGCCCTGGCCAACAGGACCAACCCCGAGACCCAGGCGGCGCGGAAACTGATTTCCGGAGGGAAGATCGGCAAGGTCTACGGTATCGAGCTGCACATCATCGCCGACCAGACCCGCTTGACCAGTCCGGCGTATCACAAGAAGTGGTACGCCCAGAAGGCGCGGGCCGGTGGAGGGCACCTGGCGTGGCTGGGCATTCACTGGCTGGACCTCGCGACGTACCTGACCGATACGCACGTGACGCACGTGACGGGGTTTGCGGCAAACGTCGGAGGCCAGCCGTTGGACGTGGAAGATTCGGCCGCGGTGGCCTTGAGATACGCCAACGGCACGCTGGGCACCCTGACCTCCGGTTATTACCTGGATCGCGGTTATCACACTCACGTCAAGATCTGGGGCTCAAAGGGCTGGCTGCACCTGAACCGGTACGGCGGTAAGCCGTTGAGCTGGGAGAGCTGGAAAGCCGGGGCTCCGAAGGGTGTCCAGGTTTGGGATGGCAACACCGAGCCGCGGGGCTACACCCCGTTTGTCCAGGCCGCGGTCCGGGCTGCTGCCGGCCTGGCCGAACCACCCGTTTCGTCCCAGGAGAGCCTGAGAGTGTTGCAGACCGTTTACGGACTCTACCGGGCCCAGGAGACGGGCCGCACGCAGTCGATCGGCTGATCCCCGAGTCGGTTCGCCGTACTTTTTTTCAGCCATCGCAAGGCAACGTGATGTCCGAACTCCCGCTTCGCTTCAAGTTTCGCTGGGTCGACGAAAACGGCAACGAAACCGGATTCTTTTCGAAGAAGAAGGGGTCCTTCGATGGCCAGGAGCTGGTCCTGGACGACATCGAACTGCAGGCGGGCAATATCATCTCGATGGAGGTTTACGAGGAGCGGCTGGCGGTGGCGTTCCTCGCTGGTGACATGGCCGACACCGCCGTGTTCCGCATCTACAAGTTTCCGGCTGCCGACCTGAAACGCGCGGTCGATGTTGCCCGCAGCGCAACGTGGGCCGAGATGACCCACGAGAAGATGATCGAGGAGGGGCGTGGAGGTTCATTTCGCACCGAGATCTGTCGGGAATGCACCGCAACACTGGATGTCTCGGACATGCCAGAGACTCCCCAGGTCTATTGCCACTTCTGTGATTCGCTGACGACCACCGGCCAGGGGGGATTGCCCAATGAACATGAGTTCGGCCTTTGCGAGGAGTGCCAGATGTACTCCAAGCCCAAGCGATTCACGATCTTCTACTTCTATTTCCTGGTTGTCTTCTGGGGATTCAGCTCGCGGGTGACCTATCGCTGTCCGGCCTGCATGCGGCCCGAAGCCTGGAAGATGCTGTTCGGCAACCTGTTGTTTTTGCTGGGTATTCCGGTGGCCATCGTCCAGTTGTTCCGTTGTTACGGCGGCAAGATCACCGGCAACGTCGTGGCCGAACTGGATGCTGCCAATCTGCGAGCCCGCAAGGGTGACATGCTGGGGGCTCTGCAGGGGTATCAGAAGGTTCTGGAACAGGTCCCCTTTTCCGCAGGTGTGAAGTACAACCTGGCCCTGGCGCTGGCCGAGCAGAATGAGATCGAGCGGTCTGCCGAGACACTCGAGCTGGTCTTCAAGGATTGTGTCAACTACGCGCCGGCCTACTCACGGCTGTCCGCGTGCTACGAGCACCTCGGCGAGCAGGAGAAACTGAGAGAGCTTCGCCGCATCTGGGGAGACGACCAGGAAGAGTCACCGGTGCCGCCTGATGGTGGAGACGGTGCGAATCGCCTGCCCGGGACGCTTGACGAGGACGATGCCTGGGCGTGATCATCACCCCAATGGTCGCCCGGCACCGACGTGCGACCATGTACTCCAAATCACATTGTCGAGGCCCGAGACATGACACCTGGAAAACGACTTGGAATCGGCACCCTTTCGGTTGCCATGGTCCTGGGACTCTCGAGCTGGGCCTCGGGATGGTTCATTCCGACAGAGACGACCGTCACCGAATTGTCTCCGGGGGTCTTCTTCCGCAAGACGCAGACCAAGCCGGAATTCATCGGATGCAACCAGGGCTGGGTTGTCTTTCGTGACTTCGTCCTGGTCATCGACGCCAATTTCCCCAACCAGGCTGACGAGGTCATCAAGCTGATCCGTAAGACGACCAACAAGCCGATCCGGTACGTCTTCGATACGCACTACCACGGTGACCACGCCGATGGAAATGCGAAGTACACCAAGCTGGGTGCGGTGGCCATTGCTTCGGAGAACAGCCGGGCACTGTTCGACACCAAGGGCATCGCCGGTTTCCAGAAGTCCCAGAAGGAAAAGAAGGAGGAGTACGGACCGCTGGGTTACGACAAGCCGTCGCTGTACTTCCCTCGCAGGCTGGTCATCGACGACGGGACGATGCGGGTCGAGTTGATTCACTTCGGTCACGCTCACACCGCTGGTGACGCCATCGCCTGGCTGCCCAAGCAGAGGATCGCCTTCACCGGAGATTCGTGCGTCAACGGTGCGTTCAACTACACCGGCGACAGCAACACGGAGACCTGGATCGGGGTGCTGACCGAGCTGGCGAAGTTGCCGATCAAGATGATCGCTCCCGGTCATGGAGAGACCTCGAGCAAGGCGTTGATCGCCACGCAGAAGCGTTATTTCGTCGAATTGCGTCAGGCGATCCAGAAAGCCGTCGATGACGGCAAGACGCTTGCGGAGA
Source organism: Planctomycetaceae bacterium (assembly GCA_003445035.1). Classification (GTDB taxonomy): domain Bacteria; phylum Planctomycetota; class Planctomycetia; order Planctomycetales; family Planctomycetaceae; genus UBA8437. The sequence continues at coordinate 179 of DLVV01000441.1, read as the reverse complement.
TCAAGACCTCGATCGATCTTCCGTGGTACAAGAAATGGACCGGCGTCGACGTGAAGACCCGGGAGGAGAACATCGAGCACGTCTTCGCCGAGTTGACCGGAAAGAAGGCGAAAAAGAAGTGACTCGGGGACTGGCGGTCTTCCCGGGCCAACGTGCTGGGTGAACTCGATCCGAAGGGA
>DLVV01000283.1:22083-22407 GCA_003445035.1 Planctomycetaceae bacterium | reverse complement strand
CCGCCGGCACCACGCGACGCATGCCCGTCGTAGTGGCCAGGTTCACCGCCTGTTTCCGGGGGAGCGCAGAGTGTCTTCGTTTGACACCGAGATGAGTTTCGCCGGGGACGAGGAGTTCGCAAAGCTGCTGGTGCGGCAGGACGACGTCGACCTGGAAACCGCAGCACTGGAATTGGCCCGGGACGTCAATCCATCGCTGGACTTCGCTGCCACGCTGACGTGGTTCGATCAACGAGCGGCCGAACTGGCCGCTCCGGTGGCTCGAGCCAATGACGAGCAGGACCTGCTCGAATCCCTGGCCGGATGCCTTTCCGGAAGACACGG
>DLVV01000283.1:8461-21950 GCA_003445035.1 Planctomycetaceae bacterium | reverse complement strand
GACGACGTCGACCTGGAAACCGCGGCACTGGAGTTGGCCCGAGACGTCAATCCATCGCTGGACTTCGCCGCCACGCTGACGTGGTTCGATCAGCGGGCGGCCGAACTGGCCGCTCCGGTGGCTCGAGCCAATGACGAGCAGGACCTGCTCGAATCCCTGGCCGGATGCCTTTCCGGAAGACACGGGTTGACCGGCAGCGCCGAAGCGTTTGGATCGGCGGCGGGCAGCTTCCTGCCCGATGTGATCGCCACCGGTCACGGGATCCCGATCAGCCTCTCGCTGGTCTACATCGCCGTGGCCAAGCGACTAAGGATTCCACTCGAAGGTGTGGCCTCTCCGATCCACTTCCTCTGCCGGCTCGACGCCCCCTCCGGCCCGCTGTTCCTCGACGCCTTCTCCAGCGGCCGCGTGATGGAACTCGATGAGTGCCTCAACTGGCTGAGTGACCTCTCGGGACTGGCTCGCCAACGACTGCTCCCGACACTCGGCCCGGCTCGCCCACGGCAGATCATTCAACGGATGCTCAACAACCTCAAGGCGATCTACATCGATCAGGACAGCTGGAAACCCGCATTGCCGGTCCAGCAACGGCTGACCCTTCTCGAACCCACCTCCTACGCCCAGCGCCGCGATCTGGCCCTGGTCACGCTCAAGGCCGGCCACCCCGACCGAGCACTGGGGATGCTTCAAAGTTGTGCCAAGACGGCGCCCAGCGATGACCTGGTCGTCCTGGAGAAACTGATCGACCAGGCCCGGGTGGCTTTAGCCGCGTGGAATTGAGAGACCCGCAGCCTTCCGGCCCACTCCCGCCAGCCGCTAGGCTGCTCCCTGATGGCCGAGTGGCGGAACTGGCAGACGCACGGGACTTAAAATCCTGTGAGGGGTTTCCCTCGTGTGGGTTCGAATCCCACCTCGGCCACTGTTGTTTCGCTTCACCGACGAATTCCACTCGACCGCCGTTAGACTGAAAGACCAGAGCCGGGTCGTTCGCCCGGGAAGGCCGGCAAGAGAGTCAACGTGGGCACAAAGACACGACTGGCAATTGTCGTGGCGCTGGTCGCTACAGTCATCGCCCTGGTGTTTGGGTTGTGGTGGCCCGGACCCGTCGACAAGCCGCGAGAAACCAACGGCAGTCCCGTCAACTCGCTGCCGCTGACACCACCGGCGACCACCCCGTTCCTCAACACCCAGGCCCGGTACGTCGGCAGCCAGGCCTGCCGCGAGTGCCACCAGGACGAGACCGACTCGTTTGCCCTCTCGGGCATGTCCAGGTCGATGCGGACGGTCGATCTGAACGTCGAACCTCCCGACGCCTCGTTCCCGCACACGGCCTCCGAACGACTTCTGCGATCAATTCGTCGGGACGGCAAGTTGTGGCACCGCGAGGAAATCGCCGGGGACTCACAGCCGTGGATCGTCGGCGAACACGACATCAAGTACATCGTCGGATCCGGAGTCCACTTCACGATGTACCTCTGCGAAATCGACGGCTTCCTCGTCGAATCTCCACTGACCTGGTACGTCGCGAAGCCCGAGTGGGCCATGTCGCCGGGTTACGACTCGCCACACCACCTCGGCTTCCAGCGCGAGGTCACCGCGGGCTGCCTGTTCTGCCATGCCGGAAGGGCCACGGCCATCGACAACAGCTATCACCGCATCCGGGTCGACGAGTTGGGGATCGGCTGTGAACGCTGCCACGGGCCCGGGTCTCGTCACATCGCCAGGCACAATGGGACATCGGCCGACAGGACCGACGAGGACCGAACGGGGTTCGACCGGACGATCGTCAATCCCGCCCGACTGGACCGGGATCGCGCCGAGGCGGTCTGTCACCAGTGCCATCTCCAGTCCCGGGCCTACGTCGATCCCCGCGGCCGGAGCCTGGCCGACTATCGTCCCGGACAGGCGATCGAGGACTTTCAGCACTATTACCGATCGACCGATCCCCGTCAGCAGATGAAGGTCGTGGGCCACGCCGAACAGATGATGCTGAGCCGCTGTTACAAGGAGTCCGACTCGCTGAAATGCATCACCTGCCACAATCCTCACGCGACACCCGCCGTCGGCGATCGCCCCGCTCACTACCGCCGGCTCTGCCAGAACTGCCACGGGGCAGACGACACGAGCCGGTGCACCACCGATGATGCCAAGCGGCAGCAGACACGTCCGGCCGACAACTGCATCACCTGCCACATGCCGACGATTCCGACCAAGACCCTGCACACCGCGGTCACCCACCATCGCATCGGTCTCCACGGCGACAACGCCCCAAAAACCGTTCGGAAAACGTCCGGCCGGCCAGCCGGCGACGCGCTCGAACCGCTACACGACCTCTCCGGCTACCACCAACTCGACCGCCAACGTTCACTCGGCCTGGCCACGCTGAAGCGGGTCTTCCAGTTGGGAATCGGTTCGGGTCCTCGGTCACAACAGCTCTGGAATCGTTCCGAGGCCCTGTTGCTGCAGGTCCACAAGGACGGGCTGTCCGATCCCGATGTCGAAGCCACGTTGGCCCAGTTGCTGTTTGCAACCAACCCCAAGCAGGCCGTCCGCCACGCTGACACGGCACTCAAAGCCCCTACGATCAACGTCGAATCGCAACTCAACGCCCTGTACGCCCTGGCCAGTCATTACCACTCTCAGCATCGGCCGGGAAAGTCGCTCGAGTACCTGGATCAGCTGATACAAATCCGACGCAGTGCATCGGACTGGGAAATGCGAGGCCTGTGCCAATTGCAGCAGCGAAAGCTCCCGGCGGCGATCGAATCACTGCAAACGGCGGTCGCGATCGATCCGGAACTGCTGCCCGCCCACGATCTTCTCGCCCGACTTTACGACGACCTGGGCAAGAAGACCGAATCGGCTCGTCACCATCGCCGGGTCCGCCGGCTCCAGGCGATCTTCCGTAGCCGTCGGCGGTAGAAGACAAAGGATCTTCTTGCTCCGAACCTCCAACGGTGCTCCGTTTTCATGCCGGGGGCGGCGGTCACTACCACGCAGAACCGCGGCCGATCACCGATGACCAGCAACCTGTTAGACTGGCGGCAGGTTTCCTCCACCACTTCCAGGCGCCTCGATGCCGGAATTCTCCATCGAGTCGATCGACTTCGGTTCGCCGTGGGCGCTGCTGGTAATCGCGGTGGCGGCCGTCATCCAGGACGACTTGACTTGTCTGGTCGTCGGATCAGCAGTGGCTGCCGGCGAAGCCGAGCCACTGCCTGCAGCCGCCGCATGCCTGGCCGGCATCTCTCTCGGTGACATCGGCTGGTTCGTCTCGGCACGGCTCATCGGCCGAAAAGTCCTCACCTTGTGGCCCTTCCGTGTGATTGTCTCGGAGGAAAAACTTCGGAAAGGACGTGAGCGGTTCGAACGGATGGGAGGACGAGCCCTGTTCGCAAGCCGATTTCTGCCGGTCCTGCGAACTCCGCTGCAGGTCGTTTCGGGAATGCTCGGTGGCCCGATCCTCTCCGGGTGCGGCGTGCTGCTGGTCGCCGGAGTGATCTACGTGACCCTGTTCATCGGGACCGGAACTGCGGTGGGGCAGTCCGAGACTGTCCGCGGGTTTTATGAACACTATGGAGCGATGGGCCTGGTGGTAATTCCCCTGGGGATCTGGGCAACGGCGTCCCTTGTACGATCGGTGATGGCAAAGCGGGCGAGAGTCCGCGATGAGGTCTGAAAGGCGATCGGGAAGTCCCCTGTCACCGGGGGTCCCTCCAAACCAATTCTGGACCGGCTCGTCCAGGCTTCGAATCACTGCCAATCAACGAAGCCGTACCGTCGCCCAACGCTCGAACCCGGCCAGGCGGTCCCCGGCATTCTCGAATTTTTTCCAAGCCAACCGGATGTGAAATCGGGGCCAACCACGAGGAGTCCCTCAATTACTTGATGCTCCCTTTGTGGAGTGGCACAATAATCTTTGCCCAGAGGTTGACTCGGAACAGGCTTTCGATCCTCCCCAGCAACGGACGTTGTGCAATGGCAGACTTCTTTGTACGAAACGACGGGGTGGTTCTCGGACCTTGGAACAAAAAACGCCTGCAGGAAATGGCTCGGGCGGGACAAATCGACCCCAACGATGAAATCGCCACCTCTAAACAGGGCCCCTGGAGAGTCGCCGGTTCCATCAAATCACTCGGGTTGACCCCGCGACAGAAGACCAGTCAATCACCGCCCCCGAAAGTGGCGCCTGTCCAGTCACACTCGCCAGCGATTCCGCAGGATGGTCCGGCAGCCCGCCCCACACCACCTGCGGCACCTCCGACATTCGACCACGATCCTCACCAAAAGCGGATCGTGCTGATCATCGCAGGTGCTGCCCTGGCAGTGATCGTGGCGACGGCCCTGGCCGTGGTGCTCATCGCGTTGAATTCCGGCTCGTCGGATCAAAACGGGCAGATCGTCAGCCCCGATCCCCAGGCGTCACCGCCCCTCACTCCGCTGACTCAGAACCAGCGAGACCAAACGCACGGGCTGACCGAGAAGATGAACCAGGGCCTGGCCCATTTCGAGAGTGGTGAATACGCCGAGGCGAACGTGGTTTTCACCGAGTTGATTCGCCTTCAACCAGACGATTCAGCGGCCTATTTCTGGCGAGCCCGGGTCTCGGTTGCGGAAAACGAAATCGAAAAGGCAATCGGAGATTTCTCAGAAGCGATCAAGCGCAAGTCCGATTTCGCGGCGGCCTACCTGTGGAGAGGAAAACTCTGGTACGCCGAAGGAAAATTGGACAAGGCCATCGGAGAATTCAGTTCGTCGATCCGACTCAAGCCGAACGATGCGGAGGCCCATTACCTGCGTGGCCTGGCTCACGGCAAAACCGACGACACCGAACAGGCAATTGCCGATTTCACCGCAGCCATCGGGATTCGGTCCGACTATGCCGAGGCCTATTTCGAGCGGGGACGTGAAGAAGACGACGTTGACAAAGCGGTCATCGATTACAGCTCTGCCATTCGTCTCAAGCCGGACTTTGCAGAAGCACTTCATCACCGCGGAGTGTGTTACTGGTCAAAAGACGAAAACGACAAAGCCATCACAGATTTCAGTGAATCGATCAGGCTTTCGCCATCCAGTGCCGGAACTCACTATCTCCGAGGAAGGGCTTACTCCGACAAGGGTGACTCAGCCAAAGCAATCGTTGATTTCACCACCGCGATTCGACTCAGGCCGGACCAGCCGGGGTACTACTTCTTCCGGGGAGAGGAATTCGGATTCAAAAACAAGGACAGGGCCATCGCGGATTACAGTACGGCCATCCGCCTCAAGCCCGACTATGTCGAAGCAATCTGCTCACGTGGTTTTAAATACTGGGTAAATGACGAAAACGACAAAGCCATCAGCGATTTCACCGAAGCGATCAAGTTGGCACCACGACACGCTCGCTCACATTACTCGAGGGGATTGGTCTACAGCGAAGACGGTGACCATGCCCAGGCGATCACTGACTTCACGAATGCGATCCGACTCAAGCCAGACAACGCATTGGCCTATTTCGAGCGAGGCCTCGTCTACAGGAGATCGGACCAGCAAAGCCTGAAAACCAAGGCGATCGCTGACTTCACCGAAGCGATCCGGATCAAGCCCGACTTTCCCGATGCCTATTTCTTTCGGGCTATGGCAGAGTCGGACGACGCCAAGGAACTCGCCGATTTGAACACGGCGATCCGGCTCAAGCCGGACTTTTACAAAGCCTATTACTTCCGTGGACTTTGTCATTGGGTATCTGAGCGGAACGAAAAGGCCATCTCGGACTACAAGACGGCAATACAAATCAAACCTGACTATGCTCCGGCATACTGCCAACTCGGCCGGGTCCACTTCGACAAGCGAGCATATACCGAGGCGATCTCGAACTTCACAAAGGCAATTCTGTTCGACCCAAAGAACGGCGAGGCATTTTACTATCGTGGCCTCGCGTATCTGCGATCGGGGAAACGGTCTCTATCCGTACCGGACCTGGCCAAAGCCAAGCAACTGGGATACAAGTCCAACTGACCCGCCCCGTTCGTTTCAACAACTTGCCACGGCATCTGTCACTGAACCGTCGCCGCCCAACGCTCGTACTCGGCCTGGCAATCGGCAGCACTCTCGAACTTCTTCCAGACCAGTCGGCCACGAAATCCGTACCGCCGCCCGGACTCCACTCTCCGGATCACGTACTGGAAGTCCCATGCCGGTCGGCGTGATTCCGGCTTGACCTGGAAGCGGTACATCGCGAACCGGATCTCGTCCTCCTCCCCCCTCATCCGGTCGAACATCATGATCAACACCATCCCCTGATCGGCCCGGGCGTAAAAAAACGGCTTGGTGAACCGGGGATAGTCATAGCTCACCACGCTCCAGGGTGACTTGTGGTTGTCGTCGATGGGCAACCTCTTCGAATCGCGACTGCGGTAAACGCCGCCGTGACGGTGCAGGTAATCCGTCTGGGGTGCTTCCACCGAGACCCACTCTTCTTTGGCATCCGGGCCGCTGACACCCCGAAAGTGCATGTCGATGTCGGTCAACGGGTTCATGTAGTTGGCCCAGAACAACACCGCGTACCCGTGCGTCCCGAACAATTCGGCATCACCGGGCGTACAGGCGAACCGGAAATCGATCGCGTTGGGCGGAGCCGGGCTGAGCGCCATTGTGCTCTCCAGCCTCCACGGACTGTCCTCCGCCCGGCGAGTCCACTCGACACCCGTACCGGTGATCTGTTTCAGGCGATAGGCCCCATGTCGCGGGCTGAAGTCGTTCCTCGGTCCTCGATGCCCGCTGAGGACGTGCTCGAAATTCAACGCCACGCGGAACGCATCGTAATCCGGAGCGTCGCGGAGATTCAGCAGCGAGTGGATACCACTGAGCCGGTTGGGCGAATAGGTGTTGTCCCAGGCGGCGAACCGCAGGTCACCGGCCGTCAGCTCGAGCAGCTCGAACTCTCCACTGCCGTCATCCTTGGCCACCTTCAACAGAGGCCGGGGAGGCGAGGCCCGGCGAACACCGACGACCGGTTCGGATTTCACGGCCGAACCCGATGTGGGCGGACGGACGGCCCTTTCATCTCGACACCCAATGACACCAACAGCGACGACGACCGTGACGACAACCAGATGCGACACCGATTCCAGCGATCCCGGCAGTGTCCGCATCATGGCTGTGGGCTCCGGACAACGGCCAGTCGACGTGCCAACGGACCCACCAGCAACAGCACCAGCCACAACGCCAACGAAACCAGGGACACGAATGATCCTCGACGGAAACTGTCGGATTCGTAGTAGACACTGATCGTGTGTTCCCCAGCCGGGCAGGGAACCGCTCGCATGAACATGTTGGCCGGGACCACTCGTTCAACCTGGCCGTCAACGGTCGCCTTCCAGTCTGGCGTCCAGGTGTCACTGAACACGACCAGTCCGGCACGAGCCAGCTTGACACGAACCGTGACCCGATGGGCCTGTCGTTGGACCAACGTCACCGACTCGGAACCCCGATCCGCCCCTGGCCCGTCCTCGAGTACGTCCGGCCGCGGCAGTCGTTCCTCGACGAAAGTGCCTCCCTCAAATCCCTGTTTGATCAACGGCCGCAACCTCTCTTCCAGCGCCACCAGCAACTTCCGCTCGGACCCGGCCCGCTCCTCGAGACTTTCCAGCGAATCGACCTGGGTCCAATCGTGCACGATCACCACCCGCTGCCGGGCCGATGCATTCTCGAACAGGTCGTAGACCTCGTCCCGGTAAGTGAACACGCTCTCCTTGACCAATCGGTCACCGGCCAGGTCGACGGCGTAGGTCCGATGTGCCCCCCGGGGACAGACATAGTACCGGACCCCCAACAGGTCGAAGAACTGACGCTTGACCGGCCGGGGTGTGTCGGGACCGAAGGCAAACACGTGCTGCAGAAAAGGGGGCTGCCCGGAAATTGCGAACAGGAAACTGCTGAACCGGCCGGGAATCAGATCCTCGGCACCGCCGAGAGTGTGAAACCGATCGATCGCAAACCGGTTGAAGAGCCTCGAGGACTCGTCGCACAGGCAGGCCAGGCGAAAGTCCCCGGTTGCCCCAGCCAGCGCCTCGGCCACGCGATGCGACGGTGCGGCCTTCTCGTCGACCTCCGAGGACTGCAGCCACGGTGACCCCATCACGAACAACTCGACAGCCATCACCACCAGCAATCCCATCGCCCCGACCGCCGGTTGCCGCCGCCATCTCGAGTATCCCAGGGCCAACGCGACAGCCACCACGGTCGAACCGGCCAGGACCATCTCCCGAGACAATTCCGCAAACCGCTCCAACTGCAGGTCCACGCGAGCGACCAATTCGCCGGCCCCATCCGAAGCCCTCACCAGGCTCAGCCACCAGTCGGGAGGTTCGATCTGTCCCATCCAACCGGCAACCCCGTAGACCAGGCCAGCCAGGCCCAGTCCCGAAGCGACGACCATCACCCGGGAACCGCCACGGCGTCTCGAAGCTCCCTGCACCGCATCGCAGCCCAGGGCCGCCATCACGGCCACGGCGAACAGCAGGAACAGCCGCAGGACGATCGGGCGGCGGAACAGGTTGAAGCCGGGCACGTAGAGATAGCAAACCGTATAGACCACGCCTCCCAGGCAATACGAGGCCAGGCCCAGCGTGATGACTGCCCACCACACTGCTTCCTTCCGGTGGCGACTGAACACCCCGCAGGCGGCCAGCACCAGGGCGACCACGCCGCTGTGGAACATCGCGTTCCAGTTCTGCAGATCGCCCCAGTAGGTTCCCTTGAGAGGATCACCCATCAGGCCGGGCACGATCGCCCGCCCCCAGTGTGCCGCCGGAATCGAGTGCGTTTCGGCCACCTCCAAAGACAGTTCGCCGCGGTGAGCCTGCTCCATGAACTCGATCGACGGCCACAACACCGCCATCACCAGACCCAGGGCCAGCAACGCCGATGCGACGGCTCCGGCCAGGCGGCCCAGGTTGGCCCGTGAAAAGCGATCCGACCAGTCCATCGAAAATACCAGCAGGTAGATCGGGATCATCCACGCCATCACCAGGGTGAAGATGGGACACCCCGCCAGGAACTGCAGGGCCAGCAGGCCGGCCAGGCCAGCCAGACCTCCGACACTCCGACGACGTGCCAGCCGATCCAACTGCCACAAGATCCACGGCCACCAGGCGATCGCGTGGACGATCATCGCCTGACCCTCGTGGAAGTGCACCAACCCGGTTCCGCCACCGATGAACACCATCGCCGCCACAGCAGAGGCTTCGGAGGAACACTCCCGGCCACGGCAGTACAACCACGTCCCTACGCCCGCCAGCAACGTGTGAGCGACGATCAACAGGCAGAAGGCCCGCTCGGTCGAGACCAGCAGGTGAATCCAGTTGGGCGGATACAACACTCCCTGTTGTACGCTGACCAACAGGGGTACACCGCAATCGGTGTAGGGATTCCAATGGGGAATCGTCCCCCGGCCCAGCATCTCGAAAGCCACGTCGGCCAATGGGTAGGCGAACAGGTAGAAATCGCCATCCCGTTCTGCCGGAGCCACACCGTCGGCCGCAAACAGGTAACGACCGAACAATGCCAGCCACAACCCCAGCGGGACCATCGCCACCAGCCAGTTGCGACGCGACTTCACAGCTGCATTCTCCCGCGGGCCGACCCGAGCACCATCAACCCATCCGTGGTGAGAATTCTTCGCACGGCATCCCGAACGACTCGGCCACCGCCTGGTTGGTCACCTTCCCTGCGTGCACGTTGACCGCCTCGGCCAGGCCCTTGTCAGTGGCGGCGGCCTTGGCCAGGCCGTCCGAGACAATCCGCTGGATGTAGGGGAAGGTCACGTTGCACAGCGCGTAGGTGCTGGTCCGTCCGACCGCTCCGGGCATGTTGGTCACGCAGTAATGCACAATCCCCCCCTCGATGTAGGTCGGTTCCGAGTGGGTCGTCGGTCGAGCCGTTTCCACGCAGCCTCCCTGGTCAATCGCCACGTCAATGATCACCGCCCCGGGCTTCATCCGGCCCAGGTCGTCGGCGCTGACAAGCCGGGGAGCCCGGGCCCCCGCGATCAACACCGCCCCGATCACCAGGTCGGCCATCGCCAGTTGCTCGCGGATGGTGTGCCGATCGGAAAACGTCGTGTTGACGTTGGCCGGCATGATGTCCTCCAGGTACCGCAACTGGTCCACGTTGATGTCCAGGATCGTGACGTCGGCCTGGAATCCGGCAGCAATCTGGGCGGCGTTCTTGCCAACCACGCCACCACCGAGGATCGCGATGTGAGCCGGTGGCACACCGGGGACTCCGCCCAGCAGGATCCCCCGCCCCTCCTGGGGACGTTCCAGGTACTTCGCCCCCTGCTGGATGCTCATTCGGCCCGCCACCTCGCTCATCGGTGTCAGGCACGGCAGATCTCCCAGCCGTCCCCGCAACGTCTCGTAGGCGATGGCGGTCACTCCCGAATCGATCACCCCCCGGGTCAACGACTCGTCAGCCGCAAAGTGAAAATACGTCATCAACAACTGGCCGGGTCGCAACTGAACGATCTCCGGAGGCTGCGGCTCCTTGACCTTGATCACCATCCCCGCCTCGGCCCAGACCTGCTCGGCCGACTCGACAATCTCGGCCCCGCACGCCAGGTACTCGTCGTCGGGAATTCCGCTGCCCTGCCCGGCTCCCGTCTCGACCAGCACCCGGTGACCACCCTGCGCCAACTCCTCGACTCCCACCGGCAGCATCGCCACACGGTATTCGTCCTGCTTGATCTCTCGCGGCACGCCCACGATCATGACGATCCTCCCTCCTCCCACTGACCTTTTGGCCATCAAACACCAGTTGCCACCCCGCGACAAGGTGGCTTGAATGTTCGCGATGGAACCGCCTCCCGAATTGCCCGCAGCCCCGCCCGAATTCACTTCGGTCGAAGCCGCCGCCGCCGCCGAGCTGATCCGGCTGGCCCTGGCCGAAGATCTCGGTGATGAGGGAGACCGGACCGGTGACGCACTCATCGACCAGCAGGCGATGGGCCAGGTCGAGATTCGCAACCGGGTCGACGGCACCGTTTGCGGCCTGCCGGTGGTGACACAGCTTTTTGAGACTCTCGACGACCGGGTCACCATCACGACCTCCGCCCAAGATGGACAACGGATCGGGGAGCCCAGTTGCCTGGCCACTCTGGCCGGACCGGTCCGCAGCCTTCTGGCCGGAGAGCGAACGGCACTGAACTTCCTCGGCCACCTCTCGGGGATCGCCACGCAGGTGGCGGCCCACGTTGCCGTCGTCGCCGGCACCAACTCCCGGGTGCTCGACACCCGCAAGACACTGCCTGGCTGGCGGCGGCTGGCCAAGTACGCCGTCGCCTGTGGCGGTGGAACCAACCACCGCATGGGCCTGTTCGACGGTGTGCTGATCAAGGACAACCACCTGGCCGGCCGAGGCGATCCGCTCGCCGTCGCCTCGGCGGTCACCGCCGCACGGGACGCGGTCCCCGAAAACCTGCCCGTGCAGGTCGAAGTCGATACGATCGAACAACTGACCGATGCACTCCGGGCCGCCCCCGACATGGTGCTACTGGACAACATGCCACCCGGGGAACTGGCGCGGGCCGTGACGATTCGCGACGAGCGGTCTCCCGGCGTTCTGCTGGAGGCCTCCGGGGGCATCACGCTGGAATCACTCGCCGAGGTCGCCGCCACCGGAGTCGACCGCATCAGCATGGGGGCACTGACACACTCGGTCCCCAACTGGGACGTGGGCTTTGACTGGGTCGCCGGACCCGGCGACCGCCCCTAGGCCAGCAGTCCGGGAATCGGCTCGTCCTGGTAGACGTGGTGCGGCCGGTCCTCGGAGTCGTACCAGGCCCCCGTGTGCGGAATGCCCAGCACGTCGTAGATGGTTGCCGCCATCGTTTCCGGCGTCTGCTTGGATTCCTTCGGGTGTCCGCCGATCTTGTCACTGGCACCAATCACCGTGCCACCCCGAACGCCTCCGCCAGCAAAGAACACGCTCTGCACCGCACCCCAGTGGTCGCGTCCGGGCAACTCGTAGTGCTGCGGCAGGCCGAAGACCTTTGGTGTCCGACCGAATTCACCGGCCATCACGATCATCGTCGAATCCAGCAGGCCCCGATCGTCAAGATCGGAGACCAATCCGGCTACGGCCTGGTCCATCGGTGGCAGCAGGTTGTTCTTCAGGTGAGGAAAAGCGTTGCCGTGCGTGTCCCAGGTCTCGTTGCGGCCCATGTTCACCTGCACCAGCCCCACCCCGCACTCGACAAGTCGACGTGCCAGCAAACAGGAGGAACCGAAGAGATTGCGACCGTAGAGCGACCGGACCGGGTCGGGCTCGGTCGTGAGGTCAAACGCCTTCCTGACCCCACTGGAGGACAGCAGGGAAATGGCACTGTCACGGTACCGGTCGAGATCGGTGACCGAAGCGAGCTGGTCGAGATGACTCTGCTGACGTTCGACGATTCCCAACAGGCGGGTGCGGTCATCAAGCCGCCTCTGCGTCACGCCTTCGGCCAACGCCAGGTTCGGTGGCTGGAACTCGGTACTGCCCACGTGCTGCACCGGCCGCCGCTGATGATCAAAGCAGTTCGGACAGGCACCGAACATCCGGCATTGCGGAGCCGCATTGATGATCCAGGGATCGTGGCGTTCCCCCATCACGCCGCCAAACTGGCCGGGAATAATCCGGCCACTGGCGTGAGTGATCATGTCGGGAATCACCGCGGCTCCGGGCAACTTGCTACGGTCCCGCAGCAGGTAACCGACCTGCGAGACAATCGACGGGTGATCGGTGGCCTGGGGCTTGTTGCCCGAAAAGCCTCGAGGGGTATCGCTCCGCCCGGTCAGCATGATGTGATGACCCAGCGAGTGGCCGTTGGTCGAATGCGACAGGGAACGAACCACCGCCCACTTGTCGCTGCAGTCGGCCAGCCGCGGCAGGTGCTCACAGATCTGCAACCCGGGAGTCCGGGTCGAAATCGGATCGAACTCACCGCGGATGTTGTCCGGAGCGTCGGGCTTCATGTCGAAGCTGTCGTGCTGTCCCAGGCCTCCGGAGAGGAACAGGTAGATCACCGACTTGACCGGAGCCCGACGATTCTGATCACGAGCCGCCTGGACGTCGGCTTGCGTCAGGCCCATCAACCCAATCGAACCCGCCTGCAGCCACTGCCGCCGCGAGAGATGGGGATGAGAAATCGGTGAACGAACCATTCCACTCATGGCTCCCATCCTATCAAATTCCTGCCATTGATGACAAATCGACCTTTTCGGCTCCCGGGAAACCGTCCGACCGGCCTTGACCCCTGTCGGACCATTCCAAGAATAGAGCCGGACGCGGGTGGCGGCAGGCAGCCCCCGATCTTTATTTTCGGCACACAGACGGCAACGACATTATGACGGGCTACACAGTCCATACCGGCTCCAACGACAATTTCCGCGAAGGCTGGGACCAGATCTTCAGCGGTGGCAAGAAGAAGACGTCCAAGGGGTCCAAGACCCGGGCGAAAAAGAAGGCC
>DLVV01000283.1:0-8081 GCA_003445035.1 Planctomycetaceae bacterium | reverse complement strand
CGCCACGAGGACAGGACCCGTGCAGTCGTCGGCGGCGCGATTGGAACAGGCGGTTGCCGACGGCCGGATCGACCCGGAAGTCGCCGGGCGTATCCGCCGCTGGCTGACCGACCCCGCACTGGACGAGTTTTCCGGTGCCGTCGCGGCGCTGCTCGACGCCGATGACACCGACCAGCTGGTCCGGCTGTTCTGGGAAGAGATTCCGTTCGGCACCGGGGGCCGGCGGGGGGTGATGGGCCCACTGGGCACCGCCACGATCAACTCGCGGACCATCGCCGAAAGTGCCCATGGCCTGGCCCGCCATCTTCAGGACACCGGGCACACAGGTGGCCGCATCGCGGTCGCTCACGACACCCGGAACCGTTCGGTCGAGTTCGCCCGCCTGGTGTCCACCACCCTCGCCGCCCACGGTTTCGAGGTGCTCGAATTCGATGGGCACCGGGCCACTCCCACGCTCTCGTTCACCGTCCGACATCTCGCGTGCGTCGCTGGAGTTGTCATCTCCGCTTCACACAACCCGCCCTCGGACAACGGCTTCAAAGCCTACTGGTCGCACGGTGGCCAGGTCCTCCCACCTCACGACAGTGGAATCGTTGAGTGTGTTGCCCGTTCAACCGAAATCCCCACGATGGCCTACGACCAGGCCATCCAGGACGGCCACATCACCCGACTCGGTCCCGAAATCGACCAGGCGTACCGTCAGGCCGTCCTCGCAATCCGACGGCCGGCTGCTGATCTCCAAGCCCACGACCCAGCTACCCTTTCGGCCCTCTACACGCCGCTTTGCGGGGTCGGTGCCAGCTCGGTGTTGCCGGTGCTCCACGAGGCCGGTTTCGTCGGCGTCGAGTTGTTCGAACCGCAGGCCGCTCCTGACGGGAACTTCACCGCGGTGCCCGATCAACTGCCCAACCCAGAACGTCCGGAGGTCTTCGGGCCGGCAATCGCCGCCGCCGATCAAAACGGACAGGTCCTCGTCCTGGCCACCGATCCCGACGCCGACCGACTTGCCGTGGCCGCCCCCGATCCTGACGGTGTGTGGAGAGTGATGACCGGCAACCAATTGGCTGTCATCCTGCTCGACCACCTGCTCCGGCAACACGATTGGCCCCCCGAGGCGTACGTGCTCACCACTCTGGTCACCACGCCGCTGTTGGGAGTGCTCTGCCGCGGTCACGGAGTCCAGGCCGTGGACGACCTGCCGGTCGGGTTCAAGCACATCGCAGGAGAGATTCAACAACGAGGTCCCGAAGGATTTGTCTTCGGGTGTGAGGAATCCATCGGATTCCAGGCCGGGACGTACTGCCGGGACAAGGACGCCGCCGTGGCCGCACTGCTGGTCGCCGACGTCGCCCTGGAACTCCACGCCGAAAACCGTACCATCTGGCACCGTCTCGACGACATCTTCTCGCAACACGGACGGGTCAACGAGTTTCAACACTCCGTTTTTGCACACGGTCCGTCCGGCCGGAAGCAAATCGACCAGGCCATGGGCTCGCTCCGCCACCAGCCGCCGGCCAGCACAGGCGGACATTCCTGGAGCCGAGTCAGGGACTACCAGAGCCACGAAATCCGCAGTCTGCCGGACAACCGAACTGCCCAACCACTGCCGGCCCCCTCGACCAACCTCCTGGTCTTCGAGAGCAACCCCGTCCATTCGCCGATGATCACCCTAGCCGTCCGGCCCTCGGGCACCGAACCGAAAATCAAGTTCTACGGTTTCGCCAGGCAACTGGAACCCGACGACGCAGACACTCGCGAGGCGATCGATCAACTCGAACACGGACTCGTCGAACTACTCCAAACCCTGATCTCCTGACCCCATGCCCACGCCACCACCCACGTCCACGCAGCCCCACTCCTCGCCGTTGCTGGCCTGGCTGCAACTGGTCCGATTGCCGACGGTCTTCACCGCTCTGGCCGACATCCTGCTGGGAACCCAGTTGGTCGCCACCGCTGACGCGACAACTTCTCCCAGAACCCTTGGCCTGCTCCTGATCGCTTCCGCCGGCCTCTACCTCGCGGGGATGGTCTTCAACGATGTCTTCGATCGGCATCGCGACGCGGTCGAGCGGCCGGGCCGACCATTGCCGTCGGGTCGAGTCACCCTGTCGTCAGCCGTCACCCTGGGAACGGTGTTGATGATCGGTGGGGTGGTCGCAGCGGCAACGGCCGACGGGAGTTCGTCCAGAGCAGGCCTTTTGGTCGCGCTCGGACTCGCCGTTTGTGTCCTCGCCTACGACGGACTGCTCAAGACCACTCCACTGGGGCCGCTGGCGATGGGAGCCTGCCGCAGCCTCAATGTCCTTCTGGGAGCCACGGTTGGCGGCTCATTGGAAGCACTCGCCCAGGGCCCGCCATTGCACGTGGCCGCCGGGCTGGGGATCTACATCACCGGAGTCACCTGGTTCGCCCGGAACGAAGCCGGATCCAGCACCCGTGGACAACTGACGGCAGCTGTCCTGTTGATCAACATCGGACTGGCCACGCTGATCACCTTCGCAGGAATGAGCCAGACCGCCCAGCAGCAGAACGCCTCCACGTCGGTCCTCCTACTGATGGCCCTGATCGTGGTGTCGATCAACCGGAGACTGATCGCCGCCATTCGGGATCCACAGCCCGAACGTGTGCAATCCGGAGTTGGCATCCTGCTGCTCTCACTCATCATGATCGACGCCACCCTCGCCCTGGCCGCCTCTGGTCGCACAACACCGGCCCTGCTGATTGCCTCACTGATGATCCCGGCCCTGGTCCTGAAACGCTGGATCCGGATGACCTGAGTCGAGCTTCCAAATCTTCGACACACGCCCAACGACAAACGGCCCGCACACCACCGCCCTCCGGCAGAATGCGAGCCGTTGCTGTCTAAGAAAAATGACCCCGAGGGGATTCGAACCCCTGTTGCCGGAGCGAAAGTCCGGAGTCCTGAGCCTGACTAGACGACGGGGCCGGGTCGGTTTTCGGCCACACTTTAGGCACATCGCCTGGAATGTCAAGGCGTCGGCGACAGCACGATCCGCCGTCGAACAGTTTCCAGCCGCACCCCGTCCAACTCACCCGAACGGAATGACGATCACCGCAAACAGCGGTCTCAGCCTTCCGGCGTCGTCACGGACGCAGCATCCGCGTCCGACTCTTCAGCAGCCGCCTGCTCCGTGCGAATCGCATCGTGCACTTCGCTGCGATGAATCGGAACTTCCCGTGGAGCTTCGATCCCGAGACGCACCTTGTCACCGCGGACTTCCACAACCGTGATCACGATATTCTCGTTGATCACGATGCTCTCGCTCCGCTTGCGGGACAGAACCAGCATCAGCAGGTCTCTCGGGAGGTGATGTTCGACCGTTCAGCGACCGTCTCAGGCCACCCAACGAACGACCAATTGAGTCTTCACCTGGTTTCGAAGCGTTTCTCAGACCACCAACCTCTGCCAAAAGAGGCTAACAGACCGCAGAAAACGCAACGAATCCAAGCGCACCGCATTCTACGAACGGAGAATACGCCGGTCAACCACCTCGCAACCCGGTCTCCGGGTCATCACACAGTGAAAACGCACCGAGACCAACGGCCCAACGACGGACCGAGCCCGACCCGCCGCACCGATTGCATCGGAAACCGTATATCGACAACGACTTACGTCACCGACCTGCTGCCGAATCGCCACTCGCGGATCACCGAGTACCTTGCGCCACAACCCCGGCAAAAAAACACCAAAATCGGCGTTTTCGAGGCATCTAAACGAACCGAAGAGACGAATCGACCTTCGCTGCCACTGCTAGAACGATGGAGACTCGTCAGCAGCAGGCTCTTCGACAGCCGCTGGGGCAGCCGCTGGGGCAGCCGCTGGTGATGAAACCAGGTCTTTCAGACCCTTGAGAGGCCGAACCTTGACGACGGTCTGAGCCGGCTTGGCTTCACCCATTTTGGTCTCACCCGTAAACGGGTTCGTCCGCGGACCGGCCGGAACAGCGGCCTTGACCCGTGTCGTCACCTTCATCAAACCCGGCACGTTGAAGGGGTTTCCTTCGTTCAACTCGCTGCCGATCAGTGTCCCGATCGCACCGATCACGTCCTCAATCTGTCCCTTCGACAGCCCGGTTGATTCAGCCAGGCTGGACAGAACCTGGGTCTTGGTCATCGCTTTTCCGGCCATGTGAGTTCCTCTCTCTTTGTCTCGACATCCTGAGCAGACCGCCAACGCCGCCTGCATGGTGGCGTAGTAAACTCGCGAACCCCCGTGTTGTCAACGAATCCTCGGCGTTTTTCCGCCACTTTTGATTCTCATAAGATCAACCGCTCTTTATGCACGGGCTCCTCGGACGGCCCAAATCGCGCTGAAAACTCCTCTGCCGGACTTGCCGCCTCTCTCGGGTCGCGTCACCTTTGGTGCGACGAGCAGTGAATTTGAGGGGAGATTGAGCGTTGCGGATCGTGGCCGGACAATATCGACGACGCAAGGTCTTGTCTCCACCGGGGAACACCACTCGCCCGATTCCGGATCTGCTCAAGGAGATTGTGTTCCAGCGACTCGAAGACCTCGACCTGGTCGCTGATCGCAAGGTGGCAGACCTGTTTGCCGGGACGGGGACGATCGGTCTGGAAGCACTCAGCCGAGGAGCCCGTTCGGTCGTGTTTGTCGAAGCCGATCGCCGTGTTCACGAAATCCTGAAAAAGAACGTCGAGAAAATCGGGATCCGCGAGGACTACCTGTGCTGGAAAACCGACATGCTCCGCTGCTCGTTCCGACCGAAAAACGTCGACCACCTGCTGCCGTTCGACCTGGTCTTCTGCGATCCCCCCTTCGCCATGATCCCTCGCCTGGTTGACCGTTCGCCGCTGTTCCGGTCGCTGCAGAGACTGGCTCGAGAAGGCACGACCAGCGACGACGCGGTGATGCTGCTACGAACTCCGACCGAGTCCTCGTTCACGATCCCCGAGGATTGGAGCCACCAGGACTGCTGGACGATCCAGGAAATGGACGTGCACCTGTACCGACGTCAGCCAGTGTCACTCCAGTCCGAGGCTCCTTCGATGACTCCCCCGGTTACACCCGACCACAGTTCGACCCCGGTCGACGATTTCCCACAGGAGGGCGACCTGCCATGAGTGTTCTGGATCGATTTCGTCTCGACGGCAAACGCCTGTTCATCACCGGAGGCAGTCGGGGACTGGGCCGCGAAATGTCGTTGGCCTGTGCCGAGGCCGGAGCCGACGTGGTGTTGGTCGGCCGCAACACCGAGAGCCTCGAAACCACCGCCGCAGACATTCGCGAGCGAGGGCGGCAGGCGGTGACCATCACCGCCGACGTGGGCCAGATGGACCAGTGCGAATCCGCCTGCCAGACGGCACTCCAGGAGCATGGGCCAATTGACATCCTGATCAACAACGTCGGCGGCCGTCGGATCGACATCCCCACCACCGAGATGCCACTGGAGGAGTGGCAAAGGATTCTCGACCTGAACCTCAACAGCACCTTTCTCTGCACCAAGCTGATCGGCGGAGCGATGGTGGCCCGGGGCTCCGGAGGGCGGGTGATCAACATCGCATCGATCTCGGGAATGGTCGTCAATCGGGACATCGGGGGACGCAGCTACGAGACCTCCAAGGCCGCGGTGATCCATTTCACCCGTGCGACTGCCGCCGACTGGGCCCCCTCCCAGGTCACCGTCAACGCAATCTGTCCCGGAGGATTCATGACCGAACCGAACGTGAAGTGGGCAGCCGAGAACCCCGCAATCATCACGACGTTTCGCGACCAGATCCCCGCCGGCGACTTTGGACAACCCGAAGACATGGGCCCCCTGGCCGTGTACCTGGCCAGCGACGCCTCCCGTTACATCACCGGGGCCTCGATCGTCATCGATGGCGGTTACACGCTCTGGTAGGCAAACGCTCTTGGAGCCCCACACGTCAATCGACTACCCTCCCGGCCGTCCTCGTCTCCCCAGTTCCCGGTCGGCCGCAGTAGCCCGATGGCAACCCCCCACATCCTCGCTGACCGCAGGATTACGGCCCGTTTCGTCGTGGCCCTGTCGGTCGTCCTGGTACTCGCCTGGGCCTGTGGCTGCGACCACCCGGTGGCCAAGGCACTTCACCCCTCAAATATCCTCCACGAGTTGCGGCCTCACCGTCTCTGGAGAAAGAACCAGAACCGCCCGTTGACCGAAAACGCCTATTTTTCGGTTTCGCCGGCCCCGAAGGTGACCTCACCCGGAGATCAGTTCGGCCGCTCCACCGGCAAGCAACTCGTCGGCAACCGCCAGGCCAAGTGACTCGGCGAGATCAACAGTCGCCGCCTCGGCCTCGGACCGGACCGCAACCCGCCGCGTGCCCTCTGAATCGAGCACAACACCCTGCAGCCACAGGCGACCATCGGCCTCACCGGTGCGCACGCCCACCGGAGCGTGACATCCGGCTCGCAGGCGAGACAACATGGCACGTTCGGCCGCGGTGGCCCGGTGTGTTGCCGGGTCGCCGATTGTCTCCAGTCGCGCGATCGTCTCGGCATCGTCGCCGCGGCATTCCAGGCCCAGTGCTCCTTGTCCGACAGCCGGCAACACGACATCCGGATCCAACACCGCGGTGATCCGCTCGCCCAGTTCCAGTCGCTCGAGCCCGGCGACGGCCAGCACCACCGCGTCGTATTCGTCCTCCTCCAGCTTCCTCAACCGGGTCTCCACATTGCCCCGGATCCCGACCACTTCCAGATCGGGACGGCGATGTCGGATCTGAGCCTGGCGACGCGGACTCCCCGTCCCCACCCTGGACCCGATCGCCAGCACCTCCAGCCCACCGTCGGCATCGACCGGCGCCGACACCGGCCGGCCGACGATCACCGCATCGCCGGACTTGCCACGTTCGGGCACCGACGCCAGTAGCAGCCCATCGACGACCTCGGTCGGCAGGTCCTTGAGACTGTGGACGGCGAGGTCGGCACGGCCGTCCAGCACCGCCAGTTGGACTTCGCGGGTGAACACTCCGGTCCCGCCCATCGCATCCAGCCGCTGGACACGGTCACGGTCCCCCTCGGTGCTCACCTCCACAAGTTCCACCGCCAAGCCCGACTCGGCCGACTCGAGCAGGCCAGCAACGTGACGAGCCTGCCAGAGCGCCAACCGACTCGCTCGCGTGGCGATCCGGACCACCGCATCGCTCACACCGGCTCTCCCGTGGCATCCTTGGCCACATCAGGACCCTCCGATGACTGTCCACCCGGTTCCGGCACGACACTAAGTTCACTCTCCGACGGACGGGTCACCACCGGCTGATCGGCGTCGCCTGTCAATCGCTGAGTCAACGCCTGCTGCAATGACTCGGGAGTCACCTTTTGATTGGCGGGGACCAGGACACCACACGAGATGCAGAACTGGAAGGCCTGGTCGATGGTCATGTCCAGGTCGATGATCTCGTTCTTGGGCAC
The DNA here is from genome assembly GCA_003445035.1 of Planctomycetaceae bacterium. Lineage (GTDB taxonomy): Bacteria > Planctomycetota > Planctomycetia > Planctomycetales > Planctomycetaceae > UBA8437. The sequence continues at coordinate 664 of DLVV01000283.1, read as the reverse complement.
GTTGATCGTGTAACCGGTTACCGGCATCGGCGAAGTCGGCACCAGGATGCTGACCAGGGGCACGCCGGCCGACGTGGTCATCTCCAGCAGGCTCTCACCGGTCACGAAGCCCAGCGACCAGATGCCCTTGCGTGGATACTCGATCGCCACGATCCGGTTGTATTCGATTGTCCGCTCGGTGAAAAGAAAATCGGTGACCTGCTTGACCGACGAGTAGACGTTGCTGACCAGCGGGACCCGGCCGACAAATGCGGATTCGAACTTCCGCACGGCCCAGCCTCCCATCCCCTTGGTGAACAGTGTTCCGAGGAAGAACAGCAAGATGATCACGATCAACGACGCAACGATGCTCAGCGTCAACTGGCCGCGGAAGTGCTGTTCGGTCGCGATGAACATGTAGATGCCCCTGCTGCTGCGGGGCATCTCGGCGGACGTCGTATTCTTGAAAACGAAATGGAAATCATCGAACGGCACGGCCCCGCCGTTGATCACGACATACTCCTGGGACGGATCCTCCCGGAGCTTGTACAGCTTGGGCAGATCCTCACGCTGGACTCCGGCTCCCTGCGCCACCCCCGTGTATTCGCTCTCGTCGAGCAGACGAAATTCTCCGGGGGCAAAATCCAACGATTCGTCCAGGCTGACGGCATAGGCCCACTGCACG
>DLVV01000099.1 GCA_003445035.1 Planctomycetaceae bacterium | reverse complement strand
CATCATGCTCTTTTTGACCTCGAGGGTTTCGCGGGGATGGCAGCCGGTGGTGCCGCAACTTTGATGAGCGACGCGAAGATCGCCGGGATTGACGAAACGGATGAATTCGGGGCGTTCGTGATTGAGCAGGGTGTAACTGCGGATCGGGTTGGCCGAAGAGTTCCACGCCGCGGGATGCCGTGGCTGGACGTGAGCGACGTCCTTGACCGGTGAGGTGGCGTCGCCGCCGTGACAGTCGGTGCATCCGAGGTTCAGGGCCTGGCTGCCGTGTGGGTCGCCGACCGTTTTGTGGCAACCCACACAACTCTGGCTCTTGGCAGATTCCTCGGCGAGGGACTGGCCGAGCAGCCCGTTGCGTGTCGGCGTCTTGACGGGGGCCGAATTGACGACGGTAGGGAGAACGAAATGCCGGGAGAGGTCGCTGGGGACGGCCTCGCCGTCAGGGGGAGGAATCACGCGGCCGGGTGGTCGGACCGGGACGGTTCGACGGTTCGACGGTTCGGACGCCTCGAGCCGTTCTCCGGTCGAACGCTTCGGTTGCATCACGACCGAGACGGTCCCCCAGGCTAGCAGCACCGCGATTCCGGCGATCAGGCGTGTTCGTGACATCCGTGTTTGACTCCTGCCAGTCGAGGCACTTTCGTCAGTGCGGTCCCGGTTGGCCTTTGGTCAGTGTGGGTGGAGGGTGGGAGGACGATCAGTACGTGAGGATCACTTCCAGGAAGTGGCCGAACAGTGTTTCGACCTTGCCGTTGAAGGGGGTGTAGAGGTCCTTGAAGCCCCGGGCCGGGATGAACGAGGAGAGTCCGCTGATGATCTGGACGTTGTCGTTGAGGTAGGGGCGGTACTCGATGCCCAGGCTGAGGTCCGTGCCGATCTGGCTGTCGATCTTGTCCTGAAACGTGAAGACCTCCAGCGATTTCGTGTCGTCGAACCACAGGAAGTTGGCGTTGGCGACCAGCTTGAGCCTGGGTGTCACGTCCATGTCGATGCCGGCATTGACCAGTGACAGGCCGGGATTGACAAAGTTCGACTGTCCCTGCGTCTTGCTCGAACGCAGGTTGGCCACCAGGCTCTGCCGCTGGGTCAGCCCCACGCCGAACAGGCGGATCGCTTGCCGCTGCCAGTAGCTGAATTCGCCACCCGCGAAGTTCGGGTTGTCGAAGATCGCGTCGAACCCCTCGGCGTCCCCGTCGTTGGGGTCGGGGTCACCGGAAGCCCAGAACCACGAAACGCGGAAGCGAGCCCAGTCGCGGTCGTAGGAGAGTTCGATGGCCGACATTTGCGCTTCGATGTCCTGTTCCTGGCCGGCGATCGGGTTCAGGCCGTCGCGTCCCCAGACGTAATAGAACGCGTTGCTGACGTTCAGGTGGCCGAAGTGGCCCTGTCCCGCCAGGCCCAGGTAGTACGCTTCGACCCGGTGCGGCTGGAACACCCCGGCCGGATCGGGCCGGACCAGGAACCGGTTGCGGTCGAACTTGGTTCCGGGTTGGTCATTGTTGTAGTGAAAGCTGAGCAGCCCCGTGTAACCGGGAACCAGGAAGTCCTGGTGGTAGTAGTTGGCGATCACCGTGTTCTGGTGGCGGTCGTCGTAGAGGTTCAACTCGCTGTTGGTCTCCTTCTCGGTCTGGTCAAACCACAGCACGTTGAACTGGTCGCGGTTTGAGAGTCGGCTGCCGAAGAGCCGCACGGCACGGTTGGTGTCGCTGAAGACAAAGCCGCGGAAGTCGCTGACAAAGAACTGCGAGCCGCCGCGGACCGAGACGAAGTCGTAATCGGGTCCCAGGTCGGCAAGCTTCGCCTCCAGGAACCACTCGTCCAGTGCCCAGTCGGTGCGGTAGCGGGTTGTCCCCTCACGCACGTCCGGACTGACGACGGCCAGTTCGTTGACGTCGAGGTAGTTGAAGTTGAAGACCGGGGTGGCTCGCATCCGCCAGACCGGCTGCTTGTAACCGGCGCTGCCGTTGAACAGGTCGACCGAGAGCCGGAAGGAATTCGTGCTGAAGAACTGCTCGGGATCCCCGAAGAACTCCTCGGAGAACGGGTTCAGCGTGCTCTCGAACGGGGTCGTCCCGGTCGGGACCTCCCGGAGTTCCTGCACCAGCTGGGAGATGCCGGTGACATTCAGAAAGGTGTCCTGGCCGACCAGGGGGTAGTCGCCCTTCAGGACGTTCAGGTTGTACGGATCCCACCAACGTCCCAGCACTCCGGGGTAGTCGTCGACCGGTGGATGCCCCTTGCCGTAACGGTCCCAGGCCGGCATTCCCAGTCGCCAGCGATCCTCGATCGGAACAAAGTGACTTCCCTGCTGATCCTCCCGCGGCAGCACGCCCGAGGGACCGCCGAACCCGAAGGGAGCGTCGAACTCGGGGACCAGCACGCTGGTGGGTTGAGCGGGTTCCGGTTCGGGGGTTTGTCGATTGGGATCCGACCGACGCGGGTTGAGGATCCGGGGGCGAAACGACTCCTCATTCTGCGGAGGTGCGGACCGAGTCCACGAAGGTGTCAGCAGAGCCGCCACCACTATCGCGGTCGCCCAAATTGCGTTCGAGAGGAAACCTCGCGTCCGCATCGTTTTCACCACCATCCACATCGAGTTCCACGCCGCCAACCTCATCAAACACGGATACCTGCCAGGCCAGTCATGTGGCCTGTTTTCGCAGGACAACCCGCTCCTTTAGGGGTGACGGTGGTACCGGTTGTATCGGTTGTATGGATTCTCCGGCTTGGCATTGGACACTTCGGTCGCCCCATTCCATTAGGAAAGTCCCCGCTCCAGTCACCATGACGTTGAATTTGGGGGGAATGAGAAGTGTGGGATAGTCTGTTGCTGCAGGCGATTGCCAGTAGTGGCCGGTGCGGACTACCCAGAAGTTCATTTCCGGTTGTTGACGCCGAGGCTGAGAGCCGATCACAGAGGTGGAGCCGTCTCAACTGTGAGCGAGATACGGTCGGTCGAGAGGATCTCGGCGGACCTGGATTCGAGACGGCGACCAACGTCAATGGACAGGGATTCGTCATGCGTTGGCTGAAGTGGCCAGGCCGTCGTCGTCGTCGCCGTCGGCGACGTACGGGATGGTCGTCGATCGAATCGCTGGAGACGCGGACTCTTCTGTCGGCTGACATTTCCTACGGGGTGTTGTCGATCGAGGGCACGTCGGCGTCGGACACGGTGGAGATCGGTTACAGCACGGACGAATTGACCGTGTTGTTCAACGGAGAACGCGAGTCGTTTGAGGCCTCGCGAGTTGCCTCGATCACCATCGACGTTGGTGGCGGCAACGACGAGGTCTGGATCAACGGGGTGGCGTTGCCGGTAACGATCTTCGGTGGTGCCGGAAATGATCGCCTGGTCGGCGGAAACGGAGACGACTGGATTGACGGTGGAGTCGGCGACGATCGGATCAACGGTCGTGGTGGTGCCGATCGACTCGAGGGCGGTGCTGGTCGTGACCGCATCCTGGGAGGCCGTGGCCGCGACCGCTTGATCGGAGGCGTCGACGCGGACTCGTTGACCGGCAATGCGGGCAACGACCTGCTGGACGGGGGAGCCGGCCGTGACCGACTCAATGGCCAATCCGGTTTCGACCGTCTCCTGGGCGGCCCCGGCGACGACCGCCTGCTGGGTGGTAGTGGTCGAGACGTGTTGGACGGCGGTCCGGGTCGTGACTTTCTCAAGGGGCATGGTGGAGCCGACCGGCTGACCGGCGGCGAGGGGCGTGACCGGGTCGACGGTGGCCCTGGCCGCGACTACCTGCAGCAGGACGGTGAGGACCGGCTGGTGCGGGCCGAGTCGATCGATGAGGTGGCCACCGGTTTGTTCCAACCGTCGACGATGGTGATCCATTACGATTTCCGCGACCAGGCGGGAGCGGTCAACCGGATGACGCCGCAGCAGCAGCAGCGGGCCGAGGATGCGCTCAGGACCTGGGAAACGGCAGTCGACGGCCGAGTCGATTTCCAGCGAGACACCAAACGTCCCGCGTCACAGATCGTCAACATCGGGGTCGGCGACCTGGAGGTCGTCGGTCACGAGGGTGCTCCCGGAGGAGTGCTGGGTGTCGGCGGTGGCCAGAGGGTCCTGTCGCGGCAACTGGACTGGCGGATCCACGGGGTGGTCTGGCTCGACGAGACCGAGGCCTGGGACACCACCACCGGCGATCCGGACCGGCACGAGACGATGGACCTGTTCACGGTGGTGGCTCACGAGACGGGACACGTCCTGGGTCTCTCCGACCGTGTCGGTTCCAGTACGATCATGCGGTCCGACTACATTGGCGAGATGACCGTCGAG
>DLVV01000223.1 GCA_003445035.1 Planctomycetaceae bacterium | reverse complement strand
CTCGGAGCCCTTCAGGGCATCAACCGTCCCGGTCAATACGGCGGCTGGCTGGGCAGTGCCTACAACGCCTTGGCCACTGACATTCGCAAACGCAACAAGACCGACAACCCCTATTTCCGCGACTGCAACGACGAGGAACTCGACTTCCGCATCCGAGGAATCCTCTCTCACGACGAGGTCCGGATCGATCGACTCGATCGCCGTCGATCTCTGCTCGAACAATTCGAATCACAACGGCGGACACTGGATGACACGGGAGTCATCGGCCAATACGGCAAGGTGCGTCAACGTGCCATCGCCCTGGCTACCTCACCCCGGATGCAGGCGGCACTGGACATCCGTCGCGAATCGGCCGCGCTGCGAGACCGTTACGGTCGACATCTCTTCGGCCAGTCGGTGCTGATGGGGCGGCGGATGCTCGAAGCCGGTTCGAGATTCGTAACGGTGGCATGGGACACCCCCGACGGCTACAGCTGGGATTCTCACCGTTCCAGCAACGACCTCAAGAATCACCTGATCCCCGGCTTCGACCAGGCCTATTCCGCCCTGCTGACCGACCTGGACGACCGCGGACTGCTCGACGAGACCCTGGTGGTTGTCTGCGGAGAGATGGGGCGAACCCCCAAGAAGTACGGCAACTGGGGACGCAGCCACTGGACCTACTGCTTCCCGGCCCTGATGGCCGGAGCCGGAATCCGGGGCGGTGTCACCTACGGCACCTCCGACAAGCAGGCCGGTTTCCCGATCGACAAACCGGTCAGCCCCGAACAGATGTCCGCGACGATCTTCCACGCGCTGGGAATCGACCCGCACATGCGGATCAACGATCGCCAGGGGAGACCTGTCGAGTTGGTCCACAATGCCGACCCCCTGTTCGACCTGTTCTCCTAGCCGACCACGGCCACATGCCGAAACGGTCATCTGAAGGTCGAAAACGGCGTCGCTGACCGCCCTGGCGGTCGCCAGACGCGGGAATCGCCACCGGCGGCGTTTTCCCATGGACTTTGCTTCCCCGTCGTTTTCATGATGGAGTCCGCGGGCCCACCCCGATCGGACTCACCATGACGAACAACCGCAGACACCCACGGCCGTGGCGTGGCAGCGAGCGGCTCGAGGACCGAACCCTGCTGTCGGTCAGTGCCCTGTTCCTCGACGCCACCGGTGACCTGTCAATCACCTCGCACGACGATGACACGATCATCGTCCGCGAGAATCCCACGCAGCCGGGCCAGGCGCAGGTACTGGCTGCCGAAGCGGGTCAGACACCGGTACCGGTCACCAGCATCGGCTCGGTCGCTGCCGGTTCGATTCGCACGATCACCATCAAGGGCGGTCCCGGCGACAACCACATCGACCTCTCGGCCATCACCTCCCAGGTCTTCAACTACGGCGGTGGTGTCGAGATCACCGCTGACGGCCGAGACGGCCACGACACCCTGATCGCCTCGGCCAACCTCGACGACACGCTCAAGGGAGGTAATGGCAACGACCGGCTCGATGGGGGCAGCGGGCGAAACCGGCTGGTCGGTGGACACGGCGGGGACACGATCGACGGCAATTCCGGGGGCGACCGGATCGACGGGGACGATGGGGACGACCTGATCCGCGGCGACCTGGGCAACGACTCGATCGAGGGTGGTGATGGAAACGACACGATCCACGGCGGTCACGGAGCCGACACCGTCCTGGGTGGCGACGGAGCCGACCTGGTCTACGGGGATTCGGCCGGTACGACCGACAGCGGAGCCGATGACCTCGCCGGGGGCAACGGGCACGACACCCTGATCGGCGGACCCGCCGACGACACGCTCAACGGGGGATCAGGCAACGACCACCTGGCCGGCGAGTCGGGCAACGACGCGATCCTGGGTGGAGGAGGCCACGACCGGCTCGAGGGCCACACCGGAAACGATGTGATCAAGGGCCACGACGGAAACGACACGCTCCTGGGAGCCCAAGGAAACGATTCGCTCAACGCCGGTGGTGGCAATGACGTCGTCGATGGGCAGTCCGGCCGCGATACGCTCAGCGGGGGATCCGGCGACGACACGCTGGCCGGAGGCGACGACGCGGACCGGGTGCTCGGTGGAGCCGGCAACGACCGCATCGACGGAAATGACGGTGACGACACGCTCAACGGGCAGGCCGGAAACGATCACCTGGTCGACGACGACGGAGACGATCGGCTCTACGGCGGAAGCGGCACCGACACACTCTCCGGCGGGGCTGGAAGCGATACGCTCAACGGCGGAGGTTCCGACGACGAACTCGCCGCCGGAGACGGCAACGACAAGCTCTACGGCGGCAGCGGCAACGATCGGCTCGATGGAGGATCCGGAGACGACACGCTCAAGGGGCAAAACGGACACGACACCGTCCTGGGAGGAGCCGGAGATGACCGGCTGTGGTGGAACCTGGGGGGAGGCAACGACTGGCTGGCCGGGGAAAACGGGTACGACCGGGCCGAGATCTACGGGAACAGCCAGAACAACCTCTTCACCGTCACCGCCGACGCCGACGGCCGGCTGCAGGTGCTCGAGGCGCCGCACACCGTCACGCTGGCCGGATCCACCGAAAGACTCGACGTGCGGGGCGGACCCGGGCGGGACACCCTGGTGGCGACGGGACTGGAAGGGGCACCCGTGGCCGAGATCAACCTCAAGGGCGAGGCCGCCGGAGATACGATCGATGCGACCGCAGCCGGAATCCACGCCACAGCCATGGCACTCAGCGGCGGTGACGGCAACGACCGGATTACCGGCAGCAGCGGGGCCGAGACTCTCGATGGCGGTTCCGGAGACGATACGCTCACCGCCGGAGACGGAAACGACGTGCTGCGTGGCGGTGACGGCAGCGATCGACTCGAAGGCGGCGGCGGAGCCGACCGGCTCGATGGACAACAGGGAAACGACCATCTCCAGGGAGGAGCCGGCGACGACAACCTGGTCGGTGGACCCGACAATGACACGCTGATGGGCGGGGCCGGAAACGACTCGCTGATGGCCGGCACCGGTGACGATCGACTCAATGGAGCTGGCGGAAACGACCTGCTGGACGGACAGAGTGGCCAGGATCGGCTCTATGGCGGATCGGGCAACGACCGGCTCGATGGCGGCACCGACAACGATACGCTGGCCGGTAACTCGGGAAACGACACCCTGATCGGAGGGCACGGCCACGACTGGATCGGCGGTGCCAACGGCAATGACCTGATGTACGGCGGCGATGGACACGACACGATCCTGGGAAACAACGGGCAGGACCGTATCTCGGCCGGAGACGGACACGATCGAGCCAACGGCGGCAGTGGCAACGATCTGATCGTCGGCGGAGACGGCCGGGATTCCCTCTTTGGAGGCAGCGGGAACGATGTCGCCATCGGTGGCGATGGAGACGACTACATCAACGGGCAGGGCGGCTCGGCGGACACAATCGCCGGCAACGAGGGAACCGATGTGCTCGTCGGTGCGAGCGGGGAAATCGATGAACAGTTCAAATTGATCGAGAACTGGATCGACGAAGCCTGACCCCGTTGACCCATCTTTCCCAGCCCTCCAACTGGTCGCCTCACGACAACGCGATGCGCGCCGCGGCCTGGAAAATGGGCAATTTGGGTTCTTCTTGCCGCAGATAGGAATTGTCACGAGAAACGTCGTGTATCGAGTCGATAAGCAGATTAGTCCGATCGCTCCGGATATCCGGGTGATGCGGTCTATAGAGACGTTTTGGCCCAGGGATGGGAAGCATGATCTTCAACTCGTGGCTCGATTCACTTCGTCAACGCATTTCCCGAACCATGGTGGGTCGCCCGCGGCGTCGGTCGCAGCAATCTGCCGGAGGGGAACTCGAAAGGCTTGAGGACCGGACACTGCTCTCTGTCAGTGCCCTGTTCACCCAGGGCGTGCTGCATGTCAGTGCGACCGATGACAACGGCCCGGATTCGATCGAGGTCGGTGCCGATGGATTCGGCAATGTCCGGGTGGAAGCCAACGGTGTACCGGTGACCAGCCTGGGAACGTTGGCGGCCTCGTCGGTAGAGGGAATCAACGTCAACGGTGGTGACGGCAGCAACACGATAGATCTGTCGGGCGTCTCGACGACGGTCTACAACAATCCCGCGTTGACGATCCACGTTGACGGCGGCAACGGCCACGACACGATCATCGGCAGTTCGGATGCCGACGATGTTCTCGACGGCGGACACGGCAACGACGTGATCACCGCCGGGGACGGGGCCAACACGATCGTCGGCAACCACGGACACGACACGATCGACGGCGGTGACGGCGACGACACGATCGACGGCGGTCACGGCGACGACGTGGTACTCAATGGCGACGGAGCCGACGACATCGACGGCGGCCACGGGAACGACGTGATCGAGGGTGGTGACGGCAACGACACGATCGACGGCGGTCACGGCAACGACACGATCTACGGCGACGCGATCGGAACGACCGACGTCGGCGACGACTCGATCCTGGGCAACCATGGCCACGACACGGTCTACGGCGGTGCCGGCCAGGACACGATCAACGGTAAGGCCGGCAACGACGTGCTGCACGGCGACAGCGGTTCCGACGTGATCTACGGTGGAGGCGGCCACGACACGATCTACGGCGGCAATTCGGCCGACATCCTGATCGGCAACGGCGGCAAGGACGATCTCAGCGGTGGAGCCGACGGTGACTATATCCGCGGCGGTGCCGGCAACGACGTGGTTTCCGGCGACGACGGCCCCGACACGATCACCGGATCCTCGGGCAACGACCTGCTCGACGGTGGTGACGCCAACGATTCGATCTTCGGCGGCAGTGGCAGGGATACCCTGCTGGGCGGCCGACAGGACGACAGCCTCAAGGGCCAGGACGGTGACGACGTGATCGAGGGGTCCTACGGCGACGACACGATCCACGGTGGTGGCGGCGACGATGTCATCTCAGGTGACGACGCCGATCCGTTCTCGATCGCCACAGGCGACGACTTCCTCAACGGCGGCGGCGGCAACGATGTCATTGGTGGCGGTGTCGGCGACGACACGCTCCGCGGCGGCAGCGGCCGTGACCTGCTCGACGGCGGGGCGGATACCGACGAACTGCGTGGCCAGGGCGGTATCGACACGCTCCAGGGCGGCAGCGGCAACGACACCCTGATCTGGAAAGTGGGCGAGGGTTCCGACCAGATGGACGGGGGCGACGCCGACGACACGGTCCAGCTCGAAGGACGTACGAACAAGGACGTCTTCACCGTCGGCCAGGCCAGCGGCAACATGCGGATCACCAACGGCAGCGACAACGTCGATCTCAACGGCGGCACGGTCGAACGCGTCGAACTCAACGCCGGGTCGGGCAACGACCGGATCGAGATCGAGGGGCTGGGCTCGGTCGGTGGAATCGAGCTGAACATCAACGGCGAACACGGCCGGGATTCGATCCTCGCCAGCAACGTCAACATCGGGTCGGTCCAGCTGATCGTCGACGGCGGAACCGGCGACGACACGATCGTCGGGAGTGCCGGCGACGACCTCCTCTACGGTGGCGACGGCAACGACTCGATCTCCGCGGGCGCCGGCGACGACGTTCTCGACGGAGGCGACGGTGGAGACTTCCTCTGGGGTGAAGCCGACGAGGACACGCTTCAGGGTGGAAACGGCAGTGACACGATGCGGGGCGGTCTCGGCGACGACAACCTCGACGGCAACGGCGGCAACGACGAACTGACCGGCAACTCGGGCAACGACACGCTGGTGGGGTCCAACGGCAACGACACGCTCAACGGCTCCAAGGGTGACGACCGGCTCGAGGCCGGTAACGGCAGCGATTCGCTCAACGGCGGAACCGGTGACGACCAGTTGGACGGCGGTGCCGAAGACGACACGTTGATCGGGTTTGACGGAGCTGACAGCATTCTCGGCGGCCAGGGTGACGACTCGATCGACGGCGGTGACGGCAACGACGTTCTCAACGGTGACGACGGTCACGACACGATCAACGGCGGACTCGGTGACGATTCGATCGCCGGCGAGGACGGTGACGACAAGATCAACGCCGGGCGGGGTGCCGACATCGTCAGTGGCGGCAATGGCAATGACACGCTGCTGGGTGGTGGCGGACGTGACCTGATCGTCGGTGATGGCGGCAACGACTACCTCAACGGACAGGGCGGCAGCGACACGCTCGCCGGCAACGAGGGCGACGACAACTACGACGACGGAGAACTCGGTGGCGGGCAGATCGACGACGACTTCCTGCCCGACGACTACCCGTTCGACTTCGAAGACCGCGACAACCTGATCGATCCGGTCATCTAGCGGACCGGCGACCCGGTTTTACGCGAATCCCCGGGCGGAGCCCGCCTGGCCAGAGGCTCCCGCTCTCTCGTACAGGTCGAGCATTCGCGGCAGGCAGACCTCCAGGCTGTAATCCTGCTCGATCATGGCCTCGCCCGCCTGGCCGAGATGCCGGAATTTCTCGGGATCTTCGAGCACCTCCAGGGCCTGCTCGGTGAATCCGTCGACGTCGAAGAAATCGGCCAACAGGCCGTTTTCGCCGTGACGGATCATCTCCTGCACCGGCTCGGTGTCGCTGGCCAGCACGGTGCAGCCGCACGAGAGCGAGTTCATCATCGACCAGCTGAGCACAAACGGAACGGTCAGGTAGATGTGGAGATCCGACAGCGAGAAGATGTCGACCAGTTCGAACGGAGTGACCCGGCCGGTGAACAGGAACTTCGAGAGATCGTAATCGTCCTGCTTGAGCACGTGCTCGCGGTACGAATCCTCCTCGATCCGGTTCAGATCGCCTCCATAACAGACCCGGTCACTGCCCACGCAAACAAACAGCACGTCATCCCGGGCATCACAGATTCGCTTGGCTACCTTCATGAAGATGTCGAAACCACGCATCGACTCGAAACCTCGCGAGACGTAGGTCACGATCCGCGTCTCCGGGGAAATCTCCCGGTCGCCAATCTTCCTGGGCACGTCCGGACGCCGCCGCCAGACCTCGCGATCAATCCCGTCGAAGATGGCCTCGATCTTGTGCTCGTACTCCGATGGCAGTAGCCCGGCCTGCCACTTGGTCGGTGCGTAGGCGACCCGGCAGGTCTGCAGGTCGAGATGGATCATCGCGTTGCGGGTGCGTGACCTGAGTTGATCGAGTTCCCGGGTGGGGAACTCGGGACGAAAATCCAGGTCCGATCCCTTCGAGTGATAGTAGTACTCGAAGTAATTGACGATCGGGCAGTCGTAGAGGTCGGCCAGGAACAGGGTTGAACCAAACCCGCTGTGTCCGACCACCAGGTCGGGCTTGATGTCCGGCCGGGCCTTCATCGTCTCGTAGACCGCGTGAGCGTGCCACGTCGCGTTCTCGAAGGTGCGGCTGCAATAGTGCGTGTCCCGGGTCGCTCCCCCGTCGATCTTGTACTGGATCCGCTCGATCCCGTCGAAATCCCCCGGCTCCAGCTCACAGACGAAGCTGCACTGGAAATCGTGGTGATCGACCAGGTGCCGACCGATGTGGCCGAACTGTGCCGGGAAGTTCTTGTGGACAAACAGCACGTGCATGACTGGATTCCGACTTGGACGTCCCGTGGTGACTGGTTACGCGGCCTGCCCCAGGGCACCCCGAAACAACAACAGTTTGAATGGTTCCGCCGATTCGTAGCCCACCTCGTTGCCGTAGACCATCGCTCTCTGGCGGAGCGCCTGGATGCTGCGAGGATGGGGATACTCGCGCAATTCGTCCACGTAAACCTCCATCGCCGCGAGCTTCGTTTCGAGTGTCCGGCTGATGTCGACGAAGTAGTTCGGACAGAAAATCGTGTTCTGGGTCCGCCCCCCCCATTCGGTCGACGAGTTGACCTGGTAGCTCAGGACCTGGTTGACCGGCTGATCGGGAAGCGGTCTCGTGGCGACCATGACCGACTTGTAGATCAGTTGATGATCCATGTTGATGTCGTCGCCGTTCTGAACAAACACCGTGTCGAACCGTCGCTGGTGGATCAGAGACTCGAAGGCCTGGTTGAGCTGGCAGTGCTCGACCGTATCGAGCCGCATGTCCGGAAAGTCCCACTGGATGAGTTCATCGGTCCCCAGGACCCGGTTGGCTTTTTCCGCGTGCTGTTGCTTGCGAGCCAGGATGTCGGGGTCGTCGGCGTACTGGGTGCTGCTGCCGTCGGTGACGATCACCACCGACACGTTGCCCCCCTGCTCCTTGATCAACGGGATGGTCCCGCCGACTCCAAGCACCTCGTCGTCGGGATGAGCCGCCACGACCAAAACGTTCTTCATGTTCATGCGGCCTCCCTGGCCTGCCGCCACGTGTCCCATTCCATCCGCAAACGCGACAACTCGTTCTGCAACCGATGCAGTTCGTCCTCGACGGCGTACCCGAACTTGTGCCCCAGCCGGAACAGGGTATCGCATTCCGGGCCGCTCTCGACCATCGCATCGAACAGCCACAACGGTCGATCACCGGCCTGGACCAGCAACCGGCCGTCTTGTGACAGCAGGATCTGGCCCGGGGTTCCGACACGGTTGGGGATCTCCTGCAGGCTCGCTCGCCAGAAGACCACCTTCGTCCCCCCGTAGTAGCTGTAAGCCCCGGGGTACGGGTGCGAGACAGCGCGGACAAGCCTTTCGATGGTTTCGGCCGACTGGTGGAAGTCGATGTGACCGTCGGCGGGTGTCCGCTTGGCCCGGTACGAGGACCCCTCGGTCGGCTGGACCCGTTCGGGGACCACCGTTCCGGACCGCTGGGCCTCGTGGAGTTCGCAAAAGGCGTCGCGGAGGTTGTCGGCGACCAGTTCGTAGATGTCGCTGGCGTAGCCACCCGGTGGAACCGAAAACCACTTCTGGCAGAGGATCGGCCCGGAATCCACTCCGATGTCCATTCGAAACAGCGTAACGGCTGACCGGTCACAACCCTGCAGGATTGTCCACGGCACCGGCGCGCGACCTCGACCTTCGGGCAACGGCGAGGGGTGGCTGCCGACGACATACCGGGCCGGCACCGACAACAACTCGTCGCCGAACAACTGGCTCCAGCCCAGCGTATACAGGTAGTCCGGCTCCAGCCGCTCGATCGCCTTGATCGTGGGGCCGCTGTTGATGTCGGTCGTGTCGATCGTCGCGATCCCGTGCTGCTGGCACAGCGGGTGCAGGTCCACGTGGTCGGACACCGCCGAACTGCCGCCCGGCAGAGTCACCAGGCCGACGACCTGCGCACCGGTGGCGATCAATCCCTCGAGCACAACGCGGCTTTCGAGATTGGAGCCGACGCACACGATTCTCGGCTGGGATGTCGTGATGGGCCTGGTTCCGGTTTGGGTTTCTGAAATGATCGGACAGCGTTTCGAAGAGGGATCAGGCGGCCGGTCGCACCGGTTCACTCGCAGAGTCATTTCCCCGGTCACCGGCCCACTCGTCACTGGTCGGCGGGTGGGAATCGGCCTGGACGGTGACGAGCAGCAGCACGGTTCTGAGCAGGATCGAGAAATCCAGCCAGGTGCCCTGGTGGTCGATGTACCAGCAGTCGTGTTCAATCCGCTCGGGCCACGACAGCGCCGTGTTGCCACGCACCTGGGCCAGGCCGGTCAGTCCCGGTTTGACCGAGAAACGACGGCGTTGCTCTTCACTCATCCGCTGGTAGTCCTCGTCAACGGTCGGCCTCGGACCAACCAGTGACATCGTGCCGTTGAGGACGTTGAACAACTGGGGCAATTCATCGATCTTGGTCCGCCTCAGAAACCCGGCTCCGAAAAAGACCCGCGGATCACTGCGAACGGTCACCGAACCCGAGCCGGTCTCATCGGCACCAACGGTCATCGTGCGGAACTTGAAGATCTGGAACCGGCAACCGTTGAAACCAATTCGGTCCTGCACGTAGAGCAGTGGTCCCCGTGAAAACGACTTGATGACCAGAACGGCGGCCAGGAACAACGGGAAACACGCGATAACGAGCACGAGTGCCAACGAGTAGTCGGCCAGTGTCTTGGTGAATCGTCGGATGAACGTCATGGCCATCAGTGCTCTAGGCAGCAGCTTCCCGGGACGGATTCCCCGATTCGACTTCCGACGGCTCGGAGGCGGACTGGAGAATCGGCATGATCGAAGCGGTGGTTTCGTCGTCCAGTTGGCGACGCCCTTTCCCCACGCTCCGACGACTGACATTGGCAACCGATGACGCGATCGCCGTGGGGTCCGCGTCGATCTCGAGGAAATCGACGATCCGCTGAGCGTGTTCCTGCGGCGTTTCAACGAACTGCTCGTACTGCAGGCTGAGCACGCGATCCGCAGCGATGCTCGACAACGCCTCGGAGGCCAGTTCGACACTCCGGGCCCACTGAAGGGCACAGACCTCGGCCAGCGACCGCTCGGCCAGCGCCTGCTGCATGCCCTCAAAGCGGGGTCCCCAGGAGGCCAGGCGTTTCTTCCCCGAGACCAGGTGGAAAAGCCGATTCGCCAGGTAGCGGGCCCCGTAGTAAGGCACATCGCTCCAGGGAACAAACCGGGCCTTGCGAAAGATGTAACCCAGGTCGATGGGGTTGGTCCAGCACTTCATTGCCGAGGCCACCACGTCGACGCCATCGCGTCCCAGGAACAGGTACCGTGCATCAGGAACGACCTGGTCGACAAAACCCACCCGCAGGGAATTGGCACAGGTCTTCTCGACCACGACGTTGAGTCCCTCGCGTCCGGCGACCCGGTCAAATTCTCTCCTGATGAACCGCCGAACGGGTTCGGTGGCCTGGTGAGGCTGGAACTCGTCAAGCGGACAGCGGGAGTTGCGGTGCCGCCAGATGTAGTTGATTTCGTCGCACGGCCAGGTCCCCACGCCCGGGAGGCTGGTCAGCACATCCCGCAACATGTTGGTTCCGGATCGCGCGGCACCGATGATGATGACTGGTTGATACACGTCGGCCATGCGTTCGAATC
>DLVV01000392.1 GCA_003445035.1 Planctomycetaceae bacterium | reverse complement strand
AGAAACCGTTCACCCGCCTTGACCACCAGGAAGTTGTCGGTGAACGTTGTCCAGCGGATGGCCGCCAGTTCCTTGACGGCCGGAGCCATTTGGGCATCGGTGATCCGGGCCGAATGAATGAAGGCTTCGTCACGTCCCTTTGCCTTGTGGTGCAGGCTGAACATGATGCCGTCGAACGGCAGACGTTGCATGACCTTGGCGTTTCGGCGGATATCGGACGTCTCGCGAAATCCCAGCTCCCACCCATAGACGATCAGCTTGCGTTTGGGACGGGGGAACCCGAATCGGGCCACGGGGGCGTCCTGGGCTCCTGCGGCCGCGGGCATCAACACCAGGCCACCGACAATCAGGATCACCAGCAGTCGTCGCATTGTTAGGCGGTTCCGGTCACAGGGAGGGGGGATCAAGATCATCCGGTGCAGGGAGGAGAACCCTGCCGTCGGGACAATGTCTCACCGGACAACACCGGACGCAACGGTGGGGGCATCGAGATATTCGGTGACGCGGCTGTCGTGCTACCGAGAGGACCATCGGAGAAGGGCGGTTTGCCGTCCACCCATGGAACTGTTCGTTGTGGAATGTTTGGAGTGAATTGAGTTCCCTTTGTCAGGCAACTATTCTCGTTCTATTACCGGTGGGGGGAACGAGAGCGATAATGCGCGACAACATGCCGGTTCACTACTCGGCAGCCGACTACGATCGTTATACGACCGATGCTGTTTCGACATACGACGACGGTATGATCCGTCGTCTGTTGCAGGAATACCGGTTGATGGGGCGCGGCAAACGGGTCCTGCTGGATATCGGTACCGGCACCGCCCAGTTGCTGCTCAAGATCGCCGCCGATCCCGATTTCGAAGACATCGAGTTGATCGGAACGGATTTCTTCGAGGACATGGTCGAGCAGGCCCGGCAGACAGTGGTCGAGGCGGAGTTGTCGGACCGGATCAGGATCGAGCAGAGCGACGTCCACAAGATGCCCCAGCCCGAGGGGACTGCTGACCTGATCATCAGCCGTTCGACGATCCACCACTGGGCCGATCCCCCGCAGGCATTCCGCGAAGTGTTCCGGTTGTTGAAGCGGGGTGGGGTGGCGATCATCCACGAGCCGAGGCGTGATCCGGCACCGGAAGCCCTGGCGGAGTTCAACCGCCTGCGAGCCGATCAGGGCATCGAGCCGGCGCGGATGGACGAGAAGTACACGTCCGAAGAGGTTCGAGGATTCCTGGCGGAAGCGGGACTGAACCGAAACGGCATGGTGCTGGCGCCCATGCAGGGACCCGGGGCACTGGGCATGGAAGTCCGGATCAGCAAGGCCGGCTGGTTCCGTCGCAACCTGGTCAAGCTGGTCGGCAAGATCGGTGTCTCACCGCTGAAGAATCCCTGGGGCAACAGGTAGCCCGATTCGCCGCGGCGTTTGTGAACCCGAGATGTTCTCGACGGCAGGCCGTCCGCCTCAATCGGCGATTCGGCAGGGAGAGGTCCAGACACCCGCGCATTCCCACGTGATCCGGAGTGTCCACGATGCCACGCCCCCTCGCGACGTCCACGGCGACGACGGTTCTCCGAGCGTTGTTGTCTGCATTCGCGATCCTGGTGCTGTCCTCCGGTCGGCTGTTTGCCGCTGCTGAGGATCGTCCCAACATCGTGGTGATCCTGACCGACGACCAGGGTTATGCCGACATCAGTCTCAATCCGCATCACCCGAAAGAGGTCTCGACGCCGCACATGGACGCCCTGGCCAGGGCTGGCGTCGTGTTTTCCCAGGCCTACACGAGTGGGAACGTCTGTTCGCCGACCCGGGCCGGGCTGATGCTGGGCCGGTACCAGCAACGGGTCGGGGTGTATTCGGCTGGCGACGGTGGTCGCGGTTTTGATCCCACCATCCCGATCTTACCGTCCTTTCTGCCCGAGAGTTATGTCTCGACAGCGATCGGAAAGTGGCACCTCGGTCTCGACCGGGACTACCCCGCATTGAAGTGGCACGCGATGAGCCGGGGATTCGACGAATGTTACAAGTTCATGGGCCGTGGTGGACACGACTACTTTGATCTTCGCTCGGATTCGGAGGGCAAGTTCGCCCACCCGATATATCGCAACAAGCAGCGGATCAACGACAAGGGGTACCTGACGGATCGTCTGACCGAGGAGGCGGTTGGCTTCATCGATCGCAACAAGTCACGCCCGTTTCTGCTGTACCTTGCGTACAACGCGGTTCATGCACCGCCACAGGCGCCCGCCGCGACCATCGAGGGGTACAGTCGCAGGTTCCCGGGCCTGGACCGGAAACGTGTGATCCTGATGGCGATGCTCAAGCATCTCGACGACGGCATCGGTGCCGTTGTCGCAAAGCTGAAGCGGGAGAATCTCTTCGAGAATACCCTCCTGGTGTTCCTGACCGACAACGGAGGGGCCAGGGGGATGAACGCCAACAACGCCCCGCTGCGCGGGTTCAAGGGCAGTCTCTTCGAGGGTGGCATTCGGACGCCGTTCATCGTCAGTTGGCCGAAGAAGTTCGACGGGGGACGGACGATACCGACCCCGGTCATCTCGCTCGACATCCTTCCCACCGTTGTGGCCGCCACCGGTGGCAGTTCCAAGCGAGAGCCAGCGTTTGACGGAAAGAGCCTGATGCCGCTGCTGACCGGGGCCACTTCCACCCACCATGACACGCTCTATTTCAGCGAGGGCAGTCGCGGCGAATGGGCGGTACGTCGAGGCGACTGGAAGCTCTACGCCATGAACCAGCGGTTGCAGTTGTTCAACCTGGCGAAGGACCCGGCCGAGAAGGTCAACCTGGCGGCCAGGTCGCCCCGGCAGGCCAAGGAACTGAAAGTCGCATTCGACCGCTGGCTCGAACAGATGGCCGATCCGATCACTGGCGGCAGCAAGCGGGCGCCGGTCAAGGCCACTCGCAAGAAGAGGAAGAGCCCATGAGAGCCAGTGTCATTGGTGTCATCCTGGGTTGGTGTCTGTCGGGGACTGTCTTTGCCGTCGAACCGGTGGCGCGACCGAACGTGCTACTGATCGTCTGCGATGACCTGAACACCCACGTCTCGACATCCGGCTATCGCCACATCAAGACGCCGGCCTTCGATGCCCTGGCACTGACCGGGATGCGGTTCGGACGGGCCTATTGCCAGTACCCTGTCTGCGGTCCGTCCCGGGCCTCGTTTCTCAGCGGACTCTATCCGGAGTCCACCGGAGTGCTGGACAACAAGGTCGATATCCGGCAGACGCGGCCCCGGACACAGACCATGCCGCGGTGCTTCCGGGAGCAGGGTTACTGGACCGGTTCGGTGGGCAAGGTGTTTCACTCTCCGAGACACGAGCCGGGTGAAACCGACTGGAATCGTTTCCTGAGATTCCAGAACGATGAGATGCCTCATGTGACCGTTGCTCGAAAGGCCTTTGAAGCCAAGCACGGCCCGGTCGACAAGGGGAAGACCCGTCGGTTGTGGAAGAAGCACCTGAATTCGCTTTCGACGCAGACACGTGGACAGAAGCGGCCGGGATACGGTCGATCAGGGCTCCGTGACGATCAACACAAGGACGGAAAGAACGTTCGCCAGGTTGTCTCGTGGCTGGATCGGAAGACATACGGAAAACGGCCGTTTTTCATCGCCTGTGGGATCCAGAAGCCCCACGTTCCGTTCCTGGCTCCCGACCGCTACTTCCAACTCTATCCGGCCAGCGAACTCCGTTTTCCCGTCACGCCGGCCGGGTTCTGGGACCAGGCTCCACGGTCGGCGATGGTCAAGCGCTTCCAGGGGTTCGGATTTCAGCTGGGTGAAGAGAACGATTCGTTGCGGCGGGAATACACCCAGGCCTACCACGCGTGCATTTCCTTCATCGACGCGCAGATCGGCATGCTGCTGAAATCCCTCGAGCGGAACGGCCTGGAAGAGAACACCATCGTCGTGCTCACCTCCGATCATGGCTATCAACTCGGAGAGCACTTCATGTGGGGCAAGGTGACGCTGTTTGAGGTCTGCGATCGCGTGCCGCTGGTGATCCGGGTTCCCGGCCTGACCAAACCCCGTTCGTCGACCGCCGGCCTGGTCGAACTGGTCGATCTGTTTCCGACGCTTTCAGAGCTCTGTTCACTGAAGCCACCCGCCGATCTCCAGGGCCGCAGCCTGGTCCCCATGCTGCGGGACCCCGGGGCTCCCGGAAAGAACGTGGCCTATACGGTCGTTCGTCGTGGCCAGAAACTCGGCAAAGCGATTCGATCGGGCCGCTGGCGATACGCTCTCTGGCCGGACGGCGAGGAACTCTACGATCTCGAGAAAGACTCCAACGAATTCGTGAACCTGGCAAAGTCCAAGACGCACGCCGATGTCGTTGCCGGACTGAGAGTCGAGTTGGTCCGGGCGGGAAAGATCGCAGCCGCCCGACGAAAACGGGAAGGGGCGGCAACTCCGAATTCGCGATGAGTGACGGCTGGGGCTCGTGTGCCGCACCGGAGAACCACGGCATTTTGAGCCGGTGGAGATGATCACGCGTGAAATCGGTCGCTGGAAACAGGAAAATACCGGGACACGGCCGTGGGCGAATATCCG
The DNA here is from genome assembly GCA_003445035.1 of Planctomycetaceae bacterium. GTDB lineage: Bacteria > Planctomycetota > Planctomycetia > Planctomycetales > Planctomycetaceae > UBA8437. The sequence goes on along the minus strand of DLVV01000392.1, from coordinate 191 downwards.
GCGGCCGGGTGTCGCTTTCGGCGTCTGACCTGGTATGGACAGAAGAGGCAACCATGAGTGTTCTCCTGCGTCGCAGATTCCTGGTTGGTGTTCTTTCGCTTGGGACTTTCCTGGTTACCAGCGGGTGGTCCACTCCGAGTGACGCTGCGAGTCAACCTCGCCGCTCATCGGGTTTCGTTGCGGTGGGCACC
>DLVV01000326.1:1812-2738 GCA_003445035.1 Planctomycetaceae bacterium | reverse complement strand
GCCGAGTTCGCCACCGCGGGGATCTTCGCCGCACTGGCCGCCACCCTTTTCCTCGGCGGGTGGTACGTGCCCGGCCTCGACCCGGCCTCTGACCTGTTCAATCTGATCGGGCCACTGGTCCTGCTGACCAAGATTGTCCTGGTGTCGTTCCTGATCTTCTGGTTCCGGTTCACCTACCCCCGTTTCCGGGAAGACCAACTCCAGCAACTGGCCTGGAAAGTGCTCATCCCGCTGGCCCTGGCCAACATCGTGGTCACCGGCGTCCTGAAGGTGGTGTTCTGATGCCCGCCTTCCCGGGCCTGCCGGGCCTGATCACCGGACTCGGAGTGACCCTGCGCACCCTGGTCCGCACCATCACCAAAGGGGCCCACACCGTCCAGTACCCCCGGGTCAAGGAGGCCCCCACCACTCGGGCCCGAGGCGTGATCGCCCTCCACGAGGAGAACTGCACCGCCTGCATGCTCTGCGCCCGGGAGTGCCCCGACTGGTGCATCTACATCGAGGGACACAAGTACAAGGCCCCACCACGGCGGCCGGGCGGCAAGCCCCGGCAGAAGAACGCCCTCGACCGGTTCGACATCGACTACGCGCTGTGCATGTACTGCGGCATCTGTGTCGATGTGTGCCCGTTCGAGGCACTGTTCTGGTCGCCGGAGTTCGAGTTCTCCGAACCCAAGATCGCCGACCTACTCCACGACAAGGCCCGCCTCTCCCAGTGGATGGAAACCGTCCCCGAATTCGAGGACTACGAAGCGGGCAGCGAAGCCAAGAAGCCCGAGGTGCCCCGGTGAGCGTCGTGGTGTTGTGCGCCGCACTGCCCGGCCTGGACCCGCTCACCGGCGGCGAGGTCCTGGTCGCCCAGAACGTCGCCTTCGCGGTGATCGGTCTGACCATGGTGGCCGCCGCGCTACGCATGGTGACCACCA
>DLVV01000326.1:685-1432 GCA_003445035.1 Planctomycetaceae bacterium | reverse complement strand
CTGTTCATCCTCCTGGGGGCCGAGTTCGTGGCCGTAACCCAGGTGCTGGTCTACATCGGGGCCATCGTGGTCCTCTTCCTCTTCGGGATCATGCTCACCCGCGGCTCGTACGGCACCGACGAGGACGTGGGTCGGGAACGACACCTGATGGCCGCCCTGGTCGGAGTGCTGGTGCTCGGCGTGACCGCCGGGTCACTGGTTGACACGTTCCGGGACGCCGAACTGGCACGCTCCGCGCCGAGCACCACCGCTCAGATCGGCGACAGCATCTTCGGCCAGTACATCGTGCCCTTCGAGGCGATCTCGGTGCTGCTGCTCGCTGCCCTCATCGGAGCCGTCGTCGTGGCCCGGAGTGACTGAACCATGCTGTTGAACCAGTTCCTGCTGCTGTCCGCGGTGCTGTTCGCCATCGGTGTCTACGGGGTGCTAGCCCGCCGCAACGGGGTGCTAGTACTCATGTCGATCGAGCTGATCCTCAACGCGGTGAACATCAACCTGGTGTCGTTCGCCGCCTTCCGGGAGGCTGTCCCGGGTGAGGTGTTCGCTCTTTTCGTAGTGGCCGTGGCGGCCGCTGAGGTCGGAGTGGGTCTGGCCATGGTCCTGCTGTTGTACCGGAACCGTCGCAACATCGATCTCACCGAGATCGACCTGATGAGGGGCTGAGCCGATGGGAGGGTTATTCGTCCTCGCCGCCTCGGCGGCCGGAAGCCTCCCCCTCGGGGTGACCGAGAGCGGCAACTGGTTCCT
>DLVV01000326.1:0-305 GCA_003445035.1 Planctomycetaceae bacterium | reverse complement strand
CTCCCACGGGGCGGTTCCGAACTAGGGATCGCCGCCCTGGGCATCGCCCTACTGCTGTCGGTGTGCACCGGGCTGGCCTGGATGAGCCACCGCGACGACTACCACGGCCAGGAGATTCACCTGTCGGTAGTGGCCGTGGACCACGACGGACATGCGGCTGACCCGGGCGTCCACCAGGTACACGGCGAGCCGTCGGTGGCCGTGACCAACACGGTCACCTGGTTCCAGGCGGGCGGCGTGGAGTTCACCGCTGGGACGCTGGTGGACGGACCGGCCGTGATGATGCTCTTCATGGTGACCCTCGT
>DLVV01000188.1 GCA_003445035.1 Planctomycetaceae bacterium | reverse complement strand
GAGATGACGACGAAGTCGATCCAGCCTTTTTTGACCCACGTCTCGATGTCGACCCCGGCCAGCCAGCAGGTGTGCAGCGATTCCGGAATGCGGACGCCCAGGGTCAACCGTTTGCCGTTTTTCCGTTTGCGGCCCGTGTTGTCCATCATCCGGCGAATCCGTTCGACAAAACGGGTCATGATCGGGGCTTTCTCGCGGCCCTTGTCCCGCGGGAAGTGCTTGGCCCAGCGGACGAAGTTCAATTCGAGACCATCGACCGGGTAGTCGGTGACGATCTCCTTCATGATCGCCATCCGGTGGTCACGGACGGCGGCGATGGAGTAGTCCAGGGCGGTTTCATTGGTTCGGCCGTCCGGCTGCTTGATGACATACTCGGGATGGTCGATGGCGAACTGCGGGCAGAGATCGTTGAAGGTGTTGAGCCGGGTATGGTGGGTGTCGCTCAACCGGATCGCGGCCAGCACCTCCTTGCCCTTGGCCTGCATGTGCTCGGTGACCAGCCGCAGCGCGTCGGTGTTCTGCTGTTTCAGGGCTCTCATGGCCCGGATGTGGGGGCGGTTGCCGGCGGTTTTCCGTCTCGCCCCGTACTCTTCACCGGCCTTGGTGTTGTAGAAGCAGATGTCGGGTGTCGCGGCCAGGAAGACGAACGTCGAGAACGGCACGGCGGCCGATTCGCGGTCCAGCCACGCCTTGATGAAGGGAGCAGGGTTCTTGCCCGGGGCCTCACCCAGGACCTGGGCATCGTCGTTGAACACCGTGCGAGGTGTCCGCTTGGCCGGATCGGCCGCAATCGATTCGTTGACCGGGGTTCCGATGACGATGGCCAGCAGCAGGAGGTTTGCCGGGCGAACCTGTCGAACGGTGTGCATGGGGGTCTCCTACCGCCGGGAACCGGTTGATCTGCGAGGGCTTTTCGGCGTGTTGGCTGTGGTTGCGGAGACCGGTGCGACGAACTGGTCACTGGCAACGATCAGCCTGACCAGGTCGGCGAGTCCTGCTCCCTGCCGTTTCGAGTCATCGGCGATGGTCCGGGCCCGTTTCGGGTCGATCGAATCGGCCCGGTTTCCGGTGGCGTAGACCAGCAGTTTTTCGACCAGGCAGTCCAGGAACCGGTCCCGGTCTTCCAGCAATAGCCGTTTCAGTTCGGCGAATCCCCGGACCGTCCGACCGTCTTCGAGAACCCCGGAGGTGTCGATGGGTTGTCGCTTGTCGTAGCGGGTTCGCCACTGGCCGGTGGGGTCGAAGTGCTCGAGCGCGAACCCCAGGGGATCGATGTGACGGTGGCACACGGCGCATCGCTTGTCGGATCGATGCCGGTCGAGTTGTTCACGGATTGTTGTGGCTCCCCGCGTGTCGGGTTCCAGTTCGGCAACGCCGGCCGGAGGGGGATCGGGCGTGTCGCCCAGCAGGTTGCCCAGCACCCAGACACCGCGGACCACCGGGGAGGTGACCGTGCCGTTTGAGGTGAGGGTCAGGATGCTGGCCTGGCCGAGCAGGCCGCCACGGGGAGCGGCCGGGTCGAGCCGGACGCGGCGGAACGCCGATCCCTCGACTCCCTCGATCCCGTAGTGTTCGGCCAGCCGCTGATTGAGGAAGGTGAAGTTGGCATCGAGGAAGTGGGCGACATCAAGGTTCTTGTCGAGTACGTGAGCGAAGAAGCGACGGGATTCCTCACGCATCGCCGATTCCAGTTCCCCCCGGTAATAGTCCCGGAATCGCTTGGGGTCCGGGGGCATCTCGCCCAGTTGATCCAGGCCGAGCCACTGTCCGGTGAAGCTGTTGACGAAGGCCCGGCTGCGGGGATCGGCCAGCATGCGGGTCGCTTCCGCCTTGCGGACAGCACTTCGGCGGAGCTCTCCTCGTTCGGCCAGTTCGGTGAGCCGCTTGTCGGGCATGCTGCTCCAGAGGAAATACGACAGGCGGCTGGCGATGGCGTAATCGTCGAGCGCCGCCCCGCCGGTGCGGACATAGAAGAAACCCGGCGAACAGAGCACGGCCTGGAGAGTGGATCGGATGGCCTGCTGGAAAGTGTCTCCCCGCGTCCGCAGCCTGTCATAAAGCGCCAGGAACGGTTGGATGTCGTCGCCGTTCACCGGACGCCGGAACGCGCGGGTGATGAATTTCAACAGGATGCCGCGGACGTAGCCGCGGTTCTCGGGACGGATCTCGCTGCCGAAGATCCGCTGGTGACCGGGAAGCGGCCAGTTCTCGTACAGGGGGCCCTCGACCTCCATCCAGAACACGCGGAGCTGGGGGCCGTCGTAGGCCTTCATGATCGGGGCCCGGTTCTTGCGGGCCTCCGGGCCATACCGTTTCTTGACCAGGTTCTTGAACGAGCCGCGGTGGCCGTTGGCGAACGACACGATCGGGACCTGTCCGGCTTCGAAGCGGGCACGGACGGTAAACGTGCGGGGCCGGTTGTCGGGCACGTCGACGGTCCGGATTGTTCTCCGTGAACCGGCTTCGGCCGTCTTGCCGGGAGGCCCGACACGGATCTTCATTCGCACGGGCCCTTCGATCTGTCCCACCCCCCGGTAAGCGGTGTGCAGGGCCGTGGCATGGACCCGGATCAGGTATTCGCCCTGGGCCAGACGCGGAGCGTTCTTGCCGTCGGGGCGGAATTGCTGGAACCCGTCACCGGTCCCGGTCACGATCTTGACGTACTCGTCGGTCCGGAAGACCGGCCGCGTGGCCGTACGGGGCAGGATCCGGTGCACGCGGACTTCCGGACGAGGACCGAATTGCACGCCGCGGTCGACGGCGTCGGCGGCCACCCGCATGGCTTCGCGCATCAGGGCCGGCGAAAACACCAGCGATCCACCGACCGTATCGAATCCGTCGGTCGGATTGTCCTCGGGGAAGGCGCTGGCCGGGTTGTAGCCTGTGTCGATCAGCAACAGGTCGCGCAGCGTGTGGTTGTATTCGCGGCGGTTGAGTCGCCGCACGGCGTCGTTGGGACGTGTCCTCAGCCGTCCGGACTTCCTCAGTTGGCCGGTGATCCAGTCGACCGTCCTCCGCAGAGCCGCCGGGTCGGGACGCGGGCGTTTTCGGGGAGGCATCCGGCCGGACCGCAGCTGGTCGAGGATGTCGTGCCAGGTTCCGGCGGTGGACCTGGACGAGAAGTCCGGTTGCAGGGAGTCAAAACGTCGCTGGTCCTCCTGCTTGTTCTTGCCGTGGCAGGCGAGACAGTGTTTGGCGAGGAATTGACGGGCCGCCGTCACTTCCGGATCCGCGGCACCGGTCACCGGGTCTGGCAGCAGGAGCATCGCGGCCACGACGGGCAGGGCCAGTCGCTGGATGATTCGTCGCGGTGTCATGAAGGACTCTCAGGCGAACCCGGTCAGCGTGCCGGTCGCATTGCCGAACGAATCGGTTTCGACGCCCAGCTTCTGAAGCATGGTCACGTACAGGTTGCACAGCGGGATCTTGCCGGGCTCGTACTTCAGTGATTTTCCGTGACGGAAGCCACCGCCGGCGACCAGCACCGGGAGATTGCGGTTGGAGTGGCTGCTGGCGTTTCCCATTCCGCTGCCGAAGAACACCGTTGTGTTCTCCAGCAGCGTGGTCTGGCCATCCCGCGTTTCCGCCAGGCGGTCGAGGAATCTTGCCAGGGCCCGGGAGTACTCGATCTCGATCAGCTTCAACTGGGCGATTTTCTCGGGGTCCCGGCCGTGGTGACTCAGAGAATGGTACCCGTCGTTGACGCCGTCGATCTGGAACCGGCCATTGCCACCGGGGATGTGTAGCGTGGCGATACGGGTCGAGTCGGTCTGCAGCGCCAGGGCCAGCAGGTCAAACGTGATC
>DLVV01000461.1:1655-7208 GCA_003445035.1 Planctomycetaceae bacterium | reverse complement strand
TTCGTTGGAACACATCAGTGCGTGACAGTATTGTTCCCACGCACGTGATTCATCGTCAATTGACGACAGAAACCCCACCCCGGCTTCCAGTTCGCGAGCCTCCGGAGGACGGGCGAACAGCAGTTCGTAGACCGCCGCGATGCGTTCCCGGGACTGCAGGCTGTCGATCGCCAGTAAGCGGGCGGCCAGCGACCCGGCCAGCGACTGCACGAAGGGGTCGTTCATCATCAACAGCGCCTGTGGCGCCGTTGTCGAAACGGTTCGTTGATGGACCAGCCGGTTGGCATTGGCGGCATCCAGCACAAAAGGCCCATCCGAGTACTCTCCCCGGATCGTCATCATGTACAACGTTCGTCGTGTGCTGGTGAAAACGGGTTTCCGGCGTTCGGTCCGCGAATAGCCTCCGGGATATCGCGGTGCCGAGGGGCCTTTCATACGGAGGTCGATCTGGCCAGACACCGACAGCAACGTGTCGCGGATGACCTCGACTTCCAGTCGCCGTGATGTCATGCGGGCGAACAGGCGGTTTTCCGGATCGGCAGCCAGCCGGTTGCGTGTGCCTGTCGATTGCCTGTAGACGGCCGTCAACATCATCAGGCGGTGCATCGCCTTGACCGACCACCCCGACGCGACGAATTTTCGGGCGAGCCAGTCCAGCAACTGCGGATGCGTCGGTGGCATTCCACGCCGTCCGAAGTCGCCGGGTGTGCGGACCAGTCCTTCGCCAAAGTGATGCAGCCAGATGCGATTGGCCATCACGCGAGGAGTCAGCGGGTGATCGTCACGAGAGATCCAGCGAGCCAGTTCGGCACGGCCACTGCCGGATTTGATTTCGAGAGGCTTCGGGCCCGCCAGAATCTCCGGCACGCCGCGTTTCACCGCCTGGCCCAACCGGAGATATTCGCCGCGGATGTGGACTTTCGCGTCCCGAAATCCGGCATGTTCGGTGCCCGGCACGCCTCCCTCCCGCGCGGCCAGGGCCAGGCCGGTCGTCTTCAGTTGTGCCTTCATTCGGTTGGACTCGGCCGCGAGTTGATCGCGACGAGCCCTGGCTTTTCCATCGAGCACCAGCGTCGTGTTGTCTCTCATCAGCCCGTCGGTTGATGTCAACCAGTTCAGCAACCGTGATACCGGCTCGTTGGGTTTTCGTCCCCCGGCCGGCGCAACGAGTGACGTCTGCAGGGAATCGGCCAGCTGGCGGACCTGTCGGTCATCGCCACGGGCGACCGCATCGAGCCATGGTGCCAACGCGGCGACTCGGGCATGGGGGGCACTGTTGAGATTTCTCCGTCGAGCCATGTGTGTGAAGGACCAGGTGTCCGCATTGCCGTAAGCGTCGGCATGAGGATTGCCCTGCTGCGGGTTGCCGACGAAGTCACGTTCGGGACTCCAGCTTCGTTTTCGGCCTCCGGTTTCCTCGATCTCAAGCTCCAGTCGGGTCAGATCACAGATGTGGTTGTCGTTTCGAGGCAGGACCAGCAGTCGAATCTTGTCGCCGGATGTCACTGACACCGTACTGAGGGATCGCGGAGAAGACTTGTCGGCATCGATGGTGCCAGACACCAGCGTGTCGCTGCGGAGACCGTGGTCGTGTTCAAGAGACCACTCGACACCATTGCCACCGTGGTGGGCGTCGCTCACCCTCGCCGTCACTCGCACCTGTCCGCTGAACGGGCTCCGCCATGCCATGGCGACGCCGCTTGTCGGCGTCGGATGCACCGCCACGGACCGCGGTGGAATCGTCCCCGGCACCCGCACCACGGTGTTGGTCGTGTTCACGTTGAACAGGGGCTGGACGTTCTTCGACTTCCAGGTGAACACGCCCGTGGCACCCAGGTTGGCAACCGGCACCGACAGCAATTCTCCGTCGTCGGCCAGTGTCCGCAGGGTATTTTGCCAGACGGACAGCAGGCCGGGGTTCACCTTGTGCTGTCTCGCACAGGCTGTCACAGCTTCGTTGTCAATCGACGCTCCGAAAACCGAATCCGGGTGCCGACGTTTCAGGTCCCAGAGCGCCAGCAGGTAACGCGATGCCTGGGACACGACCTGTTGCCGCAGTTGATCCACCCGTTGCTGGTTGAGCCGTTTCAACTCGAGGGCAATCTTCGCGATGCGGCCCTCGATCTTCTCGCGGCGAGACCTTTCAGCGACCGTCACCAGGGGTTGCCGCATCAGCCGGGCATCGGTTCCCGGCGTGGCGATCTGAGTGCTGAAGAAAATGCCGGCCATCCGGTAATAGTCCCGCGTGGAGAACGGGTCGAACTTGTGGTCGTGGCATCTTGCGCAACTCAGCGAGACCCCCATGAAAGTCTGGCTGATGACGTTCACCTGGTCATCGACGATGTCGGTGTACATTTTTCGGGCGTCAGCGTCACCGGAGCCCCATTCACCGATGACGAGCATGCCTGTAGCAATCAGCCCCTCGACGCTGTTCTGGATCGAGTTCGTGACCGGTGCATAGTCACCGGCAATCTGCTGCCGGACAAACTCCGCGTAGGAGCGATCGTGGTTGAACGAATCGACCACCCAGTCGCGATACCTCCAGGCCTCGTTCACGTCGTAAGGCTGACCCGTGTGCCGTGCGTCTCGCGAATCGCAGTAACGGACGACGTCCAGCCAATGTCGCCCCCAGCGTGCGCCGTAAGCCGGTGAGGCCAACAACTCGTCAACCAGCCGGGCAAAAGCGCCCGGCGTGTCATCGTCGACAAACCGAGCCACCTGCTGGGGAGTTGGCGGGAGACCGGTCAGGTCGAGGGTGGCCCGGCGGATCAGTGTGCGACGGTCTGCCGGTTTGGCCGGGGTGAGTCCCGCCGCTTCGATCCGGGCCAGGACAAATCGGTCCACCGGCGACCGGCACCATTCGGCATTCTTGACCGGAGGGGGTGGAGTGGCGTTCAACGGTTGAAAGGACCAGAAGCGACGGTCGTCGTCTGTGATTCCGCCCGAATGGGCCGGCAGACCCTTCTCACTGGCGGGCCAAACGGCACCGTCAGCAACCCATTTCACCAGCACCGAGATTTCCGACGCCGACAACGGCTTGACCGGTGGCATCTTCAGTTCACCGGTCCTTCGCACAGCGGTGATCATCAGGCTCCGTTTCGGTTTGCCGGTAACAAGGGATGGCCCACTCTCGCCGCCCTTTGTCGCTCCGCCCCGAATGTCCAGCCGCAGTCCGCCTTCCTGCTTCTTCGGGCCGTGACACGAAAAACACCGTTTGGCCAGCAGTGGTCTCACGCGGCGCTCGAAGAAATCGACACCGTCATCGGCGGTCGACGTCGATGACATCAAAATTAGCGCGACAACGCCCAGGCCGCCACTGAGCGACAGGATACTGTTCCGACCTCGCTTCATTCCCTTGGTATACCAGCCCGTCCAGCCGTGGAATAGTGGTATGACGATCGATGTTCGTACGGAATGTGGGAGACCGAAACACCGTCGCCTTCCGGAATCGACGCGCGGATTGCCGGTCTGGGCGGCACGGAATCCGGGACAGAATGGTGTCCCTCCGCCTGGCATGACCTGGGCCTGGGAGTAGCAGCCGTGGTCGAAGGACGTTGATTTTCGGAGACGGATTGGTTGCTCAGGGCCAAATCACTCAGATAAAATGGGGGACTTGGAACCGATCAAAGAGGGTTGGCTTGTTGATGTTTTTGGAGTGATGGAAATGCATTGTTTTCGAACACTGGTGTTGGGTCTTACCGTGTTGGCGTCCGCATCTTTCGGAGCGGATCCCGCGAAACCCAATACTGCTGGCCTGAAGGCGATTGCCATTGGAGAGAAGGTTCCGGATTTCTCCTTCGTCAACACCGAAGACGGAAAGACCTACAGGCTCAGTGATCTTCAGAAGGACAAGAAGTCCAACAGCAGCGGGGTCGTGGTCCTGAATTTCTGGTGTTCGTTCTGTGGAAGTTGTCGGCATGTCGAGCACTCCCTCAACAAGTTGGCCTCGGCCTACAAGGGCCGCGTCGCGGTCGTCGCCCTCGACGCAAGTGCCGGTGAGACCGTCGAGGGGATACGTGAGTTCAAGCAGGAGAAGAAGCTGACACTTCCTGTCGTATTCGATGCCACAGGCCGCACCGCTGACCTGCTCGGGACCAAGGTCACGACCACGACCGTGGTCATCGACGCCAAGGGCGTGCTCCGGTATCGCGGCCAGTTTCGGATGAAGGCCGCCGGTTCCAGGGGACATAAAGGATCCAGCGGCAGTTTTCTCAGTCGCTTCGATGTGAGCAAGTTCGACACGAATACCGACGGCCGGATCACGCGAACGGAGATCAAGTCGAAGTTACATCAACGTGTCTACGACCGGATGGTCAAGCAATTCAAGCTGGACTCGAAGAAGACTTATCCGTTGGCCGCATTCCGCAAGGCGATCGGGCAAGCTCCCAAGGCATCGTCTGTGAGTAAGAAGTCATCGCGGACTGGCAAGACATTGACCGGCACGACCGGCAAGACGTCTGCCGATCCCCAGGCCGTAATCGCACTCAAAGCGGTGTTGGCAGGGAAAAGCGTCAAGGTCACCGAAACCGCATTGCGTGGCTGACGCATTCCCCGCGAGTAGCCTCCGTGCGAGGCTAATGCTTGGACCGACGCCGAAGGTCCGTCTCTGCCGTCAGTAACAGTGGTGGAGTTGGGAGAGGGAACACGCCCGGAATGTGAAGGGCAGGGGGGCACTCTCTGGACCGGGGCCGCCGCGTGGGATCACGCCAGGACCCCGGCGATTGTGCCTGTGCTGTCGGCATACGACTTGCGCTCGATACCAAGGCAACGCAACTGGGTCAGCCAGAGATTGGACAGAGGTGTGCCGGTCTTGCAGTGGACGTGCTGGCCCAGCTTCAGCGTTCCCCCTCCGCCGCCGGCGACGACCAGTGGCAGGTCGTTGTACTGGTGCGTGGTCCCATCGCCCATGCCCGCTCCGAGGGTGAAGATGGTGTTGTCGAGCAGCGTGGTTCCACCCGCTTCCTCGATTCCGTCCATTCGCTTCAGCAATCGTGCGTATGCCGAGACGTGGAAACGGTCCAGCTTGAGGAGGTCCTCGAGATGGTTCTGCGGGGCGTGTGTCATGGCGTGATGACTGTGCGGCTTGTCGAGGATCCCTTCCCAGTTTGTCGGCGTTGTCCAGCGTTCGGGGCCCACCATCAGGCTGCCGACGTTCGTGATGCCGATCTGCAATGAGGTCACCAGCAGGTCGCCCATCAGGTGGATGTATTCGTTGCGGGGCAAATGCTCGGCCGGACGCTTGATGGATGCTGCAGCCAGCTTGGACTTCATCGAGTCGATGCGATCCATGCGTTTCTCGATGGTACGAATCGACTCGAGGTACTCGTCAAACTTTCGACGGTCACTGGTGCTCAGTCGACGTTGCAGTCGCCGTGCGTTGCCCAGGGCCAGGTCGGTGATGTTGCGGAAACGCGTGTTGGACCGGGTGCCGAACAGACGGTCGTAGACCTTGCGAGCATTTCTCATCGACGGGGCAACGTGCCCGGTGTTGTACCAGGACATGTTGTCGAAGTAGATCGACTCGATGTTGTTCTTGTGGTCGTTGCAGCTGAG
>DLVV01000461.1:0-1271 GCA_003445035.1 Planctomycetaceae bacterium | reverse complement strand
GTGCGGGAGAGCGGATAGGCCGAGTTCTTGACCTCGAACGGGGCAACGCTGGTCAGGAAACAGGACGCGCATTGGGCATGCGAGTCGGTCCCGTGCTGAAAGATGCGGTCCAGGCCGGTGATCAGTGAGACCTTGTCGCGAACCTTGTGCAACGGGGCCAGTGTCGGCGAAATCGTCAGGGGATGGTTTCCCTCCGGAACAGTCTTCCCCTCGAAACGCCAGACATTGTTCTGGCCGGCAAACTTTGGCAGTGGCCGGTCGCCTTCTCCGGGGAAGAAGCCTCGCCGGGTGATTCCGTTCGGAAGGTAAAAGAAGGCGAGACGCTTGGCCGGTGCGGGGTCCTTGCCGCCGTTCTCGGCACGGCAGTGGTCGGTGAAGCTCTCGAGCCACGGCAGGCTCAGCGCGGCACCGCCGGCACCCTTGAGAAAGCGACGTCGGGAAACGGCGTGAGTGTTGGGCTGGTTGGTCATGGCGTGTGTTGTCCTTGGCGCGTGGGCCTTTCAGTCCGACCGGTCCGAATCGGCGGGGTTCTCTCCCGCTGTCGCCGGAGCCCGTGTGTTCTTGTGCAGGAACGGTTTGCTCATTGCGATGTTCCTGAGCACGGCTCGCATCTGGTCCTCGCCGGCCATCGCCCTTGTGGTGATGTCATCCAGTGCGAGGGAATCCGCCGGACCGAGAGCCCGGCCGAGCGCGTAGGTCATCAGGTGAGAGACGAATCCGCGGATGAACCGTTGTTTCTCGTGGAGAATCAGGCGCTTGAACTCGACCACCGTGTTGAACTTGTGCTGGTTGAACAGCACGCCACTGACGTCCACCGGCCGTCCGTTCTCGTACTTGTCTCGCCAGATTCCTGTGGGGCCGTAGTTCTCCAGGGCAAAACCAAACGGATCGATCTTGTTGTGGCACCCGGCACAGTCTGCCCGTTTGCGGTGCGCCGCCAGGCGTTCGCGGATGGTGAGTTTTGCCAGTTTCTCTTTGTCGACCTCGGGCAGGGGAGGGACATCGGCGGGAGGCGGTTCGGGTGGATCGTTGAAGATCACCGAGTTGACCCAGGCCCCTCTGGTGATTGGCTGGGTCCGTGTTGGCGTGGAGGTCATGGTCATGACGGCCGCGTTGGTGATGACGCCACCTCGACGCGGGTCGTTCAAAGGGACACGCCGGAAGAGCTGCACCTGGACTTCAGCGGGGGCCTTCCCGTGGCCTTCGTAGTTGGCTTTGAGCATCTGGCTTTGCCAGGTGAATTTCGGATCGAGCAGATCCATGATCGACCG
>DLVV01000271.1 GCA_003445035.1 Planctomycetaceae bacterium | reverse complement strand
CCTCCCTGGAGGAACAACAGCACCACGGCCTTGTCACGAACCCAACTCGGCGTGTCAGCGACCGAACGAGAATTCAGCAGCCCAGGCATTGCCAGGGCACCGGCCCCAAGACCACCGACACGGAGAAACTCACGACGAGTCGACTCACTCCGCCCAAAACCGGCATCTCGAACAACCAGCATTTTCTTTCCTCAATCCGGCTTTCCATGCGTCTGGACCAACGCCTAGCACCTGCGTTATGCCAAATCCGCCGGGGGATGTAAATGTGACACTTCCGAACCGCGCATTCTCAGTATCGCCACGCGACCGTCGTCCGGATGAGCCAAGTCGGTGCGGTCAGACTGTCCGACCAGCCGTGTCTTCACTCGGTCGGCAGGGATTTCAGCAACCGGTGCACCCGGCCGATGATCCGCTCCTCGATCGACGGGGCAAACGGTCCCGGCTGAACCACGCCGGTCATGTAGTTCATCGACCGTCGAGGTTCGTAGCCGCCCTCCTCGAGCAGACGACGACTGGGCACGTAGCCAAAAACGTCGTTGTTGTAGCCGGAGACCCAGACCGCTGCCCTGCCCCGCAACTCGCGTTTCAGTCGCAGCGAATAATCCACCACCGTTTCGCCGGCCAGGGCCACCAGCACCAGTTGCTGACCAAAACGAACCGCCTGGACCGGATACTTGTAAGTCGTCCGCAGTTTCTCGCCACGGTTGATCAACCGCAGCAACCGCGTGGCGTGCGTCCTGGTCAATTCGTACGACTTGAACGGTGTCGGTTTCCCGGCCAGGTAGTCCTCGAGTTGCGCCCGGGTGGGTGGGGCCTGGTATTCGATCTGGACGTGTTCCAGGGCGACCGACAACGGCCCACGAACGGTGACCTGGCGGTTCTGCATGGCCGCTTCGACGGCCGTGGCCAACGTCCTGCCGTGACGGCGAGAGAGTTCAATGGTCCCCCGAGGAAATCCGTTCTGGTCCCCCCCACACCCGTTCAGGAACAACGCGGTTGTCCCCTTGTGATCTCGCTCGAGAAACGACTGGGCGTACCCGGCGTAATCACCCGCGTACTGGTTGACGTACAGCGTCGTGTTGTGACAGGCGTAGCCAAAGAGGATCGCACGGTGGGCCGGGTCCTTCCAGGTGACCTGCAGCACCGGAACGTCATGATCGACGGGGCCATCCGGGTTGGGATGGTTCAGATACGGTTCGCCATCAGGATCCGGATTCTTCAGCCGTCGGTTCATCGCGAAGCCGGCCCTGGCGTGGCTGTAGCTGAGCCGTGCCGGCGTACAATCGGCCAGCACATCGCCAACCAGCTTCACCAGGGCGTTCTCGAGACGCCGGCAATACTCGATCGTCAACGTCTGCCGCTCTTCGGACAGTTCTTCGAGTGCCGTCTTCGTCATTCTCAGTTCCGGACCGCAGTGGGTGTGCGAGGCGTTCAGCAACAATGATGCGGGCGGCAGTCGGAATCGTTTCGTCACGCGGGCTTCGACACGATCACGCAGCGGCCGGGGAATCCCGATCAGGTCGGTGGTGACGATCACCAGCCGTGTGCCCCGGGAGTCCTGCAGGGCGAGAGCCTTGGCATGCAGTTCGGTCGCCGTGCCTTCCGACGGCTTGGTGCGACTGCCGAACCCGGCCAGCATCATCGATTTCGCAGGAGTGATCACGGCCACCGCAACACCGGCTCGCCAGTCCCCGGCTTCGTCGGCCGCCCTGGCCCGGGAAAGGAAATCCCCCGGTGCCGCAAACAGGAACCCACAGGCCATGACGGCACACAACCAGCCACCGGGCAGCAGCCGAACGACGTGCTGTGGAGCCGATGTTCGCGGTCGCCGGCAACTTGCCGATCGATTAACAGTCATGGTCATCAACTCTGGATGGAAAGCAAAACACGAGCCGGTAGAGTATCCGTCCCGGTTTTCCGGCTCGTCAAGAGACAGGACGACCGCCCCAACCTCCACTATGCCCGACCCGGATCCGGCCGGCGTGGTTGAACCTCGGGACTGGTCCGGGGAAACTGCATCTACGGACCGCCAACCACAAGAGCCTCTTATGAGACGGATGCCCGGATTACTGCTGATCGCCGGATGGTGCCTTGCCGCCATGCCGCCTGGGGGCAACGGTTGGACGTCGGAGCCAATCAACCCGGACTCGACGGCCAACGTTCAACGACCGTCGGTGGATGACTGGTCTCAGTTTCGCGGACCGGGCGGACAGGGACACTCGCTCGCCGAAGACCTGCCACTGAACTGGAGCGAATCGAAGAACGTCACTTGGAAATCCGCTGTCGAAGGAACCGGCTGGTCGTCACCGGTCACCCGGGAAAAACAGATCTGGTTGACAACGTCGCTCGAACAGGGGAAGTCTCTGCTGGTGATCTGCCTGGACCGTACCACCGGTCGGCAACTGCATCGCATCGCGATTTTCGGCTCGCAGATGACCAGGGGCCTGCATCCCAAGAACAGCCATGCCTCTCCGACGCCGATTCTCGAAGGCGACCGCGTGTACGTGCATTTCGGCCCATACGGCACGGCCTGTTTGACGACCGACGGGAAACTCGTCTGGAAAACCAGGCTGGCCTATAAGACCCTGTACGGTCCTTCCAGCAGTCCCGTACTGGTGGACGATCTGCTGATCGTCCAGTGCCATGGAACGGACGTGCGATTCGTCACGGCCCTGGACAAGAAGACCGGCAAGCCTCGTTGGCGCAGGTCGCATGACGCTCGCAGTCCAAAACTCCAGCGTCACAATTCCGAATCGACGCCCCTGGTCATCCATACTCCAGCCGGCTCGCAGCTGATCTGCAACGTGGCCGGTCACGTGCTGTCGTACGAACCGCGGACCGGCAAGAGCCTGTGGTCTGTGCAGCAACAGGAGAACTACGCCCAGGTTCCCCGCCCGGTCTACGGACACCAATTGCTGTTCACCGCCGGGGGCTATTTTTCGCCCGTGGTACAGGCCATCCGGCCCGGTGGGCGAGGCGACATCACCAAGTCTCACGTGGTGTGGAGCGTCCGCAAGGCCGTCCCTAACAACCCGTCACCGCTGCTTGTCGGCGACGAACTGTACATGGTCAGTGACAAGGGAATCGGCAGTTGCCTGGACGCCCGGACCGGACAGTTGCGGTGGAGAGAACGCCTGGGCGGAAATTATTCTGCATCACCCATTTTCGCCGACGGACGAATCTATTTTGCCAACGAAGAGGGAGTGACAACCGTCCTCGCACCCGGCCCTCGTTTCCGGAAGCTGGCATCCAACAAGCTCGACGGCCGCATCATGGCCTCGCCGGCG
>DLVV01000098.1:5501-7135 GCA_003445035.1 Planctomycetaceae bacterium | reverse complement strand
CCGCGTGAAAGCCAGTAGGGAATCCAGACAATGATCCCGACGAACACCCAGGCCAAAATGAATCCGGTGATGTCGATGCGTGTCGGCTTGGGGATCTCGATATCGGGATGATCGATCATCTTCTCCAACGGCGGCGCGGGATTGTCCGGCAGGGTGCACGGGGCGGCGATGTGCTCGTCGGGTAGAACCGGCGTACGCATGAGCAGGAAAAACGCGTCGAGTTGTTCTTTTGGCGGGCGACTGGTGACCAGGCTGACAACGACACCGACAAGGAGTCCCGTCGACAAGTAACCGAGCATCATCCAGGCGTCGGCGACTTTGATGTGATCGGCAGTCGGAATCACGATCGGCTCGCCAACACCCATCGCGGAGAGCCATTGAGGGAAAAAGGCGCACAATGCCCAGGTGCTGTAGGCAGCGAGGCTCGAGGCCCACACCGCTTTCGGTGTCCAGCCTCTCCAGGCGATACCAATCCAGAAACTGATGCCGATCGGTGCGGTCGTTTTCAGGACAAACTTCAATGCGTCAATGACGTCGGTAAACGTCGTTTGAAGAACGAGCGAGAACAGGACGATCACGAGACTCGCGATGCGACCGACCCGGAGATAGTGATGTTCTGATCGATCCGGTTTCAGGAATCGCCTGTAGATGCTCTGCGTGAAAAGCGCGCTGGATGCGAGCATGCGGGTGTCGGCCGTGCTCATCGTCGCGGCGAGTGAGGCAACAAGGATCAGGCCCAGCAAGCCGGGCGGCAAAAGATCGCGGGCGACACGTCCGAACAACTCATCACCGAACTCGCGATCGAAATCCGGGTCGTACGCCGCTTTTGTGTCGGTCGCCACCAGGTCCGGTGTCAGCCGTTCGCGTGTCTCCTGGCTGAGCGGGCTGATGTCGGCCGACAAATACCACACGATGCATCCGAGTCCGATGAACGTCCATGCGATGGTGCAGAACCGTTTCATCAAGTGGCCATAGGTGAATCCGAGACGGGCTTCCATTTCTGTTTTTCCCGCGCCGCACATGCTCATGACCTGAGGCTGAGCGACAACGCCGATGATTCCGGTGAGGGCGAGCATGACGACGTAGAAAACGGTGATTGGCTCGGTGCCCAGGATTCCAGCGACATCTTCACGCCCGAACAGATCGAACATTCCTTCCCGGATTTCACCGCGCTCGCGCAAGCCGGCCAGTCCACCGATCTCGAAGAAAATCCACGGCAACAGCAGGAACGAAAAAACGATCGTCAAAATTCCCTGGACAAAATCCGTGACGATCGCCGCACCGAGTCCACCGGCCATTCCGTAGGCGACAAACAAAATGGTCATCGCCAGCACCGCCAGTTCGTTGCCCTGGAGCTGACGCGATTTGACCTCGATGCTCGATTCCGTTGTGTTCCATTCGACTTCGGCCACTCGCACGTCAAGTTGTTTGGCCACCTGGTTCAACTCGCCGCCGGTCAACGCGTTCACGAGCTTTCCGCTGCCGTACAGGCCACCGGCCATCATCGCGATCGTCATCAGGATTCCGTAGAACGCGTAAAGCGTTGCGGTCGACGTGTCGTAACGGGCTTCAAAGAAATCGCTGGTTGTCAGTGCCCGCAACCGCCGCATGATCGGCGCCATGATCCAGTAAAA
>DLVV01000098.1:0-5183 GCA_003445035.1 Planctomycetaceae bacterium | reverse complement strand
GGCGTGGCCCAAAGCCAGAGAAACGTCCACCAGATCCCGGCCAGGCCGGCTCGCCAGGTCCCCGCCGTTGACGAAACCGCGTCGTCGCCACTGGTGCCCGATGCGAACGCGAAGAACATCATGAACACTTTGCCGAACCGTCGGCCGCCCATGAAGAAATCGGTGCGGTCATGAATCTGCCGCGACATGGCGACGCCGACCGCGGCGATGCCCAGCAAGGCGGCGGCGATGATGACCCAGTCGAGAACCGAAAGTCCGAGCCACATGTGTTTCAACCGGGCAATGTCAGTTGTTGCAGGTCCTTGACGCACCACTGAACGCGACTGAGCCGCCCGGCTCCGTCGGTCAACTCCGGGCTCATGACGCACTGGCCAAAGTCCAGCTCCGTGATTTCGCTCGGCTTCCCCTCCGGTGTGCGGAAGACACCGGAGTCGGTTTCGGTCTCGGCCTGGGCGAGATCAATCAGTGCCCGCATCGGGAAGCGTCGGATCGCCGAGTTGCCGATGAACGTTTTGTCGACGACGCCGCGATTCTCCATCATCATTCCCAGGCGATTGAAGTCTGGACTGCCGGACCCGTAATAGGAGCCGCCTTCACTTTTCGGTTGATAGTCGGTCATCGCCTGCTCGGTGACGGACCCATCATCACCCCGCACTTTCACCGTCAACGGGATCGTGTGACGGTTCGGAACCTCGCAGACCATCTCCGCGAAGTGGTGACTCGTCGAACTCGAGTAGGTCACGCCCAGCAACAACACCTGGGTGTTCAGCGACAGCATCACGCCGAAGGAGGACCGGAAGTCAAACACGGGCAGGGCGGGGTCAATGTTGGTGATGACACTCGCGCGGCGACCGATCGCGGCAAAGCTGTGACGATATGCCGTGCTGCGAACCGCGTCGGGCCGTTTTCTCGCGGTCTCGGTGATGATCCCCATCTCTGACCGATCGCTTGACGGGTCAATGACCGGATCGTCCTCGGCCTCGTGTGCGAAAGTGAACGTGGGCACGACCACTGTCCCTCGCGGCCCCGTGACTTCCCGCAGGGCGTCAATGACAGCGTCCGCACCGCCGTCGATCGGTCCGAAGGTTCGCATCGCCGAGTGTGCCAAAACGACATCTCCCGGCTTCAGCCCGACTTCTCGAAAGCCCTCGATCAGGTCGTTCGATGTCACCGCGTCCGTCATCATGGTTCTTCTCCATCAACGCCCGGCCGATACAGGACCAGGTAAGTGGAACAGGGTTGATCGTTGCCGTCACGCCCATCCCCTGTGCCCAGGGACGGGAGCCAGGCTCACGTCGAACTCCGCCAGTCAGTTCGAGGTGAATTGGAACGAGAACAGTCTGCACCGCTCCTGGTGGAAGCGAAGGGAAATGGGCTTGCCCTTGAGATGACTCACGTCTGCTCCACGCCGCCAGCGGACCGTGTGTCGCACTTTGTCACTATTGATCGGGAGTGCGTCTTCCCTGGCGAACCCGGGAAGTGGCTTGCCATCGCTGCCGATCAACTCCACGCGAAGCGAACCGAGTTCGGCGTCGGCGTTGACCACCAGGCGATCCCCCGACATCACCAGGGGCTTGGTGGTCAGCGTCCCGCGCGTTCCGGTGTCGACCGAAACAAATCCGTCCAATCGCAGCTTGGCCAGGCACACGACACCCCCCTGGATTTCCTTTCGACGCGTTGCCCAGTGCAAACCGCTGTAGCCGACGTAGTAGATCCAGATTTCGTCACCCACAATCATCGGGCGGTGCATTGTGTAGATCACGCCGTGGTCGTAAGCGCCCGGCCTCTTGCTGTTGCCGATGAACGTCTGCCGATTTCCGGCGTGGGTCCAGTGTCGATCGTCGCGGCTGAATGCCAGTTGAACGTCGACGCGATCTTCCCACGGTTGCTGGGGCGTCTTGAATTGTTCGGACGGTGTCAGGTGGTACACCGACATGAAACCCACGTAGACCCCTTCGTACATCATCCACGACATGTCATAGAACTGGCGATGCCCCGGTGGGTCGTGTTCGTCCGGCTTCATGATCACGCCGTAGCGTGTCCAATTGAGAAAGTCGTCGCTTTCGCTTTGCAGGACCTGTCGCTCTTCGAACCCGGCGGACGTTCTCCTGTTGTGTCGTGAGTGCGCGATGTATTTTTTCAGCTTGGGATTCCACAACACGGGGTGAAGGCTGTCGCCGATGGGGATCAGTTTTCCCTTGGTGGTTGTTTTCCAATGGATCCCATCCGGTGAAAAACCGACGGCCACCGGGGAACTGTTGCCGCGACTGAAATAGAGCATCTTGTAGCGTCGCGACGGATCCTTGTCGTGCGTGTCTTTGAACGCACCCGGTGCCATCTCGCCGGCGCCGGTATGCAACACGATGTTGTTGTTCTTCGAACCCTGGTATTTCACCAGTCCGAGGTTTGGCAGAGTCCAGTTCACGCCGTCTTTCGAATAGGCGTAGGCCACGACGTTGTTCCGCCAATGGTACGTGGCGCCCTCGTACCACATCTTGAAGAGCTTGTCCTCCGCGTCGTAAATGACACTGCCCTGGGCAATGATCAACTGTTGGCCACCGACCTGTTGGGCGGGCTTGAGCTCCAGAACGGGGTTGTTCTTGTACTTGGTCGGTCGATTCAGTGTGCGAAAGACGCCGTCGGTGGCCTGCACGACGTGGTCGTCAATGAACAACTGTTTGGATGTTCCCACGTTGACTGGCGATGCGTTTGCTGCGGGGTCGGCCGCTCGGGCCGAGGACCCGACAACCGGGCCGACAGCGAAAACCGCAAACGCCAATATCAGCAGCCAGGTTCTGGCCTGTTGCATTCGATGGACTCCTAACTGTTTGTCGAGACCGGGGCTTGGTTGACGGCTTCTGGAATGGTCGATCGTCAAGCGAGACAACAGGCGGTGGGAATGACGGTTTTGGCTGGGATGTCCGATCTGGGTTTCGCCCGGACTCGCACCCTGGCCCCGCCCGATAGTGCCGGACCGGGTTTGGGCCGAAACGATTCAGGCCTTGATCTCGTAGCCCTTGCGTTGCTCGCGGCCGATGAACGCATTGGCCAGTGCGTCGTTACCGAAGGTCTCGGTCCTGGGGTCGAAGACGACGGAGCGGTTCAGTCGCATGGCGACGTTGATTGCGTGACACACGTTCAGCATCCGGTGATGAGACTGCATGTCCGATGCGGGGGATTTGCGTGACTTCACGCACTCCATGAAGTTCGTCATGTGGTATCCGGTCTTGCCGAACTGTCCACCACCGCTCGCGTCATCGACGTAGAGCCGGGAGATCGCATCCGTGGCCAGGGGCTTCGCCTCCAGGGCTTCGACGGGTGTTCCGACCAGCTTTCCCCGATTGACCAGGAACCGGCTCTTGTTCTTGCCGGTGAACATGATGCCGTTGGTGAACCCGAGTTCGGGGGCGGTGTCCCGCACGTACATGACGATGCCGTCGGCGAACGTGCACTTGACCTTGAAGCTCACCGCGCAGTTGAAACGGTCCTCCTCCAGCGGCATGCCCTCCGAATCGAACGCGACGGGATGTTTGACCTCGACCGGATCAATCCGGATTTTTCCGATGTCGTCACCGAGCTTGTTCAATGCCCACATGGCGATGTCGACATGGTGAGCGCCCCAGTCGGTCAGCTTTCCGCCGGAGTATTCGTAGAACCATCGGTAGTACCGGTGGGCCCGGCCGAAGGGGAAACCGGCCCCCCATCCGCTCTTGTCCCTGACGATCGGCTCGGCACGGTAGTCCTTGAGCCGGCACTGACCCTGCCAGAGCTCCCAGTTGAGTGTTCTTGGCGGATCGACCTTGGGCAGAGGACCGCAGTTACGGGAACCGCCGAGACAGATGTTCAGTTCTGCCACGTCTCCGATCCGCTGCTCGCGGATCATGGCCGCTGCCGTCACGAATCGCTTCGAGAATTCGGTCCTCTGCTGGGTGCCGACCTGCATCACCCGGCCGGTTTCCTTCTGCACCCGCAGGATCTGCTGGCCTTCCTCGATGGTCAATGTGACGGGTTTCTCACAGTAAACGTCCTTGCCGGCTCGCATCGCGTCGATCGCGATCCGGGAGTGCCAGTGATCGACCGTGCCAATCACCACGACGTCGACATCCTTGTTGTCGAGGACCCGGCGGTAATCCTCAAAGGCATCAATGACCAGGGGCCGTTTATGTGTCCGGTGATGATCAATCGCGACCTGGAGTGCCCGCCCGGCCTGGAGCGAATCCACATCGCAGACGGCCACGCAGGGACCGTGTTTCAAAGCCTGCTTGCCATGGTACGTGTGAAAACGGATGCCGGTGCCGATGAACGCGATGCCCGGCTGCTCGTTGGGTGACTGAAAGCCCGCGGCGTAGCATTGTCGTGATGGGAATTGCAGGCCCGGGAAATTCGCCATCGCACAGGCGGCGGTCGCCGCCTTGAGGAATCCGCGACGTGAGGTGTCAGAAGTCATGGCGAGCCTGCCTGGCAAGTGGAGTCAGTCATGGATCGGGGCCGACCTCGGGACCGGGGCGGCGTCGCTGCAGGGTTCTCGAGAGCGAAGGCTGTGCCGGAGACCCGGCGAGTGGTCTCCGGATTGTTTCAATTCGACAATAAGCTTTCAATCCGCCGTTGCGGTCTGGCCGCAGCAAGGTGGCCGTTCCTTCGACAGCAGTGTTGAAGATACGGTTGTCGAACCCCTCGGGGCTTCGCAGGTTCGGTTGCATCCGTGAGGTTGTTCGGCCAATCATGTGCCCCGTTACCAACCAGCTTGTGAGGGATTCATGCGTTTCCGACTCTCGACGAAAAGGCTGTTCCTGTTTGCGGCGGCCTGCCTGCCGGCACTGTCAGCCACGGCCACGACCAGTGCCCAGGACGCGTTTCCCACGTTCAAGCCCCGGGTCATCGATGCAAATATCGGCAAGGTCTGTTATGCGGTGACACACGCCGATGTCGATGGTGACGGCAAACGTGACATTGTCGCGGTCAGCGAGAACCGGGTGCTGTGGTACCAGGCTCCCGACTGGAAGCCGCACGTGATGATCAAGGACCAGACCCCGCGTGACAACGTCTGCATCGCTCCAATGGACATCGACGGAGACGGGAAGATCGACTTCGCCCTGGGGGCCGGCTGGACCAGCAAGGGCACATTGCACTGGATTCGCCGCGGCAAGTCGCTCGACGAACCCTGGCAGGTGCACCAGATCGGA
>DLVV01000175.1 GCA_003445035.1 Planctomycetaceae bacterium | reverse complement strand
CCGGCCCAGGTGACGACTCGGCCGGCAGCCTCGACGGTGACGGGGGCGGCCCAGAGCAGGGACAGGAACAGTGATGAGGCGACGAAGGCTCGGCGGTTGATCATGGCGGGCTCGGACTGACGGGAAGGCACTCGGAAGGACACCGCCGTGCATCCTATCGGTCCGACGATCGGTTCGCCACGCGAGGCTAAAGCGGTTCCCAGCCGAGGGGATGGTGGCCGAATTCGTACTGGCCCGGGTGCAGGATCTCGGCCAGGATCTCGGCCGATTCGACCAGCCGTGGTCCCGGCCGGTTGAAGAACTGGTGTCCATCGGCGATGACGACCCGGCCGTCGGCCACCGCCCGCAGTTGCTGCCACTCGGGACGGGTGGATACCGAGGCCATCTCGGCCCGGGTCCGCGCGATGTCGAAACCGCAGGGCATCAGCACGATCACGTCGGGGTCAGCGGCGGCGAGATCCGGCCAGTTGATCCACGGGGAATGCGTGCCGGCGGTTCCCAGCACGTCGATTCCTCCGGCCAGTGCGACCAGTTCTGGAACCCAGTTCCCCGCGACCATCAGCGGCTCGATCCACTCGATACAAGCAACCCGGGGGCGATCTGCGGCTGGCTGTGAGTTGGCCGATTCTGCGAGTGTCTGCAGTCGTGATTCGAGTTCAGCGATGACCTCCGCGGCCCGGTCGGATCGTTCCATCGCTTCGCCGACCAGGGCGATCGTCTGCCAGGTGTCGGCGAGATTGGCGGGCGCCAGCGACAGGACGCGGGTCGCGAGTCCCGCGGACCTCCCGAGGGCGGCTTCGACATCCGCCAGGCTCACCGCACAGACCTCGCACTGGTCCTGGGTCAGGACCAGGTCGGGTTGCAACTCGGACAACTGCTGGTGATCGACCTCGAAGATCGAGATGGCCTCGGCCAGCCGCTGCTTGACCTGTCGGTCGATCTCGTTTCCCGCGGCGTTGATGTCGATCCGTGGGCGGCAGCAGACCGGCAGGGCCTCGACACCGGGCGGGTGGTCGCACTCGTGCGAGCGTCCGACCAGCCGGTCCAGTCCATCCAGCGCGGCGACGATCTCTGTGGTGCTGGGCAGCAGCGAGACGATTCGCCGGCCGCTCATCGATCGTGGCTCCGGGAACGATTCGGGATCGCAGTCGGTTGCCGATCAGCTGTCCTTCGGAACGACCACCGGCACCGGTTTCAGCTCCGGCAACAGGGCCAGCGAACTGAACGCGATCGGTGTGAAGACCGCCGTGGCGATCACCGAGTTGCGGAAGAACGGCAGTGCCATTTCGTAACAGATCAGCAGGCCGCTGAGGTCATGGGTGTACATGCCCATGGATGACCACACGCCGAAGTTGGTGACCAGGAAGAACAGGGTTTCGGCGGCCAGGGCCGTGCCGCCGATCATCCAGGCGGTGCGGCGGCCGCGAAGTAGCAGGCCCAGCGAGGTGCTGAGAACGAAGGCGGAGTAGACCACGAGCGTATTGGAATGGAACGCGTTCTCGATGCTGCCACTGAACAGGCCGATCCCGATATCGGTGACCACCATCACCAGCAGGGGGCAGAGATAGGCGACAGCTTGGTGTCGGAAGTGGGCACCGGCGAACAGGCACAACACGGTCAACGGGACGAAATTCCACGGGTAGACCATGCGGTCGAGCGGGAGTTCGACACCGGTGGCACGCAGCATCCAGGGCAACAGCCGCACGACGACGGCGTAGGCGACAAACGCCAACACAAACCAGGTACGGGGGCGACGCATCAGCGGAAACCTCGTCAATCCAGGTCGAACGGCTCGGGTGGTCTTTTCAGCGGGCGCAATTACACCACATCGACGAAGCCAATGGAATCCAAGCTCCAGCGGCTGCTAAACTGCCGCACCGACAGCAGGGAGGGGCGATCATGAGTGAATCACTGGAGGGGCGGGTGGCGATCGTGGTGGGAGCCACCAGCGGAATGGGTCGCGCGACCGCGATGGAACTGGCTCGTTGTGGAGCCGTGGTGACCGCTGCCGGGCGGCGCGAGGAGCGGCTTGACGGGCTGGTCGAGGAGATCTCGGCCGAGGGCCTGTCCGTGGACACCTGCGTATGCGACGTGATGGTCGAGGAGGAAGTCGAGGGGCTGGTCGAGCAGGTGCAGGAGGCTCACGGTCGGGTGGACCTGCTGGTCTATTCGACCGGCACGAACATCGCCGAGCGGAGCCTGGAGGTGCTGACACCCGAGACGTGGGACATGATGCTGGCAACCAACCTCAGCGGAGCGTTTCACGCCACCCGCAGCGTGTTGCCGGCGATGCGGGCCGGTGGTGGCGGCCTGATCATCTACCTTTCGACTGCCGCCGTGCAGCGGCCCGACGTTTCCGGAGTGGCCTACCAGGCCAGCAAGCACGGGCTGACCGGGCTGGCACACGGGACGCGGGTTGAGGAGCAGGCCAACGGGATCCGCACCTGCGTGATTTTTCCTGGCCTGTGTGACACCGAGATTCTCGAGAAACGGCCGACGCCCACTCCCCGGGACGTCCTGGATCTCTCGCTCGATCCGCTCGACGTGGCCGAGGCCGTGCTGTTTGTTGCTCGCCTGCACCCTCGCGCGGTTGTGCCCGAGTTGCAGTTGCTGCCCAGCCGGTTGTGACGCCGTTTCAGCGGCCGGCGGCAGCACGCCCGAGCCGGTTGTTCAGTGCCCGGCCCAGTCCGGTCTCTGGAAATACGACGGCGACGATCCGGTCGAGCCCGGCGTCGTCGAGCCGATGCAACGCCGCGAAGAACCCGGCAGCGGCCTCGACCAGGTCGCCGGTTTCCGAGAGCGTCTCGACTCGGGACCAGCCGTCGATCGAGTCGGGCGGGGTGAATGTCAGCAGCCCTGATCCCGGTGGCGGCGGATCGTGTGGAGCCTGGACCAGCAGCAACGGGGTGTCGGGGGCGTAGTGACGGGCGAGCATGCCCGGCGCGGGAGCGGCCCGGTCGATCGGCTGAGTTCCCTCGTGGATCTCGACGGTGCCCACCACCTCCTGCAGTTGCTCGTGGGTGACTCCGCCGGGACGCAGCAGGCGGGGGATCGGGCCGGTGAGATCCACGACGGTCGATTCGACACCCACCCGGCACGGGCCACCATCGAGCACCATGTCGAGCCGGTCACCGAACTGTTGCCGGACGTGTTCGGCGGTGGTCGGGCTGATGTGACCGAACCGGTTGGCACTGGGGGCGGCGATCGGCCGGCCGGACATGGCGATCAGTCGGCTGGCGATCGGGTGGTCGGGCACCCGCACGCCGATGGTCGGCAGGCCGGCCGAGACGATCGACGGGATCGACTCGTTGCGCGGGAGCACCATTGTCAGCGGGCCCGGCCAGAACGCCCGGGCGAGAGGTTCGGCCAGGTCAGGCGGTTCGGCGGCAACGGTGGGGAGTTGTTCGGCGTCTGCGAGATGAACGATGATCGGGTCGAAACGGGGGCGGCCCTTGGCGTCGAAGATGGCCGCCACCGCCGTGGTGTCGGTGGCGTCGGCACCCAGCCCGTAGACCGTCTCGGTCGGAAACGCGACGAGACCACCATCTCTCAACGTCGCCGCGGCCTTCTCGAACTGCTCGTCGCTGATCACCGGAGGACTCACGGCAGTTCGACCAGCACGTCGTCCCCCTCGACGATCACCGGAAACGACGTGTGCCGGATCGCCTCGGTCAGGCAATGTTGTCCACTGGTGACGTCGAATTGCCAGCCGTGCCAGGGGCAGGTGACAACGCAGCCGTCGAGTTGGCCCTGGCCAAGCGGTCCGCCGGCGTGGGGGCAGACTCCGTCCAGGGCGTGAAGCGTGCCGTCGACGTTGTAGAGGGCGATCACGCGGCCGGCGGCGGTGAACTCGTGAGAGGACCCGACGGGGATTTCGGATAACGCGGCGATTCGGACACGTTCTGTCATGCCTCCCATGTTCGACTCGGCCCGTTTTGCCGTCAACGCCACCGGGACTCTCAGGCGGCCCAGGGCAGTGACCCGGTGCGGACCCGCCGGCTGCGACGCTGCCCGGGTTGGGGTTTCGCCTTCCAGCGGCGGTGCAGCCAGAAATACTGTTCGGGGGCTCGTCGCACGATGCGTTCCAGGGCCGAGGTGTACGCCTGGGTCACGGCGCGGACCGGATCGTCGTCGACCAGTTCGGTGTCGATCAGTTCCTCGCAGCCGATTTCAAACCGTTCGGGGCCGTCCTCGTCGTCCAGACGGATCGCGTAGCCGACGCAGATCAGGGCCCGGTGCCGCAGGGCCAGCAGTGCGATCGACTTGAAGGTCGAGGCGGGGTGTCCGAAGAAATCGACGAACAGGCCGTGTGTGCCGGCGTCCTGGTCGCCGAGCATCGCCAGGGGCCGGTTGGAATCGAGTCGCTCGATCATCTCGCCGCTGGCTCCATTCTTGTCGAGCAGGTCGTGGCCGGTGTCGGAGCGGAAATCGAGAAAGAACCTGTCGAGGAGAGGGTTGTCGAGCCGGCGGGCGACCACGCCCATCGGAAATCCGAACACGCCGAAGATCCAGACCGCCAGTTCCCAGTTGCCCACGTGGCCACTGATC
The DNA here is from genome assembly GCA_003445035.1 of Planctomycetaceae bacterium. Classification (GTDB taxonomy): domain Bacteria; phylum Planctomycetota; class Planctomycetia; order Planctomycetales; family Planctomycetaceae; genus UBA8437. Next base: position 4,009 of record DLVV01000175.1, on the reverse strand, counting down.
AGGATCACGGGGCGGTCCGAGAGCAGGGCCGAGACGGCCTGCTGCTGGTTGCGGAAACGGATCAGGCGACGAAAGTTGTTTCGCGTGAGCCGGTGGCGGAGATGAATCACCTCGCCGACGGTCTGGAACAGGTGCCGCCACATGCTGCCGATCATCCGGTCGACGTCGACCTCGTGGCCGAGGGCCCGCTGGATGTTCTCGGCGGCGACATCGTACCGGGTCAGCCGGCGGGGAAGCAGGCGGTGGATGCAGAAGGCCGCGACGGTGGCTCCGGTGTCGATGGCCCACAGCGGCATCGCGTGCACCATCGCCACCACCGTGCGGAAGATGGCGAATTCAAGCAGGTGTCGGATGCGACGGGCCATCCCGGCGTCCTTGCCGTGGCGGGGTGAGGGGCACGGGCGAGAGTGTGCCGGGGGGCGGGAGGTGGGTCAAGGGGGAAGCGTCGCGTTGGCGGTCACTTCTTCCGGCGGAACCGGGCCGGGATCGTCGGATCCCGCTTCAGTGGCAGCGAGACCGTCTTGCCGGTCCACGCCGCCTGGTAGATCGCCAGGATGATCTCGACGCTCCGTCGACCTTCCCTGGCATCGATCAGCGGCTTGCTTCCGGTTCGGATCGAGCTGATGAAGTCCTTGAGCTGGTGGGTGTGGCCGTCGTAGGAGATGGCTGACGGGTCGCTGGCCCCGGTGCCGCCGACGTCGTCGTTTCCGAAACGGCGGCGGGTGGCGCTGTCGTGGCTCTTGCCCTTGGCGAAATCCCAGGTCACCAGCCGGTCCTCTTCGACGATCGCTGTGCCCTCGGTCCCGTGGATCTCGACCTTCTTGGAGAAACCCGGGTAGACGGCGGTGGTGGCTTCGATCGTGCCCAGGGCGCCGTTGGCGAACCGCAACGCCGCCACCCCCACGTCCTCGACCTCGATTCTCTTGTGGGCCAGCGTGTCGGTCAGCGCGGTCACCTGGGACACGTTGCCCATCAGGTAGGCGATCAGGTCGACGCTGTGGATGGCCTGGTTCATGTACGCGCCGCCGCCGTCGAGGTCCCAGGTGCCCCGCCAGCCGCCGCTGTCGTAGTACTCCTGGGTTCGCCACCATTTGACGTAGCTGTCGCCGAGAGTGAGTTTTCCGAAGCGGCCGCTATCGATGGCGGACTTCAGTGCCTGGGTCACGCCGTGGTACCGCGAGGGGAAGATGGTGGTCAGCTTGACCCGGTTCTTGCGGCAGGCGTCGATGATGGCGTCGCACCGCTTGAGCGTGATCTCCAGGGGCTTCTCGACGACCACGTGCTTGCCGGCGTTGGCTGCGGCGACGGCGGGGTCACGGTGAGCTCCGCTGGGTGTGCAGATGGTGACGATGTCGACCGACGGATCGGCGAGCATGTCATCGAGTGAATCGTAGGCGGTGACGCCCGGGTTGGCCGCAGCAAACCGCTGGGCGGCTGCGGGGAAGGCGTCGAAGCAGGCCGTGATTTTTGCTCCGCGGATGTCGCCGACGGCCAGTGCGTGGAAATTGGCGATCATGCCGCAGCCGACGATCCCGAATCCGGTTGCCATGATGAGGTCTCTTCGAGGGGAATCAGTTGTCCTGGATGGTCACTCGGCAGAACCGCTTCTTGCCGACCCACAGCATCAGGCCGTCGGTGACTTCGACGGGGGTGTCGTGGCTGTCGAATCTCTGCTTGTCCTCGCCGAAATAGGCTCCGCCCTGGGAGATCGCCCGCCGGGCTTCACTGGTCGAGTTGCAGAGGTTGGTGAGTTTCAGCAGTTGGGCGGCCGGCAGGTGGCCGTCCTGGAGATCGGCGGCGGCAACGACCACCTCGGGGATCTCCTCGGGCCGTCCCCCTCCGCCGATCTCACGCTCCCAGCGTTCGATGGCTCCGGCCGCGTCCTCGATCGAGTGGTACTCGGCGATGACCGATGCTGCCAGCCGCTGTTTGCACTGCTTGGCATGACCGTTCATCAGCGATTCCACCTCCTCTTGGGGGACGTCGGTCAGGAGGTCAAAGTACATCTTCATGCAATCGTCGGGCAGCTGCATGAATTTCTTGATCATCTCGAACGGCGAATCGGCGATCGCGATGTAGTTGTCCAGGCTCTTGCCCATCCGGCGGTGACCGTCGAGGCCGACGAGGATGGGCGACATCACGCCGACCTGGCCGGGCTGTCCGGCGTCCTTCTGCAGGTCGCGGGCCAGCATGAAGCTGTAGAGCTGCTCGGTGCCGCCCAGCTCGATGTCGGCGGAGACCTTGACCGAGTCCCACGCCTGCATGATCGGGTAGAGACATTCGTGGAGGTAGATGGGTGACTCGGCCTTGTACCGCTTGGAGAAATCGTCGCGGGTCAGCAACTGGGCGATGGTCACCTTGCTGGTCAGTTCGAGCGTTTCCTGGAACGTCATCGGGGCGAACCAGTCGCCGTTGGGGACCACCTCGGCGGTGTCGAGATCGATGACCTTGCCGAGCTGGGCCAGGTAGTCGGCCGCGTTGGCCTCAACCTGTTCAGACGTCAACCTCGCCCGCGTCTCGTCTCGCCCACTGGGGTCTCCGACCAGGGCCGTGTAGTTGCCGAGGATGATCACGGCCTGGTGGCCCAGGGCCTGGAACTGCCGCATCTTTCTCATCGGCACCGTGTGGCCCAGGTGCAGGTCGATGCCGGTGGGGTCGATGCCGTACTTGACTCGCAGCGGCGTGTCGGTGGCGCGGCTCTTTTCGAGCTTCTCGACCAATTCCGGCTCGGGCACGATCTGCTCGGTGCCCCGGCGGATCACGGCCAGTTGTTCTTCGACGGGAGGAAACGGCATCGGGGAGAATCCGCGGCGGACGGGAGTCGGAGCGTTCCCAAAACTACCAACCGATTCGACGGGGGGAAAGTGCTGGTCCGGCCCCGGTTCCCCACCGGTCACGGCTCGGCCATCATCGACAGGATATTGACCGCGTTGAAGAGCATGTGGATCAGCACGACGGCCAGGTAGCTGCCCGTGCGGTGGTAGGTCACGCCGAGCACGATGGCCAGGGGCAGCAGGGCCACGGCGTCCTGCCACGATGGATGAATGGCGCAGAAGGCAACTGCGGTCAGCAGGATCGACAGTGACGGCGAAAAAATCCGCAGCAACGACCTCTGCATGATCACCCGAAAGGCCATTTCTTCGGCCCACGGCGCCACGAGCACGGCACTGATGGTCACTGCCAGCAGGAGTTGACCGGATGGGTCCTGTTCGATCAGTTGCAGCAACGGGTGCATGTCCGCGTCGGTGCGGTAAGGTTCGGTCAGGTTGAAGACGATCGCTGTTGGCAACAGGCAGGCGAGGAAGCCGACGAGCCCGTAGACAAGTTGCCGGTGGATTGGAGGGAGGGCGGGTTCGGGAGCCGGAGATTTCCATCGGGCCAGTGCGACCAGGCTCGCCAACGCCAGGAACAGGATGGCGATCATCATCGTGTTGCGGGTCAACGTGTCGTGGATCGCTTCGGTGTCTGCACCGTCTTCGGGCAGCCTGCGTGAGAACACGATCGACACCACCAGCCAGCAGAAGATGGCGACCGGCAACAGCCAACTGGGCCAGGTGGCGGCCCGTCGGTTGTCGGCCGTGAGCAACGGCGGACCCTGGATCGCCCGCCACCCCAGCACGCTGCAGGTGGCCAGGCTGCCCAGCATCAGCAACACGGTGAGGACGAAATGTGCCTGAGACGACATGACGGGAGATTGTACGGGATTGAGGTGCCGGACCTGAAGATGTCGCGGTGAAGACGGGCTGCTATCATCGGCCGCGTGACGACCATCCTGGAAACGATTGTCGAGCGGAAGCGAGAGGAGATCGCCTCGCGGCAGGCCCAGTGCCCGGCCGTTGAACTCGAGGCGAGACTGGCCGATTCTCCACCGCCGCGAGGGTTCGTGGACGCGATCCGTGAGGCACGCGACGTGGCGCTGATCGCCGAGATCAAGAAGGCGTCGCCGTCGGCCGGGTTGATCCGCGAGGACTTCGATCCGGTCGAACTGGCCGGGACGTATCAGCAGGCC
>DLVV01000218.1 GCA_003445035.1 Planctomycetaceae bacterium | reverse complement strand
CGTTGAGCCTGCTGCTGGAGCTGTTGCAGTTGTTGGGACTCCTGCTGGAGAAACTCCTTGAGGTCCTGCAGGGCCTGTTGCCGTTGAGCCGGGTCACGTGGCAACCCGAACCGGCGATTCGTTCCGCCGGCGCCCTTGTTCTTCTTGCCCTGGCGGCCGGACTTGTCACCGGCCTGCTTCCCCTGGCCCTTCCGCCCTTTCCCCTGCGCCTGGTCCTTGCCATCCCGCCCCGCCTGCTTCCCCTGGCCTTTCCGTTCTTTCCCGTCTTCACCCTTTTGGCCCTCACCATCCTGCCCGGCCTGCTGCCGCCTGTAGCGACGGGCCAGGTCCTGGAGGCTCGGAGGCAACTCGTCAATCGACGTATTCTTCAACGCATCGCGGATATCTTCGAGCAACTGCTCGGAGTACTCCGGGTCGAGGTCGGTCAACTCGCCGTTGGAGTCGAACTCGGCCGACTCGAGAGACGTGATGGCCAACAGCGCCTTGTCGAGCGAACGGGCCGAGGAATCCAGTCGCATTTGCATTCGCTCACGGAGCGAATCGACCGTCTCCCATTTTTCATGAGTCAGCGGCGACCGGCTGGTGTCCTCGGCCAGCTTCTGGATCTCCTCGTCCAGTTTCTCCTGCTCCTGCTGTTCCAGCACGCCCGCCTCTTTCAGTTCCTCGAGCAACTGGACCAGTTCCCGAGTCTCCCGTTGTCCGACGGTGTTCTGGAGCGTCGAACTCGAAAAGGCCAGCCGCCAGGGAACCACGCAGGCCACGATCGCGAACACCACCGGGACAGCCAGGTGACTGGTGAACCGCCTGGGTCGGACCGGCGGCATCGACTTCCGCCATACCTCCTGGTGCTCGGGTAATGCCGTCGCCCAGGACGCGGCCTGGTCATCGGCTGCCGTGGCGGTTTCGCTGAGTGTCATCAGCAGGCCGCCGACTCCAAGTCGACGATCAAGCCAGGCGACCAGGTCGGTCCGCGACAGGCGACTCCGCTCGGACTTCCACCAGCTGATGACCAGCAACACGGCCGAACCCAGGCCACAGAGAACCAGCAACCAACTGACCGCGGGACGGTAACCGCTACCCAGTGGACCCGGCCAGATCTCACGGGGCACCAGCAGCTTGCCGGCCAGGATCAGGGCACCGACCGCCAGCAGGTAGACCGCCAGCCAGTTGGCGGCCCGGTGCAGGAATTCGCCGAAGCGAACCCGACGGGCCAGGCGATCGATCCACTGGTCAAACTGGCTCATCCAGGTATTCTACCTCGCCGAAATCCCGGTCGCACAAGAGTGGCCGTAATAAAGGATGTGCCGAACCGGCGAATCCCATCAACGATTCGGCCCCGGGACCCTGTTTTTCCGGGTTTTCACCCCGCCACGGCCCGAATTCTTTCCAGCCACGCATCGTCCGCCACCGCAAACGCCTCGGCTGACAATCCGATCTCCTCGGCCAGCTCGGCACCCTCCAGCCGGATCACCCCGTGGTTGCCGACCACCACCAGGGCCAGTTCGAGTTGATCGACACTGCCGCGCGTCAGGCTGAGACTGACGATCGGTCCGGCATCCAGCCGCAGCAGCAGGTTGAGTTGCCGGCCCGACCCGTGACCCCGGGCGACCAGCGATCCTGTCTCGGATCCGACCAACCGTCCGCTCAACGACAGCACCACCGACGCGGCAGTCTCGAGATCGGATTCCTCACCGGGCAGGTGCAACATCGCCCGCACCGAGACCACGCTGCCAAGCTTTCCGGTCGCCACGGCCTCGGCCAGTGTCTCTTCGAGTGTCGCCATCGGGGTCATCTTCATCGCCTATTCTTCGGTCGCGTCCCGAGTCGCCAGGTAACGGGTCAACGCATCCTGCCAGACGGGTGGCGAGTAACCGGTGTCGCGAACCAGTCGGCTGCAATCGAGGACACTGTACCCCGGTCGCGGCGCCGCCGCACCAAACTCGGCCGTCGTGATCGGCTCGACCTCCACATCCAGCCCCGACCGCTCAAAAATCTCGCGTGCAAAACCGCACCAGGTCGTGCTGCCGCTGCAGGTGGCGTGGTAGAGACCGGTCGATCCGGATTCGATCAGCGCGTCGATCGCAGCGGCCAGCACGACCGTCGACGTGGGCGTGCACCGCTGATCGTCGACGACTCTCAGGGACCCACCACCGGCGGCCAATCGCAGCATCGTCTCGACAAAGTTGCCCCCCCGCTCCCGACGCCGCGCGGCGTGGCCGTACAGCCCGCAGGTGCGAACAACCAGGTGGTCGGGACATCCGCTGCGGACATGGAGTTCTCCACCCAGCTTGCTGACCGCATACGCGCCCAGCGGTCCGGTCTCATCCGACTCGGTGTACGGCGAATCGCGAGACGAATCGACACCGAAAACGAAATCCGAGCTGATATGGACCAGCCGAAGACCCTGCGACGCGCACCAGCGGGCCAGGCGTCGTGGCCCCTGCGAGTTGACCTCCATCGCCGTGGCCGATTCGCTCTCGGCCAGGTCCACCTGGTTGAAGGCCGCCGCGTTGACCACCACGCGGGCGCCGGTCGCCTCGAGTGCGGCCTCGACCGTCGACGGGTCGGCCAGGTCGAGTTGATCGCGGGTCAGCCCCACGGCCCGATCACCCCACAGCGACAGCAACTCGCTGCCCAGTTGTCCGGTGGCTCCGACGACTGCGATCACCATCAATCGCTCTCGCTGGTGTCCTGGGCGGATTGGGATTTCGAGAGATCGGCGAAGAAATGGACCTGCCGGGCGACCTCGCGAAAACCGATCGAGGTGTAGAGATGGTGACCGACCTCATTCTGGGCCAGCGTCTCGATCTTCGCGTGAGACAACCCCGCCTCGCGGAACCGGTCGAGTGCCATCTGGATCAGCAGCCGGCCCAGGCCGCGGCCACGCCACTCGGGAACGAATGCCAGGTTGGGGATGTAGCCGATCCCCCCGTCGACGTCCTGCCAGGTGGTGATGTAGCCCACAACCTCGCCCTCGGCCGATTCGACCACCAGGATCCCCTCGACCTCGCGGGCCACGTCGGCGTCGATGTGCCGGGCCTTGCGCCACTTCCAGTCGTGACCGTTGATCGTGCCGTAGAACAGTTCGGCCGCCTCATCGATCGACACTCCGCTGAAAGCCTCGACGGTGATCCGCTTGATCACCTCCAGGTCATCGGGGTGGTAGGAACGAACGGTGATCTGAAGATCTTCAGGAGAAGGCATCGGGTGTTCTCGAGTTTCGCCATACGGTACGAAATCGTCCGGGCTCAGGTGCATCGGTGGCGACACACCTCCAAGCATCCGCAGCATTTCATCTACCGGAAACTCCTGTGGCTCGTCGGCCGATGACATGGAATCCCCCCCCTGGCAGTGTCCGCGGTTGCAATCGGTCTACACGGTGTCGTCTCCACTCATCATAGACCCCCCGCCGACGGCTTGCACCGATGCCGAAGCGAGACGTATTCTCCGGAACATGCTGACAGCCGAAGAATTCACCGAGACAAAATTCGACCTGCCCGAAGGGGGGCGGTGGTGCGAACTGGTCGCCGGAGACATCCGGCAGTTCGATCCCCCCGACGGCCTCTACGGGACAGTGGTGCTGAACCTGACCAAGGCGCTGGGCAAACACCTGCACGGCGGACAGTCCCAACCGGCGTCCGTCTCCGATGATGGTGGACCGGCCTACGCCTGCTACGAACTGGGACTGGTGACCTGCCGGGATCCGGACACGGTGAGATGTCCGCCGGTGTCGGTGTTCGTGGGAGGTGACGCGTTTGCGGAGATGGATCGGGAAGTGACCGAATCCCGGCCGGTGCTGGTGATCGAACTGGCCTCCGGCAACCAGCGGCGGACCGGCATGACCGACCGGGTGCTCGAATGGCATGGGTGGGGTGTTCCCTGCGTCTGGGTGATTGACTCGGCCGACAAGTCCGTACACGTGGCCGAACCGGACCGGGAGGTGAAAGTGCGAACCACCGGCGACACGCTCTCGGGTGACCCGGTGCTGCCGGGGCTGGAGTTCCCGGTGCGAGAGCTGTTTGTCGAGCCCGAATGGTGGACCCGCTAGATCCAGAGCTCCACCCGCTCGCGAAGCGCCTCGGGCAACCGCTTCTCCACCGCCCGTCGCACCTGGTTTTCGTGATACCGGGTGCTGAAGTGCGCCAGGATGATCAACTCGTTCTGGAACCGCTCGGCCCGCTCGATGATGTCGTCGAGGTGCGTGTGACCGAACTTGTGGATCTTCTCCTTGCGATGCTCGGGCCGGAAAAACGTCATTTCGGTGATCAACACCCGGGACTCGTAGATCGGCGGGCAGTTGTCCAGCCCGTCCGGTGCCGTGTCGCCGCAGTAGCAGACCAGCGGAACACGGGCCTCCCGCGTCACCTCCTCGCCGGCCATTCGCCGCTGGCGGATCTCGTCCTCGGCCAGTCCCACAAGTTCTTCCTTCAACTTGTAGCGACGGTCCCACACGACGTACCCCACACTCGGAACGGTGTGAACGGTGTCGAAGACCGTCGCCACCCGCTCGCGGGACAACTCGAACTCATCACCGTCGGAGACCGGCACGAGGTTGCAGATCATGCGACCCCGATCGAGCTGCCGCCAGGCGTTGAGCATCTTCCAGACCTCATCGTGGATCTGGGCCGGCACGTAGATCGTGGGCGGTTCCATCTTCATCATCCGGCGGCGGGCGACAAACACCGGCAGGGCAGCCATGTGATCGAGGTGGCCGTGGGAGATGAAGAAGGTGTTGGTACCCATGAACGACCACGGGCTGCCGCCCAGGTCGAATCCGAGCTTCAACTCGGGGATCCGCCAGTAGGTCTGCACTGCCGCCCGCGAGTAGCCTTCGATGGTCAGGCCGCGGTGGTAATGGGAACGGAGAGGAAGGTTGTCGATCATCGTGGTCAGTCGAGCGAGACCGCCCGCCCCTCGGCAATGCTCTGGGCCTCGGCGTAACAAACAGCCAGGGCGTCGACGGCGAGTTCACTGGAGATCACTCGCGGAGACGTGCCGCCGCTGACGCCGTCGACGGCCGCTTGCAGTTCGTCGGTGAACGCGCTGTACCACTCGCCTCCACCGGGCAACGCCGGCTCGGTCACCTCACCGTCGTCGGTCACCAGGCTCAAAGGCCGACTCGTCACCCACTCGCCACCGTAGGTTCCGGCCGAGTACTCCACCGTGGCCCGCTCGAAGTAGATCTCGAACCCGTGGGCAAACGCGAGGCCGGAGGCGGCGATGCCACCGCTGACACAGGTGACCGCCGGACCGGAGGAACCGTCGGGCGAATCGTAGATGTACTGAGAGTGGACATGGTTGACCAGGCCGTCCTGCAACAGTCCACGGGATACGACCGCTGAGGGCGTGCCGCACAGCAGGCCGATGTAGTGGTTGTCGTGGATGTGCAGGTCGACTCCCCAACCGCCCAGCTTGCGGAAATCGGACATGTCGTCGGACCAGTCCGGCGGAGTGATCACTCGTCGGAAGTGCGCCGCCAGCAGCCTGCCGTGATCTGCCGATTCGGCCAGTTGCCGCACGTAGGAGAACTCGGGGAAAAACGGCAGCACCTGGGCCACCATCAGCAGCCGGTCCGCCTCCTCGGCCGCCGCGACCATCCGGCGGGCCGCAGCCAGGTCGACGGCGATCGGCTTCTCGACCAGGACATGCTTCCCCGCCGCCAGGGCCTCGAGAGTGACCTGCTCGTGCTGGTCGGTCGGCAGGCAGATGTCGACCAGGTCGATGTCCGGATCGGCCAACAGGTCCCGGTAATCGGCGACAGCGGTGACGCCGTCGAAATCCATCATGGTGCCGGGGGGGCCGAAATTGCCCTGGATCCCCGTCCAGTCACCGGCCCGCTTGTCGGGATTTCGTGTGGCAAAGGCCGTGATCTGGCCCCCGTTGAGCCGGGGACCCTCGACACGACGACACGACGACTCATCCGGCTCCGACATCCGCATCGCACCCTCGAAATGGGTCATTCCCATGAAACCCAGGCCGATGATCCCGATCCGCACCATCTGTTCCACTCCTTACCAAACCCGTCGTTCTTGCGGGTCAACATGCTGCCATGACAAAAGAAACCGGACGGGTCCGATCCTGACGTCCTGGTCCGTTTCCCTTCACAGCACTCAGCCATTCCGCCGATGACAATCCCAGCATCCTGACCCCCCACGCGAACGTCAAGCCGCCACCCGGAAGGCTTCGGCCTCACTCGCCGACAACCGGCTGGACAGCCCATCGTTCTCCACCCACTTTTTTGTGGTCTCAGCCCCGCTTTGGGCTAGGCGCGGCAACTTGGCGCGTTATCTTATTGACCACACCATCGAATTGACGACACCTTGTCGATGATCGAAGGGCCGCCCGTTGTCGCCTCATACGGTGGCAAGGCTGCTGATGGAACAGGCAGTCCGGTCCGTGGTGGAGCAGGCCTTCGGCCTCGAAGGGATGGACCGCGAAGTAAAGGAGTGACGCGATGCTCGTGCTATCAAGGAAGCCAGGTGAGCGAGTTCTGATCGGTGAGTCGATCACCGTGACAGTTGTCCGGATCGGCCCGAACACGGTTCGGCTGGGAATCGAGGCACCTCGCGAGATGAACATTGTTCGCGAGGAATTGTGTGTCGACGTGGCCGCTGCAGTCACCGAGAGCACCCCGATGTCGGAGCCGGCCGAACTGACCAACGTCTAGCGTTGTGGCTGGACACGCCGCCTCGTTTCGCCACCACGGACCTCTCCGTGTTGTGACGCGCCGTCGGCCGTCGTAGAATCTGGCCTGAGGTCCGGGCGGTGATGTCGTCCGGAGAACCACCAGGTTCCGCGGAGACGGACACGATGCTCAACATCACCGG
>DLVV01000205.1 GCA_003445035.1 Planctomycetaceae bacterium | reverse complement strand
GGTCGCTTCGGTCGCTTCGGTCGCCTGTCTACGGCCATCTCCGCTCGACGTCGGGGTCTCCTCCTCATTCCGGATCCCCTTGTCAACGCGGCCAGTCCCTGGCCGACGCCCCCGAGCCGTTCTCGGCTTCGGACTGCCCGTTGTGCCACCGCTGCGGCCGTCCTTCGGTCGGCCGGATCGAGCCAACTCTTCTGAACGCCCCCGGGTTAGACCACGCGAGTCGAATGTGCCCGGTCGCCGGGCCGGAGAACGCCGCCCTTTCACGAAGCCACCGCCATGTCCCAGGCCCGACCTGGAACTCGGCCGACGGGCCACCGCCCGGTCAACAGCCTTACGACACACCAACGCCGCCGTCACGTCACGATCCGGCCACGCCAGCGTCATCTTCTCGGGAACCAGCTCATAACCGATCGGGGTCTCGAGTTGTCTCAACAACTTGCGGGCAATGTAGTAGGCGTGGATTCCTCCCGGGCGAACAACCATCAGCACATACGGGTCTTCCACGCCCGTCTTCGAATTGTCGGTCCGCTGGAGATCCTGACTCGACCAGTAACCGACAAGTGCGCGGACACCAGCCAGCAGCGGATTGGCCTGGCGGGTGTAACCGTCGAGATCGTCAGCCGTCAGCCCGATTTTCTCCGACGCGAACTCGATCCGATCCGAATGGCATTCGATGAAGATGGGGCGACGACGCGTCCCGTTGACGCTGTCCAACGGCAGAAACGCATACCGACTCTCCATCGAAGCGGCCTTCGCCTTTCGATCACGAATTCCCCTCCGCTGCTGAGCCAACTCTCTTCGCAACTTCTCGGCGCGATTTCGCAGCCGATTCAGTCCCGTAACCAGTTTCCCGCCCTCGGTCGCATCAGCCTCACCGGCCTTTTGGACCCGTCGCAACTCGGCCCGGATCTCGGCCTCTCGCAGTTCGGCTTTCCTGATCTCGAGGCGAGCCTCCTTCAACGCGCGAACGTCGTCACGGTAACGCGAGTGCAATTTGTCGATCATCCGGTTCCAGTCGACGGCCGCGGGCGATACATCGTCGATGTCCGCCAACGGATCGGGTTTCTCTTCGACAACCGCTGGGGGCGGTTGGAGAGCCTGGGACGGTGCCGGAAGCGTGTCAGCCACGGTGTCCTGTCGCGCGTCGCGAATGGCTTCGGCTCGCACCTCAGCTCGAATCTGTCGCGTGACGACCAGCAGCAGGAAAATCAGCGCCCCCATCGCGCAGACCAGAACAGCCAGAAAGGGAAACAGCGACACGGGGTTTCCGACGCGTCGTGTGGTCATCGTCTCCTGTCCCCGGCTGCCGACGCCTCTCAGGCGGCCTTAGTAGTTCCGGCCCGGGCCGACAGCAAGTTGGCCGCAGCCGTCAGGCTCATCAACGACTGTTCAAACACCTCGGCTGTTCGCACCGCCTCGAGATTGGAGGCGAGACGTTCCTCGAGTCCCGCCAGTTGCTCCTCGCGTTCGATCACCTTCAGCAGCAACTCACCCTGGTGCTGAAGTTGGCCGAGTTGATCTCGCACCGCGTCGGTGGCCTGGTTGATGGCCGTAACGCAGTCGGCAACACCACCGGAAAGCGACTCGGCAAAGCGATCCGAGTGGGTCACCAGCCCATCGGTGACCTGGTGACAGGCCCCAAGCCACTCGTTCCGCAGCATCTCCAGCTTTCGGTCGTGATCGGCCAGTCCCTGGTCCAATCCCTGGCTGAGCGTCGTCTCGAATTCGGTTGTCTGTCTCTGCAGCGTATCGACCCATCGCTCGCGAAGGCCTTCCAGTGATTGTTCCCAGAGATCGGCCTGCCGCCGAATTGCCGCCTCGGACTCGGCGAGCATCTTCCGGGCCGCCTGTTGTTCAGCGTTCCGCAACGGCCCTCCGCCGCCTTCGGACTCGGCCAGCAACGGCGCGACCTCGCGGAGGCTCCACGATTCGATTCCCGAGAGGTTGGACTGCTCGACTCGCTGTGTGGCGTTCGAGGCGAACACCAACAGCAGGGACAGTGTCAGGGCCAGCGCGGTGGTATCGAAGGCGACCGCCAAACCATCGGTGACCTCACCAAGAGAGGTGTCGAGTTGTTCGGGCGTGACGTTGGCAATGGCCATCGTGATTCCGACCACCGTACCCAGGAACCCCAGGATCGGCACCGCCCAGGTGATGGTGCGAACCAGCGAGTAACTTTCGTGCAGCCGTTCGGCGGCCTGGTCGGCCAGGAACCGGCCGTGCTCAGCCAGCCCGGCACCCCCACCACGCTTGGTCACAAACGTGCACAACTCGGCCAGCCGCTGACCTCGGTGGCAATCCAGCCAGTTGGACGAAAGGCCCAACAGCGCGGTCGCACGGGCCAGGCTGCCCATTTCGAGCGGCGCGTCATCCTGCGAAGGCAGTCCGACTCCTCGTGAGGACCTCATGTCGCGGCAGCAGGCCGTGGCTCTCATCACCAGGACGGCCATGCCAACAAAAAACAGAGTCGCCGTGGCGTACTCCAGTGGGTGACTGCAGAAATACCGATTCAGCAGATCGGCGGCAACAGGCGAATACGGAATCGCCAGATAGAAGCCCCCCGTGGCCAGGCATCCCCACAAGACCGGCGAGGCGGCCATTCGACCAACCGTGGCCCCACCATCACCGGCCGACGGATTGTCACGGCGTGTCGTTTCGTGTCCCGATTGATCCTCGATCATTTCGTCCCTGGTCGATTGCTGCCGGATTGCATCGAGAAGGTCCACACCGCGCAGACCTCTCCGCAACAGGGCAGCCGTGGCCGCCCGCATATTCGATAGAATCGGCGCAACCGGACCCTGCGATTGAGCCTATTCCGGGCGACAAGGGCCGGACACGACGAAGCCGAAACAATTCCGGCTCCGTCTCAGCCGGCTATCCGGTCAACTTCTCGAGCAACCCGGTCGTCTTGAGAACGGCCAGTGAACCCAGCAGGAAGAAGTAGACTCCCGACAGGATCATCAGGGCCCGAATCAGCAGGTGGGGCCGCAGTGGCTTGGGCAACAACGTGGTGTTGATCGCCACCGTGTGCCAGCAACTGATGCCCAGGGCCACGTTGAAGAACATCGTGGCGTATT
>DLVV01000312.1 GCA_003445035.1 Planctomycetaceae bacterium | reverse complement strand
CGGGACCAGGGAGAGGTGACAGAGTGGCCGAATGTGCCGGTCTCGAAAACCGGTGTACCTTCACGGGTACCGAGGGTTCGAATCCCTCCCTCTCCGCATTCAAACCAGGGGGGACAGCGCAAGTCGCTGTCCCCCTTGGTTTTTTGGCGGAACGGTGATACACAAACGACCGACAAGTCACTGACCAACGAGCTCGATCACGGGCCTTCGGACGACTCGGGGCAATCGCCGACGGACTCTTCGGTCACTCGGTCATGGGTTCATGAAATACGTCCTGATCATCCCTGACGGTGCTGCCGACGAGCCGCAAGCCGCTGTTGACGGGCTGACACCTTTGCAGGCTGCCCACACGCCGGCGATGGACGAGATCGTGCGGCGGGGAGTCATCGGGCGAGCCAACCACGTTCCGGCGACTCTGCCCAGCGGCAGCGACGTGGGGATGATGAGCCTGATGGGCTATGACCCCCTGCTGCACCACACCGGACGGGCTCCGATCGAGGCGGCCGCGCGGGGGATCGAATTGGGTGAGAACGACTGGGCGATCCGCTGCAACCTGGTGACGATTGTCGATGGTTGCATGCAGAGTTTCACCGCCGGACAGGTCGACGACGAAACCGCCGGACGTCTGATCCATCGTCTCCAGCAGGGGGTCGGCGACGAATCTGGCTGGCAGTATCATGCCGGGGTTGGTTACCGCAACCTGCTGGTCCACTGGCCCGGTTCGGCCGATCCGTTGTTCTCCGACGAGACCCTGTCGACACCGCCGCATGACATGACCAATCTGTTGGTCACCGGTCATTTGCCGAGTGGTCCGGGGAGCGAGATGTTGGTGGAGTTGATGGACCGCAGTCGCGAGATGTTTGCCGATTCGGACGTGGACTCACAGGCGACCCAGGTCTGGCTCTGGGGGCTCGGTCGCCGGCTCGATCTCGAGTCTTTCCACGAGAGATTTGGTTTGCGAGGTGCGGTGGTGACGGCGGTGGACCTGGTTCGTGGACTCGGTCTTGTGCTGGGATGGAGCGTGATTGACGTCGAGGGCGCCACCGGATACCTGGACACCGACTACGAGGCCAAGGGCAAGGCGGTCGTCGACGCGTTGGCCGAACACGACCTGGTGGTGGTGCACGTCGAAGCGACCGACCAGGCGTCGCACGAGGGCGACCTCGAATCGAAGATCACCGCGTTGGAGCGGATCGACGAGAGCATCGTCGGGCCGGTTCATGAGAAGCTGTCCGAGATGGGAGATCACAGGATCCTCGTCTCACCCGATCACCCAACGTTGCTGCGGACCAGGACCCACGCTCACGGTGCGGTGCCGGTGGCGGTGTGCGGGACCGCGGTGATTTCCGACGAACACGTCCGCTACGACGAGGTCACCGCGTCATCGTCAGCACTGGTGTTCGATCCCGGTTGCGGGTTGATGCCGTGGTTTCTGGAGAGCATCTGACCGGTCCGACGGTTTGCTGTTCCGGGATTCCACCCTGGCCGGACACCCAGCGACGGCTAATCGTCGCTCGAGGGTACGGGGTCCGAGCGATCGACAAGCAGCAACCCTTCGAGTTGCTCAGGTCGTGGTGGTGGTGCCAGGAAACTGGCCCCTATGCCGACGGCCACGGCCGGGACCGTCGTCAACAGGCCATCCCACCAGGTGTTCGTCTTCAATCCGGCCAGGGCTCCAAGTTGAGCGAGCGATTCGTCATCGAGCCTGGTCAACCCCACCCGGATCAGGGCCCAGACCATCAGCCCTGTCAGCAGGCCGGCCAGGACGCCGGCGGTGTTCACTCGTGGGACCAGCATCCCCAGCATCAGGACCGCGAGCAACAATCCCAGTGTGGCGCCGGCGATCGAGAGCAGGATGTCGAAGACGGGCGAGTTGATCAGGGCCAGCAGACAGGCGATGCCGGTCACGCCAATCCCGAAGACCCCGGTCATGATCCGGTTGAAGGTTGTGCCGAATTCCTTCCCGTGCAACCAGTCGGTGACCAGCGTGGCGGTCATGCTGTTGATGCCGCTGTCCAGGCTGCTCATCGCCGCCGCGAACAGTCCGGCCAGGATCAGCCCGGTCATGCCGTAGCCGCCGGAGAAGTTGATCACGAAATGAGGAAGCAACTGGTCGCGGCCACGGCCGGAGTCCAGGGCCTCGTAGATCTCGACATGGGACTGCTGGTAGTAGACGTACAGCGCCGTGCCGACCATGAAGAACAGTGTGCACGAGAACAGGGTGAAGACGCCCTTGATGACCAGCGCTCGACGGGCCTCGCCGACCGTGTCGACGGTCACGTATCGCTGGAAAGCTCCGAAGGAGGCCAGTTGCCCGCCCATGTAGACGAAGAAACCGTAGGCACAGGCCGAGAAGAGATTTCTTTCTCCGAACCCGCCGTCGAGCCGGAACATCTCGAACTTGCCGTCAGCCGAACCGGCGGCCAGGTACGCCGAGAATCCTCCATCGATCTTCGAAACCAGCAGGGCCAGCAGAAAGATCATTCCGCCGAACAGGGCAAACGCCTGGATCGTGTCGGTCCAGATCACCGCCTTCACGCCGCCCATTGCCGTGTAGATGGTGGCCAGCAGGCCGACGATCGCGATCACCGAGAGAGTCTGAAAGATCGAGGTGGTCTCGAGCACCACGTCAAGGATTCTTGAGACGGCCAGCAGCATCGTGCCCATCCAGCCGGCCGAATAGAGCATGAAGATCACGCTGGCCATCAGGCGAATCGGTCGAGAGAAACGCCGTTCGAGGTACTCGTAGAGGCTGATGAACCCCAGCCCCTTGTAGAACGGGATGAACCAGATGCAGGTGATGGGGATCACCACGAAGGGAATGAAAAAAATCGCCAGCAGTTGGTGATAGTTGCCAAAGGCTCCCTCGGCAGGCAGGCCGACGAATGAGTTCGAGCTGAAGGTGGTCGCAAACAACGACAGTCCGACCGGCAACCAGTGCATGTTGCGGCCGCCAAGGAAAAAGTCGTCGTTGTCCTTCTGCTTGTTGGAAAAGAACAGGCCCAGGCCGATGACCAGGACGAGGTAACAGCCGCAGATGGCCCAGTCGATCGGCGCAATCGAGTCCACGTTGGGTCCTCGTCAAGGGTTTCAGGATCCGGTCACCGCGCTGGCGATTCGCCAGCGGCCGGCCGTGTCACAGGCGGCATAGTACATCCGCCGCCTGCCGTCGCCGAGCGTGATCACCGACATGTCTTCAGCATGCACCGCATCCAGCTCGTCGCTTTCGTAGCCGCCTCCGGCCACGATGCACTCCGGTGGTCCGAAGCTCAATCCGTCTTCCGACGTCGCCTGGAAGATTCTCGAGCGGAATCCAGAGATGTCGGCGGCGATCGAAGCGGCGGCAAAATCGAGTTCTTCCGGCGGGGTGTCGGCGGTTGATGGATCACTGGGGTGAGGAGGAATGTGGCTGCCGGCGGGGGCGTCCTGCCAGGCCGAATAGACCATGGTCCAGGCACCGGACGGACCGGAAGGTGCCAGCAGTTGTCCCGCGGTGATGCCCAGGGCGTCGTAGGATTCCTGTCCACTGCGGATCCTTTCGCCCGGTTCGAACACGAAGTCGAGACCGTTCTCGGAAA
>DLVV01000318.1:10742-10935 GCA_003445035.1 Planctomycetaceae bacterium | reverse complement strand
GAAGGTGGTCCAGGTCAACTGGCCTGGTCACGAAACCCACTTCGACACGCACGGCGGACATTTTCCGGACATGAAAAACACGCTGCTCCCACCGATGGACCGTGCCTACGCCGCCCTCCTGCAGGATCTCGATCAACGCGGGCTGCTCGAAGACACCCTGGTGGTGTGGTCCGGAGAATTCGGACGCACGCCG
>DLVV01000318.1:0-10414 GCA_003445035.1 Planctomycetaceae bacterium | reverse complement strand
TTGAACGGCAACAAGACAGCCGGCCGCGACCATTGGCCGTGGGTCTACACGAGCGTCCTGGCCGGCGGTGGTGTCCGAGGGGGACGACACTTCGGCAGCAGTGATCCACAGGCCGCCTATCCCCATGACGATCCGGTCCATGTCTCGCGGTTCGTCGCCACGATCTACCACGCCCTGGGCTGCACCGAAGAAACCGTTGTCCACGACGTCCAGGGGCGGCCGCACCACGTCATGCAGCAGCGGCCATTGCTGCAGATCTTCTGATCCATAGTCCCAACCGGCCAGCCCAGAGCTTCAGGTTCCGGGCGCCGCCAGACCTACCCGGACGGGGTGACCACCGCCTGGAACGGCTGAACCGCCGGGTCGCCGAACACAACGTACAACAGCAGGTTCTGGGGCACACGGCGACCGGCAGCACGATCAGCTGGAACCACAAAGCGACCGGACCGGAAGCCCCTCGCGGCGATCAGCCCGTTGATCAACTGCTGGTACGACTCACCCACGGTCTTGCCTTGCGACCAGGCTTCCAACACGGGAAACAGGTGGGGGAATCCCATGCCCAGCCGCATGTGACCGAAGAACGCCATTGATCCGTTGTCAATTGCCCGCAATGCAAACGCGTCCCTCTTCTTGACCTCGTAGCCCCCCGGGATCCGACGAATTCTGGGAAAGTCCGAACGGTCAGGAGATGCGGCAAAGCACGACCCGCTGAGAATGAACTTGCCGGACAGGTCGTCCGGCAGCCCATCAACATCGACACCACACGCCATCCCCGGGACGCCGTGCCCGTGCATCACCACCAGCGACGCCGACCGAAACGCCGCGTCTGCCGCCGGGGGAAATGACTTCAGGAACGGCTGCTGGTCTGTCGCCTGCAGGTTCCAGATGTTCTTTCCGGTGAACCGCGCCGCCTTCACGGCCCGACGACTGTAAACAGCCACGATCGGCGTTGTGACACCCGTCCTCGCGAACCACTTTCTCAGCACTCCGGCCTTCTGCAACGAACGCAGTTCCTCGGCTCGCGGGACCTGGCTGATGGCCAACGGCTTCAGTTGCGAGACCGGCAGCGGCTTGTGACGGAGCGAACGGTCCACCAGGGCTCCAAGGTGCCGGGCGGTGGACGCCAGCAGGATTCCGGGAAAGACGTCGACCTGAGGGTCCGCGTCTAGAGTTGAAGTCAGTTCCCACAGACCCAGCACCATGTTCTCGCGGAATGACTCCTTCCTCGGAGCAACGGCCAGAAACCGGACCCGGGCGTCTCGCAGCTTCTGCCGGATCGAGACGAGTTTCTTCGGATCCTGGCCCAGCACGGCCAGGTCATCGACCCTCAAAATGATCCCATCCCGAGCCTTGGCCAACCGTTGCAGGCTGGAAAGGAACGCGGGTTCCCGATGATCGGTCAGAACGACGTACCGATCACCTGTGACCGGATGAGGACGTGTCTTGAGAATGAAGGCCGAATTTTTCATCGCCGCCCGGCTGGGACGCTTGTTGCGATCCACACGAACCAGTTGGCTCACGTCGGGAATCTCCAGTCCGCCGACCTTCTCCAGGACCGGGTCCGCCGAGGGGCGAGGATCGCCATCAGCGGGCTGTGCAGCCGGTTCAGCGGCCGCAGCGACGCCCGTCAGCAAAGCGAGTAAAAGAGCGATCCTGGTCACGTGTTGGTCTCCCCTGTCAGTCGCGAGCCTCAACCTGATTGCGACCCGTCAACAGTTGACGGTATCTAGCGACCCCCGGAGGTCGCGGCCTCCGGTCCGGCCACCGTCAAGAAGACCGGGTTCGACGCGTAACTGGTCATGATCGTGTAAGTGATTGGCACACGGGCCACAACTGCGATCGGCCAGCGTGAGACAGGCTTGGCGGTGGCGGTAGCGGCAAGGGTAAACGTCGTTTCGAGCATGTCGCCGGTCAGCTTCCGGGTGGCCTCGCCCTGGACACTGACCCCCGGAGGCAACTGTTCGCCCACCGTCTTGTTGAAGAACAACAGGGCCATATTCAGCAACACTTGCTCGCTGTATTCCGGGCTCCGCTTGATCCGAACGGTGATCGCGGACGTCCCCCCCGGTTTCAAGGTCACGTTCAACGGAGTCGCCGTCACCGCATGCAGGTCCAGCGGCCTGGTCACGCCCAGCAACTGGGTGCGGATCGGCATCCGTACGAAACGGCTCGCTCCGGCTCGTCGCAACTCACCCAGCACGTTCGCCTCACGCACCACCTCCACCTCGCCCTTGCCACGCGGCAACTTGGCTCGGCCTCGCACACGGACCAGGGATGCGTTGACCGGAGCCTTGCCATCGGCAGAGAAGACCAACGCGCAGTGATTGAAGCCGGACGGAATCACGACCGGTTGGCAAGTGACACCACGTGGCAATCGATCCACCAGAATCTCAACCGGCCCGTCGAAACCGTTGAGTCGGTTCAACCGCACAAACCAGGCCGCGTGGCCGCCCGGAGCCAGCATCCCGTAGTAGTACTCGCCGTGCACTTCGAAGTCCGGCCCACTCGGCTCGACCGACATGTGATAGATGAACCGGTCACCCGCCCGACGGTTCAGGTCTCTCACCCCGATCACGTACTCGCCATCTGCCGGAGCCCGAAAAGACAATCCGGCATCCTTGGTGAACGAGCCGTCGTCAGCGGTCGCCAGGATCTTCCCCTTGGCATCCATCACCAGAACCACCCCATCGACGGCCAGGCCACGACGTTGGGACTGCACATCGATCTTGACGACGTCCTGCTTTTTGGCCTGGAAGCGGTAAAAGTGCGTCTGCCCGGGTCGTTGAAATCGGCCACTGATGCCCACGGGCAATTCGAGTGGCATGGCCAGTGCCACCGTGAGATTCCGTCCATCGGCAGCCCGTTGCGGATGCGGGCTGATCAGTTGGGGAACCACCGGACCCGGCCGGCTGTCGGCCCCCTGGATACGAACCCGTCGCCAGCCCGCCACCGCATCGGCTGCCACATTCCAGGTGATCTGACGTCGCTCTCGCCCCGGCACTCGTGGCACGTTGATCGAATGCGTCTCGACGACCTCCACCGAGGTCGAATGGCCTCGCTGGACCGCAACCGGAAACGTCGCCATCGCCAACGGCCCCTCGGTGATCTCGACGCAGTAGACGTACCGAGGATCACCGGCATAGCGGGAATCACGAACCTCCAGAAAATAATCTCCCGAGGACGGTAACCGGCAACGCAACATCGCATCGCCACCGACGAAGTTGTCGTTTTCAGCCACCACCCGTCCCCGCTCGTCACGAAGCGTGAGGTACGAGTCCATCAGGTGGATCTTCGGGTACTGGATCGCCATACAGTGGATCAACCGCGTGACCCGCTGGGCAAAGATCTGGCAGACCAGTTCCTGCCCGGCTCGACCGCGAATCCGGTACAGGTCCACATCCTCGAAATCGGCGATGTTGCCACACACCGCCGACGGGACCGACACCGACTGGGCCGTCTTCGGCGTGTTGTTGTCGCCGGCCGTCTCGGTCACCACCGGGTGATCGGTCACCAGCAGGTGTCCCACGCTGCTGACCGCCTGGTCGGTGGCGACCCGATACTCGTACACCCCGGACACCTGTCCGGCGGGCACTTCGACGTCGAACCCGAAATCCTCGCCCTGGTCCAACTCCTTCGGCTCAAAGAATTCAATCTTCTTGGGCGGCTCCTTGACCTGGGTCATCCGGATGCCGGCAGGCATGAAGAATGTCGAGTGCGAGTTGTCCAGGGTGAAGTTGGACCAGACGCGGACCCTGGCCTTCTTGCCCCGTTGCACGGCAATCGGATGTGTGCGGGTGATCTGCCGGTAGCTGATCTTGTGCTCTGCCACGCCCGGCCGGGGGACAACCAGCATCGCGCCGGCCACCAGCACCAACGAGACCACGACCACCAGGCGGCGGCACCGTGTTGGCAAACCGGTCGACAAAGTGGCCACGCCGTGTGTCATGACAGCTCCCGAATCGAATGGCCTTCGCACAATCGCATCGGCCGCCCATCACCAATGATGTGGGTTGTGTCCAAGGGGATGCCAAGCTTCGTGTAGATCGTCGCGGCGATATCCTGTGGATAATATTCCTCGCCGACACTCCGCCCCCCCTCGGCATCAGTCTGGCCGACGATGACTCCCGGTGGCGTACCGGCCCCGGCAAAGACCGCCAGCCCGGCTGATGCCCAGTGGTCTCGCCCGGCAGCGGTGTTTACCTTGGGTGTCCGCCCAAAATCGGTCAACCAGACGACCAGCGTCGAATCCAGCAGACCTCGCTGTTTCAGATCAGCCACCAGCATCGGCAGCGCCTGGTCAACCGGCGGCAGCAGCTCCTTGAGCCGACTGAAGTTCTTCGCATGCGTGTCCCAGTCGGCATTACTGACGGTCACGAACCGGCTGCCCGATTCGATCAATCGTCGCGCCAACAGGCAGCTCTGTCCAAACGTCGTGCGGCCGTAGGCGTCGCGAGTTTTGGCAGACTCGCGATCCAGCCGGAACGCCCTCTGGGTGTTGACCGAGGTGATCATGCGAAAGGCATCGCGGTAATAGGTGTCGATGGCCGACAGGGCCGCTGGCCGCTTGGCCAGTCCCCGCTGCAACGTGTCGATCCTGGCCAGCGCCTCGCGCCGCAACGACACCCGCTTCGGACTGACCCCTCCGGGAAGTGTCAGATCGCGGACCGTGAATTTGTCGGCGTTGGGATCCTCGAACACTTCGAACGGATTGTGCGTGATCCCCAGGTATCCGGCCGTCCCGCCCATGAACTTGCGGTCGACCTCGTTGCCCAATTGCACGAATGCCGGCATATCACGACGGTTGCCCCGTTCGCGGGAGATGACCGACCCGTAGGTCGGGTACGTGACGGCCGGATTCAACTGCCAGCCGGAGAGAATGATGGCGTCAGCCGAACCGTGAGCTCCGTTGATGGAATTCAGGTTGCGGACAACCGCCAGGTCCTTGGCGCCCCGCGCAAAACCCGGCACGTGATCCGAAAACCGGACACCGGGGATCGACGTGTCGATCGTCCCGAACTCACCACGGACCTCCGCCCGCGCCTTCGGCTTCGGATCCAGGGTGTCGTGATGGCTGGTACCGCCGCGAGTCCAGATCAGGATGCAATTGACATCCCGTCGCGGGACCGCTGCGGCGGCCGCTTGCCTCCGAAGCAACTGGTCCAGGGACAAGCCGATGCCCCCCAACGCCCCGACCTGCAACAGGAAGCTGCGGCGGCCTGGCGACTGACAGTCGGCGTGTTGAAGTGGTCGAAGATTGAGCATCTGAATGTTCCCTGGTTGAAGCACCGGGCAAGGTCACCGGGTCATGGTCAATGGTTGAAAAGGAACTCGCGGCTGTTGCAAAGAGCCCACAGGATGTTCTCCAGGCCCTTCCTCCGATTCTCGGACTGGCCAACCACCTCCTGGCAGGTGGACAGTTCGCTGGCCGACGGCAGCCGGCTGAACGTGGCCAGGTACAACTGCCGCAGATCCTGATCCAGGGGTTGTCCGGCCGTGATCAACTTCGCGAGTCGCCCGGACTTGTCGGCCAGTTTCTTCTCGAACTTTGCCCCGTTGCACAGGTGCAGCACCTGGGCCATGTTCGGCTCGGCGGTCCGCTCGCACTCGCAGTTGGTCAATCGGCGTGGCCGCCCCAGGGTGTCGAGAAAATACGATTCAAAGTTCGGATCCGGCAAGGCGATCGCGCGAGTGCCGGGGGGGACGCCGGGAAATCGCTCGTGGGTGCCACAGGCGTGGTCGATTGCATCCAGCAGCACCTCGGCAGGCAGCCGCTTGACGTTGTA
The DNA here is from genome assembly GCA_003445035.1 of Planctomycetaceae bacterium. Taxonomy (GTDB): domain Bacteria; phylum Planctomycetota; class Planctomycetia; order Planctomycetales; family Planctomycetaceae; genus UBA8437. Next base: position 4,631 of record DLVV01000318.1, on the reverse strand, counting down.
GTGAGTGTAGAAGCGACGATCCTTGACGTGTTCGGGCCGGGAGGTCGAGGACAACTGGTAAGTGGCCGAGGTCATGATGCGACGCATCAGGTGCTTGAGATCGAACTTGTGGGCGACGAAGTCATCGGCCAGGGCGTCAAGCAATTCGGGGTTGGTCGGCGGATTGGTTGACCTCAGGTCGTCGACAGGCTCGACGATGCCGGTGCCCATGAAGTGACCCCAAATCCGGTTGACGATATTTCGCGAATACAGCCGGTTCCTCGGCGATGTCAGCCAGTCAGCCAGGGGCTCGCGAATGTCGAGCACACCCCCGATGTCGACGGGGTCGCCTCCGAGCGGACGCGGTGCAACAACCTGTCCGGTCCGCGGGTGCTTGAGGCTGCGGTCGGCCGCCAGCGGAGCCAGGCTGACCACAGCGTCGAAACCCAATTCGCCAAAGGTCCCACTCGATTTGCTGTCCAGGCGTGTGAAGAACGCCGCCAGGCCATAGAAATCGGCCTGGCTGTACGACTCGAACGGATGATGGTGGCAACGGGCACACTGCAACCGGATGCCCAGAAACACCTGTGCGGTCGTCTCGGCCAGATCGGCCGGATTCGAGATCGTCGCCACGTCGGTGGGGCGCCGCGAGGAGGCGATGAAGTTGGCAGGGCCGTGTTCGAAAATCGACCCCTGTGCAGTGATCAACTCGCGAGTGATCTGGTCGTATGGCTTGTTCTGTCGCAGAGACTGCCGGATCCAGTTGTGATAGGCCCACATCCCGGCGTCGCCGGACGTCTTACGATTGTTGCGGAGCACGTCGGAAAACTTCAGCGTCCAGTAGGTGCTCCATTCGCCCACATACCGGTCGCGCGCGGGATCCCCGGTCAAACCCAGGACCTCGTTGATCACTCCGGCCCGCTTTTCGGCGGACGAAGAGCCCAGGAACCGCTCGACGACTTTCGGATCGGGCAACGTCCCCAAACAATCCAGGAACACTCGCCGGATGAACTCGGCATCGCTGCACCCGGGTGAAGGCCGCATCCCAAGCAGCCTCCATCTTCGGGAAACGTGCTCATCGATCAGATTACCGGTCTTCAACAGCACCGCGGTTGACCCCGTGGTCGCGAACGGGGACATCACGTGTGCCACGGCCGTCTGACCTCGGAAGCGAACCATGACGGCCGCCTGCCCACTGCCGGAAACCGTCACACGTCCATCGTCGCCGACGTCGGCGATCCCGGATTCCAGGCTGTCAAAAGCCGAACGACGAGTGACGTCGTTTCGATGCCCATCGGCATAACGGGCCACGACCCGCAACTGTTGTGTTTGGCCGACCCGATACGTGCGTTCTCGAGGAAAAACGTCGAGTCCCACGATCCGCACCGCATCCGGCTTCGATCCACCGGGACCGCGGGCCCCCTCGGCGATCCAGGTCTTGAGCACGTCGTACTCGTAGCTGTCTCGGCCGAACCGGCGGCCCCCACCATGCCCGACAGCCATCGTTGCCTTCCGCAACACCAGGCTGTCCGGGGGAGAGACCAGCGACACCCTTCGACTGTCCCATTCACGGGTCAGCGCGAGGTGATCCGCTGCCGGAGCAAAAGAAAACACCGACAGCTTGAAGCCACCCTTGCCGAACTGCGACGCATGACACGCCCCCTGGTTGCAGCCGGCCCGGCTGAGCACCGGCAGCACGTGATCCACAAACCGGGAACTGTGATCGGCAAACCCGCTGGCGACGACGACCGGAATCTGCCGAACGATCCCCGCATGTCGGACTCGCACCACCGTCCGGCCTGCCGACTTTGCCCGGACCCGCCCCATCCCGTCGATCGAAACGAGCCGGTCGCCCTCGATCTCGAAACGCACCACCCGCGTCACATCGCGGGATTCCCCGGAAGCCGTTTTCTGAGTCACGAGCAACTGGACCTGGTCGAGCCGGCTCGACAACTCGATCCGCGCCGGAGACACCTCGACATCTCCGGCGGCATCGACGTGGTCACCTGCCACTGCGGACACGAAGATCCCGACCAGGAACACTCGCACAGCGGCTCTCGAAACACACGTCAACGTTGCACCTGATGAACAACCGGAAAAGCGAGGAACAACTCGCAAGGTGCCATTCTGGTCGGTGTCACCTCCGGGGGTCAATTTCAATGTCCTGTCGCCACCACAACCACCTCGAGGCCGCTCTCGGGTACACTGTCTGACACCCTGTCCTCCAGCCCCACGCTGGACACCCCAACACGCGGAGATACAAACATGGCACCCGACGTCAACAGGCGAGATGCGTTGCGACTGGGTGCCGGCGTCGGAGCCGGAGTCGCCCTGACCGACTGGGCTCTGGCGGACAAGCCAGGCCAGGACGCCGAGGCGGACGACCCGCGACTGAAGCCGATCCCACAAATCCGCGTGGGTCTCGTGGGAATCGGCGGCCGCGGGTACCACCTGCTTCGGCTGCTGCTGGAACAACCCGGTGTCGAGGTGAAGGCGGTTTGTGACCTGTTGGAGGACCGTTGCCAACTGGCACAAAAGACCACGGTGTCGGCCGGCCAACCCAAGCCGGATGCCTATTTTCCCGACGAACGGGCCTTCGAGAAACTCTGCGATCGAGACGACCTGGACCTGGTCGTCACGGCCACCCCGTGGAGCTGGCACGTGCCGGTCTGCGTGGCGGCGATGAAGAACGGACACCACGCCGCGACCGAGGTCCCCGCCGCGGTGACCCTGGACGAATGCTGGGAGATGGTCGAGACGGCCGAGAAGATGAAGCGGCATTGCGTGATGCTCGAGAACTGCTGCTACGGCCGGACCGAGATGATGGTGCTGAACATGGTCCGACAGGGCCTGCTGGGAGAACTGGTTCATGGCGAAGCGGGGTACATGCACGAGTTGCGAGACGACCGGGAATTGCTGGGCCCGGATGCGGAGGTTCGCTGGAGACTCGATCACATGATCCGACGCGACGGCAACCTCTATCCCACGCACGGGCTCGGCCCCGTCGCCCAGTGCATGAACATCAATCGTGGAGACCAGTTCGACCACCTGGTTTCCATGAGCACCGCCTCGCGCGGACTCAACGTCTTTTACGCCAGCCGCTTCGGAGACAAGCACCCGTTGGCGACCCGCAAGTACAAGTGCGGTGACGTCAACACCACGATGATTCGCACCAAGAACGGTCGCACCATCACGCTCGGTCACGGAACTCAACTGCCTCGCCCCTACACACGGATCAACATGGTCCAGGGCACGCTCGGCATCGTGCAGGGTTACCCCGACCGCATCGCCCTGGAATCCCATTCCCGTGGACACACCTGGGAATCGATCGACAAGTACCACTCGAAGTACGAACACCCCCTGTGGAAGAAGATGATCCGCGAGGCCCAGGGCAAGGGGCACGGCGGGATGGACTTCATGGAATTCCACCGTCTGGTCGAGTGCCTGCACCAGGGGACCGAGCCGGACATGGATGTCTACGACGCCGCCTCCTGGAGCGCGATTTCAGAACTCAGTGAACGCTCGGTCGCCAAACGCAGCAAGTCGCTCGACGTGCCCGACTTCACCCGTGGCCGCTGGAAGAAGAACAAGCCGCTGGGGATCATCGGCGGATGACAGTTCCGCCCGAAGACGACACGGAGATCCCGCGGTGAACACGGTTCTGATTGCCGAGCTGGGCGAAAACCACTACGGCCGCTGGGATGTCTGCCGTGGCATGGTCGAGGAGGTCGCCGCCAACGGGGCCACGGTTGCCAAGTTCCAGACCTACACGGCCAACCAGTTCGGGCCCGACCACGAGTGGTACGACTGGTTCCGCGGCGTCGAAATGCCTGAAACCGTGCATTTCGAGATGCAGCAGCTATGTGAGGAACTGGGCATCACCTTTCTGAGCTCAACCTTCACCCGACGTTCGACCGACTTCCTCGTCGACCGCATGGGCCTTTCCGCATTGAAGCTCGCATCGAGTCGCATCGTCGATCTCGAGTTGCTCGCACACGTCAATGACCGGGCCGAACAGGTCCAGACGGTCTACCTCTCGACCGGCGGATCCACGATCGACGAGATCCAGGGTGCGGTCGAGTGCCTGGGTGCGATCGAGAACCTCTCGCTGTTGCACTGCGTCAGCCAGTACCCGACCGAAGACACCAACGTGAATCTGCTGGCGATACGCGCCATGCAGGCCGCATTCCCGGACATCCCGATCGGGTACAGCGACCACAGCCGAGGCATCGCAGCCTGCCTGGCAGCGGTGGCGCTGGGAGCCACGGTGCTCGAGAAACACTTCACCTATCACACCCGCATGCCCGGTGATGACCACCAGGGGGCCCTGACCCCCGAATCACTGGCCGAACTGGTCAGACAGGTCACTCGCCTCGAGACAATGCTCGGCCGCGAGGAAAAGGTCCCGGCGCCCGACGAACAGAAAGCCCTCTCGCAACTCAGAGGCAAGATGCTCGAGGTCGATTTCGACAACTAACGCCGCCCGATCAGCCGGGATGTGGCGATGTGACCTCGGCTTGCACGTCGCCCCCCGTTTAGCCGATCATCGCTCGCTGGTCCTCCCCTCCGGACGTCCCGATTTCACTTTCCCAGGCTTCCCACATGACCGATCCGCAATACAAGGCGATGACCCGTTTCCTCCGCGACATCGG
>DLVV01000185.1 GCA_003445035.1 Planctomycetaceae bacterium | reverse complement strand
GTTGCACAAATGCGCACATGACTGGCAGGAATTCCCAGTTGCGATTTGATTCGCGTCTGCACATCGCGAACCAACGCAAACGACACGTTCAACATGTCGAAGGAAATGATCGCCAGCGATATTTTGCTGCGACTCAATACCAGGGCTCGCACCTCTGGCGGATAGTGGATCGCAGTCGCGACACGAGGCCGCGTTGGGTCGCTGTAGTGAAATCCCCCCAGCGCCGTTCCGAGCGGCGGTGAAATGTCGACGACACCTTCTCCGACCAAAAGCGGAGCGGATGTCTCGGCCGCTGAGACACTCGACAGAGAAAAGACCACACCGAGTGCAGCCATCGCGGCAGACATGGCCCAACGAACTACAGGACCATTGGGGATTCCAATCAATCGCATCGGCATCTGACCGTTCATTCAGGGACTGTTGCCAACGTCGGGGTAACGACGAAAACGATCCGTTAGCTGGTAGCGGACCTCGTCAACGATCTTCTGCTCCAGGCCAGGTCGAAACGGAGCTGCCCAATCGTGAAAGGTCATCGCACCACCTCCTTCGTACCCGCCCTCGCGCAACACACGCTCCGAAGGGATGTAGCAGGGCACATCATTGGCGTAGGAGTTGATCCAGACACGCTGAGCATCCAATTCCTGTTTCAGTCTCAATGCGTAATCGACAACCACTTCTCCACCAAGAAAGACAATCGCGAGGCTGCTACCGAACTTCCACGTCTGAACCGGTAGCGGGACTTTTGTCTTGATCAGTTCGCCACGATCCAGACGTTCCAGGTGGACTCGAGCGTGAAATCCAACCGTCCCACCGCGGTCCGCGTCACGTTGTGCACGACGCTCCCACTCGGCGCGACTTGGCAGGGGAGCCAGGTGCAAGTCAACGGTAGAAAACATCACATTCAGTGGCCCAGACAGCGGGCGTAACTTTTGCTGCAAAAGGCGCGCGACCCTGGCACCGATTTCTCGCCCATGTATCGCGGCGACTTCATCCGGCGGTCCTCCACCGCGGACGGGATTCGAATCGGCTCCACAACCCACCGACACCAACGCAATCACACCTGGGTAGCGTCGTTGAATACTCTCCTGGGCATAACCCGCCCAATCCCCACTGATCCGGTTGTGAGAAAGCGTCGTGCAGTGGCACGCGTAGCTCAGATAGATCGCTCGCAACTTCCCGGCCAGATCTTTGACGACCAGGACCGGCAGATCATGGTCAACTGGACCTCCCTTGGTGCGACGATTCCTCGCAAATGAGGCATTGCCGCGGGCCCATGCCAGGTGTGCTGGTTGCGGATTCTTGAATGCCGCAAGGGCAACCTGCTCGAGTTTGTCTATCAACTCCCTGGTGTATCGCTCGATATGTTCGCGGTGTTCCTGTGGCAGCGGATGGCAGTAGAGTGTTTTTGACATGCCCGCCAAAATGGGGCCGCTGTGGGTATGGGTGGCGGTGATAGAAAGCCGGTCAGGCAGTAATCCAACTCGCCGATGCAGCCGTTTTGCGACCTGCTCTCTGAGAGCAGCGGGCACCAGGCAGTTGTCCAGTGTGATCAACAGGGCCGGTGGCCGCTGGGGACTCTGGATCATGAGCGCCTTGGCCCACAGCTTCTGCACAACGCCTGTCGATTCCGTGACGCGACCGGAATACCCACGTAACCGAATCGGGTAATCGGGAGTCACGTCTACCGCTGCCACACCCACTTGGTAGACGGTTGGTTCTTCTCGTTGTGCAGTGGTGACCACGTCGGTTCCGAGAGCAGGTTGACGCACCACCACATCTTTCACCGGGTGCAACGCGAACCAGCGTTGAGAGCCACTCCCCAGTGACCGGATCCCTACCCGAACCGATTTCCCGGAGGTGACCAGATCCCCGGACAACGACAGGTAGAAGAATCCTGCTGCATCCTCACCCGATTTCCACGTGGGACGAAAGAGCAGGCTGGTATCGCCATTGTCGCTTTGCCACGACGTCACCTGGTCGGTGACATCAAACCGCAGCCTCATTTTTCCGTCGATCTCCAGTCCATAACCTTTGGTCGCCGGCTGCGACCGGAAGCCTATGGCACCGAGAAACACCAGGTGGACTGGTTCATCGGCGTCTGACCGTCGAACTGGTGGCGTCTCCCACACCAATCTGGCGTCCAGCTTGGTTTGTCGGAGATGAAAATTGGGAACGATCTTTCCGGCGTAGTTGTACCACTCGTCTTCGGCCCCTTCATTGGAAACAATTGCCGCAAACCCTTCCGACGCGGATTTCTGAATGCGTCGCAACCGGTGATCCGCCAGTGCGTGGCGGAAGTTGAACCTCGTCGGCTCGCCGGGCAGCCGGACGGTTTGCGCCATCGCGTCATACCGCGCACGCGTGGTACGACCTCGCACGGAAATCGGCGGAATCCCCGAGTTTTCAGGACCCAACCGTTCGGCTGCCACCAGGCGTGTCGACCAGCCTGTCTCCATTGAGTCAAAGAGATACACGGCGTAACGCCGTTCGTCCGAAAACACAATGTCCTGGTCACCATCCTTATCGATGTCGACGAATCGTAACCCCGCATCCTGACCGCGATCTGTGATCAAAGAGAGCCCATCGGGCAATGCAAATGGCGTTGGCTGCCAGCGGCGTTGCTGTTGATTCCATTGGAGAATACCGCGACGTGGGCCACCACCTGCGATCAACTCACAACAACCATCGCCATCCAGATCTCGCAGCCGGATCCCACGGTCATGGCCTGATGACCCGGTGAGCACACGTCGCCCATCCAATTCCAGCCCCGTGGTCAAGTGATCAGCGGCCTTCCACTGGCCATCGACAAATTGCCAGGCACCCGTCACACCAATGCTACGGACGAGAATCGTCGCTGCCCCCGCGGGTTCGACAACGCCCCAGCAAACACTGCCCGCACCAGTTGCAACCGGAAAGCCGATCTTGGACCAGGCCCGGTCGCGGGGTGACCAAAGATGGGTCACGGCACGCGTGGCGGTGTGAGTGATGACGTCCAAGGCACCATCACCATTCACATCGACGATTGCCGCACCGGCCTGGTTGGGCAACCAGCGAATAATGGTATGGGGATCGCGGCGAAGGTTGTGATCACGCACAGCCTTCAGCACGAGGTCGCTGCGCCGCCCCACTCGCGAGAGGTCCACCAATACGACATCACCATCCATCCTCTGTCCGAACCAGCGTGTCGTAATCTGCCCCGCAAACGAATGCCCAATCAGGCATTCGTCATGGCCGTTGAGATACGTCAGCCGATTCGTGGCTGCTCCCACGCTGACGGCTTCCCCCGCAACGAGGCGGTCGCTCGTACTGATCGTGACAAACGCGATCAGAATCACGCGAGCAAGCTGTCCGGCACGATTTTGCATGGCAAACACCCTTCACACAGACCGGGGCTGATGGCAACGGCTTTCACGTGCCAGTCTAGCAAAAGAGGTCGCTCCACAAATCGGACCTCCTGGTCACCACTTGGAACGCCAGTAACATCCCCGGCAGCTGCCGGGAAAGAACGAGAGGACTCTTCGTCCTGCGTTTTCCCGAGGACAACCCGGTTACACCCTCGGCACAACGATGGCCCCGTGCTGCGGAGGTTCTGGAAAAGCAACGGCCAGAGTCGCAAGCCCGGCGCTCCGGATGACCCGCAGCAGTTGGTTCCAAACGTCGGCGGTGAAAAGAGGAGACCCCGGCTGGAGTGGAAGAGCCGCCGGGAGTTGGCCATGATGCTCGACTGAAAACCTGTCCGTTACGAATTTCCTGAGAATCGAAGGAGCATTCGATGCCGAGCCATGAAATTGACTACGAGATCTTTGGCGACGACATGCAAATTGTCGAGGTGGAACTTGATCCCCAGGAAACGGTGGTCGCTGAAGCCGGGGCCATGAACTACATGGAGGACGACATCCAATTTGAAGCGAAGATGGGTGACGGGTCCGCTCCCGAGCAGGGTTTCATGGAAAAAATGTTCAGTGCCGCCAAACGGAAGATGACCGGGGAATCGATTTTCATGACACATTTCACCAACCACGGTCAGACCAAGCGTCGGGTGGCCTTCGCCGCACCGTATCCCGGAAAGATCATCCCGATCGACCTCGCCAGCATGGGGGGGACACTCATCTGCCAGAAGGACGCCTTTCTCTGCGCTGCCCTTGGTACCGAGATCAGTATCGCTTTCCAGAAATCACTGGGCGCTGGGTTCTTTGGCGGTGAAGGTTTCATCCTGCAGAGACTCTACGGGGACGGGAAGGCCTTCATTCATGTTGGTGGCACGGTCATAAAGAAGGAACTGAATAACTCGACCCTCCGAGTGGATACCGGCTGCCTGGCGGCATTCTCCACCGGCATCAACTACGACATCGAACGTTCGGGAGGTTTGAAATCGATGTTCTTCGGCGGCGAGGGCCTGTTCCTGGCAACACTCAGTGGTACCGGCACCGTGTATTTGCAGAGCCTTCCGTTTTCACGGCTGGCCGATCGCGTTCTGGCTAACGCTCCTTCAGCCGGTGGATCCAGCCAGGGCGAAGGTTCGGTCCTGGGTAGACTCGGTAACTTGTTGGGGGACTAACCCGGACTGCGACCCGGTGCGAAGGAAAACGGTGGACTGCTGTACCGCTTTTGCGTAGTGCTCATCGGTCCCTGCAAGTAGTGCGTCGCCGCGATCGGCTGTGAGTCGCCGATCCACTGACAAGCGACCTGTTGGCCGGAAGCCACCTCGGCCGACAAGTGACGCTCCGCACCGTCCGACCGTCGGCCAATCTCGTTCGTCATCGAACCCGCCGGCTGACTGTGGACAACGTTCCGAACTGCATCGTTGAGACAGCCGAGTGTTGCAACTTGCAACAGTGTGTCGATTTCGATGCAGCCGTGAGCACCGTTTGTTCTGACTCCCAGTGCTGCTCTCATCTTGTGACCAGGAAACAACTTGCGGCCACTCCAACGAAAGCAATCCCGGTTTGGCACGGTCGTTGCATCTGGTGAAAGTGTTGTTGCGGTGAACAGGTAGGACCAACCCCGGCCGGGGCCTCTCACCGCTGAAACAACAACACTCATCCTGTTTCACCGGTCCAAATTCTGGAGAGACCTTCTCATGTCCACACTCACATTTCGCTCTTTGCTCGTCGTTGGCAGCCTGGGCCTGGGCCTGAATGTCCCGATTGCCGAAGCTCACCAGTGCGTCGACGTCCGGATCCTGCATTCGCCCCGGCAAGTGGCTGCGGGTAGCCAGGCGTCAATGGTTGCCGGCGTTTTCAATTGTGGCAGTTGCCC
>DLVV01000010.1:1588-3271 GCA_003445035.1 Planctomycetaceae bacterium | reverse complement strand
GCTGGGTGGTGGCACGGATGACGATGCCGAAGAATCGTGAGACTCTTCCGGTCCGTCGGCGGGAGATTCGTCAGATGGTCCAGTTGCAGGCCAAGTCGCCCCAGGTTCGCAGTTTCGTGCTGCTGGAGCTGAAGCTGGCACTCTCGGAATTGCTCGAAACCGCCCACTTCAAGATCACTCACNNAAGCCGGCAGCCAAGAAGCCGGCACGTCCATCCGGTCCGCCGTTGCCGCCCGGTTTCGTGCCACCACCACCCCTGCCCCAGGTCATGGCGCTCAACAATCCCCTGCTGACGCCGAAAGACGAGTTGGCGTTTCGCCGCAAGGGATACTCGACTTTCATGAAGGCAGTTCGTTCTCCGGGACTGGGTTCCAAGGCTCAGCTGGACATCCGTGCCGGCATCCGCTGGTTGGTGGCCCGATTGACAATGCCGACCAACCGCGAGGCTTTGCCGGTTCGTCGCCGGGAAATTCGGCAGATGGTCCAGTTGCAGGTCAAGTCGGCACCGGTTCGCGAGTTCGTACTGCGTGAACTCACCCTGGCGCTGTCGGAGTTGCTCGAGACCGCCCACTTCAAGATCACTCACAACAACGGCCAGCAGATCCAGGTCGTGGTGACCCGTCCTGATCCCAGGACCGGTAAGATCCAGAACCAGACGTTCAAGGCCGACAGCCTGCAGGTTTTGCGTTCGACGAAAGGGGCCGGCGAGGCGGCGCGGTTCTTCGATCGTTATGCGGTCCGCACGGTCTTCGGCGGCAAGGGGGGTGTGCAGAACTTTCACGTCCGTCTGAATGTCGCCTATCTGCTGGGGGAACTGGTCGTCCGGAAGGGCGATCCGGCGAAGGGCATTCCCGCTGCCCGTTACACCGCCGCCGCGTACCCATTGTGCGACGTGGTCAACGAAACGCGTCAGCTCGATGCGATCAAGGTCGTCGCCGTACGTGGACTGGTTCGCTTGATGAAGACCGGGACGCCCGACGCGAGTTACGACCTGAGATTGCTGGTGGCCCAGTGCCTGGCCAACCAGTTGCAGCGTCCGTATCAGCGGAGCGTGTTGCGGCAGCGAGTGGACAGTCACCTGCAGCACATCTGGTACCAGGAAGTGCTGGTCGAGGGTCTGGCCGGTGTGGGGATTCTGCAGAACAAGCAGGCCCAGCCGTTCGTGGAGACTGTGCTGGCAGGGGTGCTGGCTGATCCGAACCGCCACTTCCTGGCCCGCACCGCCGCGGCCAAGGCGATCGGACGTGCGCCGTTGACGGGTGCATTCGATGGCGGACTGCGGAGCTACCAGTTGGTGGAACTGGCCGGCCAGATGGCCGCCGCGTACAACAAGTCGCCGACGGCCGGCTACTGGCCGCGGAGTTTTCAGCAGTTGTATTTTTCGTTCAAGGCGATCAACAAGAGCGACGTGACAGTGGCCGGCAAGCCGGCCGGGCTGCTTGGGCAAGTCGGCACCGCCCGGCTGCAGGAGGCCTATCGCCAGGTTGTCCCGCTGGTGGCACATGTCATCGTGCAGCCGACGGTCACCGCCGACGGCAAGCAACGCTTCATGGCGATCTCCAGCGATACGATCAAGCCGCTGACCGACTGGCTGGCCCAGAACCGCCCGCCCAATTACAAGCCGGCGGGGCAGCCCTCCACGACCACGGCTCCCACGTCGACGCCCACGACCAAGCCGAAGGC
>DLVV01000010.1:0-1261 GCA_003445035.1 Planctomycetaceae bacterium | reverse complement strand
CCAAGACCAAGGCCGGCGGCGCGAGTCGTTCTTGACGCTCGAGCGGACGTTGGACTATCGTCCTGCCGCTCTCGAGACCCTTTCACGTCGTCGGTCTCGGTGGATCCACTCCGGGCTCTCATCATGTGTGGCATTGTTGGTTACGTCGGGCATCGCCCCGCCGAGGACCTCCTGCTCGATGGTCTCTCTCGGCTCGAGTACCGGGGGTACGACAGCGCGGGGATCGCGGTCGTCGAGGACCGTGAGATCGCCGTGCGAAAACGGCGGGGTCGGGTGGCCAATCTGATCGAGTTGATCGAATCGCATCCGGTCGAGGGGTCGATCGGAATCGGTCACACTCGCTGGGCCACTCACGGAGATCCCTCCGACGTCAATTCTCATCCTCACCTCGACGAATCCGGCCGGGTGGTGCTGGTGCACAACGGGGTGATCGAGAACTACGACCGCCTGAAGACCCGGCTGTCTGAAACCGGCTGCGGATTCCGCTCGTCGACCGACACCGAGGTCGTGGCCCAGTTGATCGGCTGGCATCTCGAACAGCTCATCGAATCGGGGCATCTTGCCGATGATCCGGAGACCTGCTGGGCGGCGCTGCGAACGGCCCTCGATGAACTCGAGGGCACATACGGCCTGGGTGTCCTGTTCCGGGATTGTCCCGGCCATCTCTGGACAGCTCGCTGTGGCAGCCCACTGGTCATCGGAGTGGGCGACCAGGAGTACTTCCTGGCCAGCGACACCAGCCCCCTGGTCGGATACACCCGCGACGTCGTCTATCTTGATGATCACGACACGGCGAGGCTTGGTCGGGACGGTCTCGAGGTGCGGCATCGCGATGCGGGGACGCGGGACGTTACGGTCCAGACCATCCAGGACGAAGCCGTCGATATCGATCTCGGCGAGTTTCCTCACTACATGCTCAAGGAGATCTACGAACAGCCCGAGAGCATCCGCAGTGCGATGCGGGGCCGGATGAATGGCGACGATGCGACGGCCGTCTTCGGCGGGCTGAATGCCGACGTGGGAGAGCTGAGACGAATTGACAGGATCGTCCTGACCGCCTGCGGCACGAGCTGGCACGCCGGGCTCGTCGGGGAGTACCTGCTCGAGGAATTTGCCCGGATTCCGACCGAGGTCGAGTACGCGAGTGAGCTGAGGTACCGCAACGCGCCGTTGACCGACACCACGATGGTGTTCGCAATCACCCAGAGCGGGGAAACGGCCGACACCCTGGCGGCGGTGCGGGAGTGCCGGCGGAAGGGCC
>DLVV01000059.1:4475-16206 GCA_003445035.1 Planctomycetaceae bacterium | reverse complement strand
GGCGGCAGCAGCGGGGGAGCGGCGGTGGCCCTGGCATGCGGCATGGTGCCGATCGCCGACGGCTCCGACACCGGAGGATCACTGCGGAACCCCGCCAACTTCTGTAACGTCGTGGGCTTTCGCACCTCGCCGGGCCGCGTGCCGGTCCACCCGACCGAACTGGGCTGGTTCCCGATATCGGTGCAGGGGCCGATGGCCCGCACCGTCGAGGACACCGCGTTGATGCTCAGCGTGCTGGCCGGTCCGGACCCCCGTGTGCCCATCTCACTGGCCGAGCCCGGAGAGACCTTTCGGGGATCGCTCGAGCGAGATTTCCATGGTGTCCGGGTGGCCTGGAGCCGCGACCTCGGGTCGTTTCCGGTTGACGATGCGGTGGCCGGGGCACTCGAGTCTCAACTCGGGGATTTCTCGACCATCGGCTGCTCGCTGGATCATGCTCACCCGGATTTCCGGGATGCCGACTTCTGTTTCAAGACGTTGCGGGCCTGGGCCTTCGAGAGCAAGTTCAGCCCGCTGCTCGAGGAGCATCGCGACAAGATCAAGGAGACGATCATCTGGAATGCCGAGGCCGGTCAACAGCAGAGCGGTCCGGACATCGCCCGGGCCGAGCGTCTGCGGACGGCCCTGTTTCATCGGGTCCGCGAGTTCATGGACGACTACGAGTTTCTGGTGTTGCCGGTCAGCCAGGTGGCCCCGTTTGACGTCGAGACGCCTTACATCACCGAGATCAACGGTCAGTCGATGGAAACCTACATCGACTGGATGATGTCGTGCTACTTCATCACTGTCACAGGTTTGCCGGCCCTGTCGCTGCCCCTGGGGTTCACTGACGAGGGCCTGCCGGTGGGGCTTCAGATTGTCGGGCGTCACCAGGACGATTTCGGCGTGCTGCAACTGGCCTACGCGATCCAGCAGGCCAACGGCAGCTGGCAGCGTCGCCCGGGGGTGGTGGACGCCTGAACGGGAAGTCAGCGGAGGGGGATGGGCATGCTGCGAAATGCCCTTTTGCTCCAGCTGATGCTGAGTTCGGCCGTGTCCCTGGAAGCGGCTGACCGGCTCGAACTGGTCGAGGCGTTGACGCTCGGAATCGGACGGTGCGAATGAGCTACGACGAGGGAAGGAGTTGGCCGGTGTCGCGGACGATCTATCCGGGGTCTTCGGCCTACACGGCCATCGAAGTGCTTGCTGACGGTGAGATCGTGGTACTGTTCGAGCGCGACGGCTACAAGAAACTGACCCTGGCGAGATTCGGGCTGCGGTGGCTCGAGGCGGCGAAGTAGTCGCCACCGGTCGCAGCTACGTCACCAGGCTGGGAATCGGCTTCGACTCTTCCAGCAGATTGATCAACTCCGGCGGCACACCGCGGGTCACCCGCACCTCGCCGGCGTCGAAGAGCGTGTTGAGTACCGTGGCGAGCAGGTCGCGGGGTGAGTAGGGGGTTGAGATCGGCTTGGTGGCGTGGTTGTCGCTCTGGCCGATCACCTGTCCGCCGGGTACTCCGCCGCCGGCCACCAGCAGGCTGGTCAGCCCGCCGTAGTGGTCGCGACCACCGTTCTTGTTCTTCCGAGGTGTCCGACCCATTTCGCCGGTGACCACCAGCATGATCTTCTCGGAGAGTCCTCGCTGATGGACATCCTCGAGGAACGCCGCCACGGCGTGGTCGACCTGGGGGCCGAGCCAGTTCATGCCGCCCAGGTTCTTGGGGCTGTTCTTGTTGCTGTGGAAGTCCCAGCCGCAGTCGCTGACGGTGACGAACCCGCAGCCGGCCTCGCACAGCCGCCGGGCCATCAGCATCTGCTTGCCCAGCAGGTTCGACGCTCGACTCATGTCGTACCAGCGGTGCACGTCGGAGTTCTTGAACAGGTGGCTGGTGTCGTAACTGGCGACCGTCTCGGGACGCTCATTCGAGAGGTCAAATGCCCCGGCCACGCCGCGGGTGATCACCTCGAAGGCCTGCTGCTGGTACTTGTCGGTCTGGTCGACAAGTGACTCGTCGTCGAAACGTCGCTTGAGGTTGTCCAGGCCGGTCAGCAGCAGCCGCCGGTTGTCGAAGCGGTTCCGCGGCAGCTTCAACTGCATGTTGTCCTTCAACTGTCCACCGCCCCGCGGATTGAAGGCGACGTAGTTGGGGCCGAGATCACCGGCGGCCGTCAGGGTCGGCAACGCCTTGGTCTCGAAATTGGATTTCAGCTTCAGGCCGGGTTCGATCGCCTCGGGAACCACCAGCACGTTTGTGGGCATGCCGCTGGAAGGCGAATTGGTGCCGGCGACACGGGCGTACAATGCCCCCATCGTGGCCTTGGTCGCGTTCCCGCCACTGGCCACCTTCTGGTAGGTGTGGCCGGAGTTGTTCGAGCGGTACGAGCGGAGAATGGTGAAGCGGTCGGTCATCTGCGAGAGCTTCTCGAAGTGACCACCGAAAGTGATCCCGGGGATCCGGGTCTGCACCTCGCCGGAGCAACTGTGGATTTCGACCGGGGCCGACATCTTCGGGTCGAACATCTCGATATGCGGAGGGCCACCCTGCAGGAACAGCAACACGACCGACTTGTCTCGCACCGGATGCCCGGCAGCGGCCAGGGCATGGCGAACCGAGAGCATCTGCGAGAGCCCCAGTCCGCCCATGGCCAGCGAACCGACGCCGAGGAAATCACGACGGGCGAGGCCCTGGCAGTGACGGCTCGGCCTGGTGTCCGAAAGTGTCAGCATGGTCGATTCCTGTGCCAGACGGCGGGGATCCTTCCCGATTCGCTTTTTGAAGGATACATCAGGAACGGTGCGTGGAAAAGCCGCATCTGTTCCTGTCGTACCTTTGTTCCAGCCGCACCTCTATTCCTCGATTCGGCCACTCCGGGGAAGCGGCTTGAATCGTCTCGAGCCAATCCGCTTGCAGGGCCTCACTTTCGGCCGATTCAGCTCAATTCCGCTTCCACCTCCCCCAGCGTCTCGCTGATCCCGACGAGAATTTCGTCGAGGTCGTCTCGTGTCGTGCACAGCGGTGGTGAGAGACTGAGGATGTGTCCGGAGTGGGCCTTGATCAGAAGTCGACGGGCTTTGAACCGGGCGTTGATCCGTTCGATAAGCTTCGACTCGGCCGGGTAAATCTCACGGGTTTCACGGTTGACGACCAGGTCCAGAGCCTGCATGAAACCGACCCCACGGACATCGCCAATGATCGGGTGCCGGTCCTGCAGTTCCCGAAGTTTCCCGGTCAGGTATTCGCCAGTCTCCGCCGCGTTGTTGACCAGGCCTTCGGCTTCGATCAACTCGATATTCTTCAGTCCTGCCGCTGCCGAGGCGGGGTGTCCGGCGAAGGTGAAGACGTGCTTGAGATGCTTGCCCGCGGTGGAGAACTCGGCGGCGACTTCGTCGGTGGCCAGGGTCGCTCCCAGCGGCAGGTAGCTGCTGGAGATGCCCTTGGCGATGGACATGATGTCCGGGACGATGCCGAAGTGCTCGACGGCGAACAGCTTTCCCGTCCGTCCGAACCCGGTGATCACTTCGTCGGCGATCAGCAGCACATCGTATCGAGTGCAGATCTCGCGGAGCATCTGCCAGTAGACCGGGTCGGGCATCACGGCCCCGGGGCCGCTGGCGACCGGTTCGGCGATCACCGCGGCGACGGTTTCCGGTCCGTGGAACTTGATCAGTTCCTCGATCGCGTTGGCGGACTTCACCGCGCAGTCCTCTCTCGAGGTGCTTCCCAGTTCGCAGCGGTAGGCGTTGGGCTGTGGCGCGTAGACCATGCCCGGCGGCCCGGGTTCGTAGTCGGTTCGTGGTGTGGCCGGAGTGGATCCCAGGAACAGCACACCGCCGGTGGCGCCGTGGTAGGAGCCTCGGCGGCTGATCAGGCGAAATCGTCCGTCGTGGCCGCGTCGCTTGTGATAGGCACGGGCAATTTTCAGCGCGGTCTCGTTGGCCAGCGATCCCCCGCTGACCGGGAAGGCCCGATTGAGCGTTCCGGGGGCGAGTTCGGCCAGTTTGGCGGCCAGTCGGATCGTGGGCGGATTGGCCGACCCCTGGGGGAAGTAGGGGATCTGCTTGAGTTGTTCGAAGGCGGCCTCGGCGATCTCGGTCCGGCCGTAGCCGATGTTGACCGACGAGTAGCCACCGTTGACATCGATCCAGGTCTCTCCGTCGCTGTCGGTGACACGGATGCCGTCGCCGGAGACGAAGATCAGTGGTTCGTTGTCGCGTGCGGCCGATTCCCAGTCCCGGTTGTGTTGCCACAGGTGGTCGATCGCCGCCTGACGCAGTTCTGCCGTGGTGCCTGTGAGGTCGGTGGTGTCGGTGTCGATGCTCATGAGTCACCGGTCTTCCGAGGGACTGGGTTCGGACAGGGAGTGGGAGACGTAGCGGTCGCCCACCGTGTTGAACAGATCTCGAATGTGATCGTCTATGGTGAAGTAGAGCACCTGCCACCCCGCTTCGACCAGTCCAACGGCCTGTGGGACCAGTTGCTCCCTGCGGTTCCAGTCGGAATGCTGGAACGCATCGTCGAGGACCAGGAAGGAGGGTTCGTTGTCGAGTGCGATGCGGGCACCGAGAAAGACCTGTTCGCGAGCCCCGGTGCTGAGATCGACAACGCGGAACTCGTTTTCATCGCTGTCGACGACCAGGAATCTGCGAATTCCGGTTTCGCTGACAGTCGCTCGGGGTGTCCATCGTCTCCGGACACCAGGTGCACGTCGGCGGTGACCGTGATTTTCCTCTCGACTCCATCCGTCTCCGGTCCCGGTGGCTGCTCCTGGTCCACCACCGGTCTCAATGTGCCGTGGGAATTGACTCTGGCCAGTCACGCTGACGACAGCGGTTCGGGGTTGAGATCCGGATGACGAGAATGGAGAATTGTCAGCGAACAGGATGGGGCAGGAGCAACGACCATGGCGACCGGCACACAGCAAGCCAACAACCGACCGTTCTGGGCCATTCTCTCGCTGGTTCTACTGATCGCGCTTCTGGTCGTGATCCGGGCCGTCGATTGGAGCGACGCTGATGGCCTGGGAACGGTCCCGGTCTCGGTGACTGTTCGTCAAGACGGCGAACTGGTTTCTGACGTGATGGTCACCCTGTTCCCGTTGGCCCACGATATGCCCTTGCGGTCGGCGGCTGGGACGACCGGTCCCAACGGTCGCTGCGATGTGACCACCCTGCGGTTCGACGATGGTGCGATGCCGGGGCCTTATGCGATCGGGGTCGAGAAGGTTCCAGCGTGGTCGTTGCGGTTCCACGACGAAGCGTTTTTGACCGCCGATCCGGGTGCACCGCCGGCCGGAACCGACCCCTCGCAGATTGGTCCCACGGCAATGTATTCGATGGCCCGCGAACAGGAATCCAGGCCCCAGCCGGGTGCATTCCCCGCCAGGTACATAGACCCGAAAAAATCGGGGCTCAAGGCGAATGTCCAGGCGAGTGGTCCCAACGACTTCGAGTTCGAAATCGCGAAGTGACCCCTGGCGGGTCACCGGGCCTGGATCGTTTTGATTTTCGGGTCGTTTTCGGTGATCTGCACGTGACGGTCGACGGCCACGTTTTCCAGGACCTGCTCCTGCCCACTGGGCCAGTGCACCGTCAACCGCTTGATTTGCTCGGATTCGCCCAGTCCCAGGTGCAACATCGCGGGACTCTGTGAGAGGAAGTTGATGTGGGGGTAGAGTTCCCGGCGGATCACTCGCTCAGCGGTCTCGCAGACGATCTTGGCTCCAATCCCGAAACGGTTGCTCCTGGTGCCTCGGAGCGAGACTTTCAGCCAGTGCCCTGACGGGAAACGGTTCTCGTAGACCACCAGCGCTCCCCCGCCGGCTTGCCGCACGAACAGTTCGGGGCGTCCGTCACCGGTGACGTCCCAGGCCGAGACGCTCCGCCCGTCGCCGGTGTTGTCGGCCCCGGAGAGGAACCCGATGTCGTGGAATTGGGTTTCGTCGCCGGATTGGCCGTTCAGAAAAACGCCGTTGCGTTCGTAGGCGCTAAGATTCTGGCCGCTCTTGGAGAACTCCCACGGATTGCGGACCCAGAACTCTCCGTTTTGCCCGTCGAGTTCGCGGAGGTTGTCGACCTTGGCCATGCAGTCAAACGGCTGCGTCACGGCAGCCAGCCAGACGCAGCGTCACCCGTCGGGACGGCCCGGGGTGACACTCTGAAACCCAACCGGAGCATACAGGTCAATCAGCCCGTCGTTGTTCAGGTCGACGTAGGTGGGCCCGTAAGCCCAGCCGACGTCCGAGACACCGATCGTGCGGCCCAGGCGGCGGAAGGTCCCGTCGCCCTGGTTGTGGTACAACTCGCTGCCGGTCACGAAGTCGCGGATCTTGGCGTCGATTCGTCTGTCGTAGGCGTCGGTTCTGAGGTTGGCCACGATCCTCTCGCCGGCTTTCGAATACATGTTGGCGACGTAGGGGTCCGGACGACCGTCGTTGTCGAAATCGCCGACGGTGATCCCCATCGAGAATCCGCCGAAGCCGTCGGGCAGATCGACTTCGCGGAACGTCCCGTCGCCGTTGTTGATCAGGAAGGCGTTCATTCCCAGTTCGCAGGCGGTCATCATGTCGGGCCACCCGTCGGAATTGGCGTCGAACCAGACGGCCGCGAACGTCCATGCCCCGTTGCCCTTCGCGTTGGAGGCTTCGGTGACATCTTCGAACTTCCAGTCACCGGTGTTTCGCCACAACTGGTTGCGGTCGATGTCGTTGTCGCCGAGCCAGCCGACTTGGCGGGTCATCGGTTGGGGGAGTCCGACGGCATAGAGGTCGAGTTTTCCGTCCCGGTCGAAGTCGACCACACTGAAGGCGGTGCACTGTCCGAGTTTCAGTGACGTGTCGCGTCCGGGTTCGAGCACCACGAACTTCCTGCCCCTGTCATTGCGGTAGATCGTCTCGCCGATCAACAGGTCCTCGAACCCGTCGTTGTCGAAGTCGGCGAAGACGGCGCGGATGCCCACGGCCTTGGGGTCGATGCCCATCTCGAGCGTGACGTCGCTGAAGCGTCCGTCGCCTTCGCCCCGGTAGAGCTGGTGACCCGAGACGTCGGTGAGCAGCAGGTCGAGTCGTCCATCCTGGTTGTAGTCGGACAGGTAGACGCCCCCGGTGATGGTCGGCTTCTGTGGCGATTCGGAGTGATTCCAGGTGTCGTGCAGTCGGCCGACGTCGATCCCAGTTCGCTCGGTGATGTCACTCATCAGTCGCGTCTTGCCGCTGGCGTGCTGGGCGCGGAAGGCGGTGCACGAGGCCAGCCAACCGTCCTCTTCGGGCGTCTTGTCATGGATGCCGGTGATCCGGCAGCGGAACTTGATGACCCGCTCGGCCAGGCCTCCATCGACCCGGTCTCCGGCCAGCCGCAGCTTGAGGCTGCCCTCCCACGGACCGTCGAGTTGACCGCGAGTGACCGGCTGCATCTGCATCACCTTCCAGGTGACCGACGGGGTATTGTCGAATTCTCGGCGGTAGGACAGCAGTGTCTCGACGAACTCGTCTCGGCCGGTGGGCTCGCCTGCCGTTGCCTCTTCAGTCCAGGACCGAAATGTCGCGAAGGGGTACGTGGCGGACTTCCCCGAGTTGTCGTCGAAGAGGCGGCCTTCGAACGATTCGGAAAAGAATGCCAGCACGGATTCTCGGTCACCGTCCCGGAGGGCTTCGGCCAGCATGGGCAGTGCCCGGTCACCCAGGACGAACCCGCCGAAGTGCTCGGTGTCCTGCAGATACTTCAGGTCGGTATCGGTCAACATCGGCGGCGGTTCCGGCCGGGCCAGCAACGCGGCGGCGCCCAGTCCACCGGCGAGGATCAGCACACCGATCGCGTAGCGGCGCCAGTGCCGGCTGCGGGGAGCGGCCGCATCGCTTGGCGAGTCCGCTGCCGTGGAACTCTCTTCGATGTGCGGTGTGTCCAAACCGGTTGGTCCCTGTCACGATCAACAAGACCGCTGTCGGGGAATCCCCGGGCGGCTGAGTTCATCATAGCCCCGTGGTTTTTCGGCGTGCAATCGCCGTCTGTTTCTCTCGGCTGGCAATTCTGGTCATCGTCAGACAGTGTAGGGATCTTGATTCTGCTTTCGACCCGGTGGTGATCCGTCCTTGAATCACCCGGGCGTGTGCGTTGCCGGAAGGAAATCGACTCGATGCCGACCAATCGAAGCAACCGGCGGATTGGGCTGGTTCTCTTTACGTTGTACCTGTTGCTCTACGGTGGATTTGTGTTGCTGATGGCCTTTGATGCCGAGCAATTGCAGGTCATGGGGCCGGGACGGGTCAACATGGCCGTGTGGTCCGGGTTCAGCCTGATTGTGGTGGCGTTGATCCTGTCGCTGGTTTATGGCTGGGTGTGCCGATCCGACGGCCATGCCGAGGCAGCCGGTTCAGCGGAAGCTCACGAGGATGTGGTCAGCCAGGAGGACGGGGCATGATCTATGAAGCCTCACCGATTGCCGTCGGCTGTTTTTTCGTGTTTGTTGGACTGACGCTGGGCCTGAGTTTTTTCCTGGGCCGCAAGGCGAAGTCCTCGGCCGGCTACTTCGCCGCGCATGGCCAGATCCCCTGGTTTGTCAACGGCGTCGCCTTCGCCGGTGACTACCTCTCGGCCGCCTCGTTCCTGGGCATCTGTGGGATGATTGCCTTCTACGGGTACGACGGATTCCTGTATTCGATCGGTTACCTGGCCGGGTGGATCGTGGCCCTGTTCGTGGTGGCCGAACCGATGAAGCGGTTGGGCAAGTTCACTTTCGCCGATGCGCTGGATGCTCGTTTCGGGTCCAAGGGCATCAAGCTGGTGGCGGGAATCAGCACCCTGGCCGTCAGCATCTTCTACCTGATCCCGCAGATGGTCGGAGCGGGAGTGCTGGTTCAGCCGTTGCTGGGATTCCCGCACTGGGTCGGCGTGATGCTGGTGGGGGCGACGGTGATCCTGATCGTTGTGATGGCCGGAATGGTCTCGACCACCTGGGTCCAGTTCCTCAAGGGATCGCTGCTGGTCGTTTTCAGCACGATCCTGACCGTGATGATCCTGGTTCGCGGATTTTCGGCCGAAGAGGGCGGAGCCGATGGCCACACTTTTCGTACGCTGGGTCCCTTGACCAACACCGATCCGGTCCGCCAGGTCGAGGCCCTGGAGAAGGAACTCGCGTCCACGTGGGGACTCAAGGGGGCCAGGATCACACCGGCCGAGGGGGCCTGGGTCGGCCGGCCGTTCGTACGGATTGCCGCTGGCACTGACAAGGTCGCCACCGTCTGGCGGCTGGACCAGGGCGAAGCGGGCGTGTTCCTCCGCGAGACACAGACACTGAAGAAGACCGCTGACGGCCAGGTGCTGGTCAACGGCATGCCGAAGGGGACGAAGAAGGGGGAACCCGAACTTCATCCTGTCGGATACGTCAGCCGATTGCCCGATGGCCAGGACGAAACCGGATCGCTGGGGCCCCTGGAGTTCTTCAGCACACTCGAAGAGAGCGAGGTGGTGTTGTGGGGCAACGAGAAGCTGATTCACGAAGACGGCAGCACAACGACCGTCTACTTCCAGAAGCCAACAGCCGGCAGCCGCATCCTGCAGCCGGGAATGCACCCCCGCTTCCAGGGCATCCACAGTGACAAGCTACTCGACAAGATCGACCTGTTGTCGCTGATGTTGGCCCTGTTCTGTGGAACCGCTTCGTTGCCCCACATCCTGATCCGCTATTACACGGTCAAGGACGCGGCGAGTGCGAGGAAGAGCACGATCGTGGGGATCGCCACGATCGGGTTTTTCTACGTGCTCACCCTCTACCTCGGCCTGGGCGCCATGACCAGTGGCACGCTCGATGTCACCAACAGCAACATGTCCGCCCCGCTGCTGGCATTCAGCATCGGTGAATGGCTGTTTGCGGCCATCTCGGCCATCGCCTTCACCACGGTGCTGGGCACCGTCAGCGGCCTGATCCTGGCCTCCAGCGGTGCTGTGACACACGACCTGATGGCCAACGCGATGGGCATAGAAATGACCGATGCCCAGCAGGTCCGAGTGGCCAAGATCGCCTCTGTCGTCGTCGGCCTGGTGGCCATCGTCCTGGGAGTCCTTTTCCAGGAACTCAACGTCAGTTATCTCGTCGGCTGGGCTTTCAGCGTCGCGGCCAGCGCGAATCTGCCGTCACTGGTGATGTGCCTGTTCTGGAGTCGCACGACGCGGCAGGGCGTGATTGCCGCCGTGGTTGTCGGCATGACCAGTTCGCTGGCCTGGATCCTGCTCAGTGCCGACACCTTTTCGAAGGTCTACGGACTGGACGCGGACCAGGCCCTGGTGCCGTTCAGCCAGCCGGGCATTGTCACCATTCCCCTGGGATTCCTGACCCTGATCGCCGTTTCCCTGGCGACCCAGGGAAACGAGCCGGGACCGGTGGCCGAGAGTCCGGTGGACGCCTAGGCCGTTCCGGGCTGGAGCGATGCCGCCGCTTGATCCTCTGGCGGCAGTGGTTCCGACGTCCCGTGGCCAGTCACCTAGCGGTTGTCACGTTCGACGGGCACCGCCGCTGTCAGTCGGATGGCGGGTGGTTTGTCCATCATCAGCGCGGCGTGTGAGTAGAACGGGTAGACACTCCATTCGACGCACGCGATCACGTCGGGCAGTCCATCGCCGTTGTAGTCGCCGATCCAGGGATGGGGGCCGTGGTTGGTGATGCGTATCGAGCGGCCGTAGCACTTCATGGTCTGCGGTGGACCGAACAGCGGGGCCGTGCGGGTGCCGACGTTCTCGAGCAGGTACATGCTGCCCCCGTCCAGCGTGCCGTGGTGGGAACCGCCGGTGCTGTAGACCAGGTCGATGAGACCGTCGCGGTTCCAGTCGACCGGCCGGAACGACTCGCTCCAGGTGGCTTGCCGCTTCGCCACCTGGCCGGTGAGTTCGCGTCCATCCTTGAGCTTCACGACCGAGTGCCGCTTGAGTTTCAGGTTGCCGCGGTTGTCGCGGTACTGGACGAACAGCGCGGCCCGCAAGACCGATCCCTCGCAGGTGACGAAGTCCAGCAGGTTGTCGCCGTTGAAGTCGGCCACCGCGGCACCGGTTCGCCACATGAATGGCCGCTTGGGTTCATAGGGGTAGGCGCCGTTGTTGGACTGGCGGGAGGCGGCACGGGTGGCCGAGAGCATCCTGAGTTCCGGAGAGTCGGGGAACCCGTCGCAGAGAACCTGTCGTCGTGGCCCGAAGCGGGGCGCGGTGCCACGGTCGGCGATGTTGGGGAACCAGAAGATCCGGTTGGTCTCGTTGGGACAGAACAGGTCCCGGCGACCGTCGCCGTCCCAGTCGACCAGTACCGGGTAGGGATAACCCATGTTGTGGCCGTTGAGGGGTGGGCCGAGAAGGGGATTTCGGAGCAGGCGGATAGGTTTCCCGTCTGCAAGGATCCGGCGAGAGTTCTCGTAGCGGGGCCGGGCGTCGGTGCCCGAATTGATCACGATCTGGGGCCAGCCGTAGCCACCGCCGACCAACAGGTCCTGGTCCCCGTCGTTCTCCCAGTCGCACAACGACGGCCAGGCCTGGTCGGACAGCGACAGCACCGCGTCGGGAGACTCGGCCCGTCCCACGCGTTCGAAGCGAGGTGCCGCGGGGGACCGACCGTCATCCTTGGTTCGCGGTTTGGCCTGTCGGTAGATGGCCAGGTGCTGGAAGGCATTGTGCTGGATGACCAGTGCGGTCCGGCCGTTGACCTGTGAGACCGAGGCCATCGTGACGTCCGATTCGGTCACCCCGTCGACTGGCACGGGGTCGGCGAACTTGA
>DLVV01000059.1:0-4092 GCA_003445035.1 Planctomycetaceae bacterium | reverse complement strand
TGGAGGGCATCCAGTCGTCCGTCGTGATCGAGATCGGCGAAGGTGCAGCTTTCGCCGAGTCCGTGCGAGACCGGAGGGTCCAGCTTCAGAGGCCAGCCGGTGGGGGAGACGTTCTTCATCCACTGGCGACCGAAGACGAGGTCCAGGTCGCCGTCGCCGTCGAGGTCGGCGGCCTGGCAGGTGAAGGTGCGCGGTGCCGGCAGCGAGAGGTCGCCGGCAAAGATCGGGGCACCGCCCGGCTGCCGCCGCGATGTTCCCAGCAGGATGCGAGCCTTCCGCGTGGAGGCGTTGAGATAGAGCAGGTCGAGGTGGCCGTCGGCGTTGAAGTCGACACAGTCGACGGCGCTGTAGGCGGAATCCATGTCCAGGATGGACTCGGGAGACTTCGGCTCGAAGTATCTCAGACGCTGAAGGTTGCCGAACTGGGTGGGTTGTGCGGGGTCGATCGAGGGGTAGAGGATCGGCGCGGCCCAGGGATCACCGTCGCGGTAGGCATAGTTCCAACTGCCGACCAGGTCCGGACGCCCGTCGCCGGTCAGGTCGTGCAATTCCGCCTGGAAGAAGGACGTGATCGGACGACGAGGTCCGGCGTTGTACCGCAGCAGGTCACCCACGCCGATGGCCGGGACATGGCCTTGCGGTCGCAGCAGGGAGCGGGTGTCGGTGGTGCGGAACCGGATGCTCCACGCCGTATGCTTGGGATCGGCGATCACCCACTCAATGCGACCTCGGTCCGAATAGGCAAAGTCCTCGGTACGGGCCGATGGCACCATCCGGCCGGTGGCCCGATTGATGACACGGATCGAATTGGCATCAAGGATCCCGCCGTGGTTGCCCCGGCGGATCTGCTCGGCAAAGTCGATCGTCACCGACATCGGCGTGTGCGGGAATGTCAGTTTCGAGGTGACCTTGAGTCCGATGGTCAATTCGGCGGCGGATCCCCGCATCGCACCGAGCCAGAGAACCAGGGAGACACAGGCCCAGGTGCAGGCCGGTCGGCGAAACAGGAGAGAGAACATCTTCATCGAATCAGCCTTTTCTCGTCTTGACCACTCAACCGTAGCATCATTACAAGTCCGCCTCGCCGGTGTCGACCATCGGCAATCAGCTTAGAGCGAGGACCGAGATGAACCGCGGGCCGGTTGTGCTGTCGTTGGCTTTGGTGGTGACTGTCGTCGGCCTTTCGGGTTGCCAGTCGGCCCGGTATGTCCTTCGTGAAAGTGACCGCGGCATCGTGGCAATTCCGGCCAATACGAACATCTGGCCCTGGAAGCATCGTGATGATGCCGAGAAGCTGATGAAACAGCACTTCCCGGCAGGTTACCAGATTGACCGTGAAGTTGAGGAAGTGGTCGGCAAGACGACCACCTCGGGCGAAGACACCGACGGCCAGACCGTTCAACTGGCCGAGGGGTTGGTGACGCTTGATACCGGCCAACGCCGTAGCACGTCGACGACGACCGACGTGACCGAGTACCGCATCGAATACAGCCGGGACGAATAGCGGCTCGGGGCCCGGTTTGCGATGATGGCGTGCACCTCGTGTCTGCCAGGTTCACCGCATGTCCCGCCTGTTCGTGATTTTGACTGTCTGCTGCCTCGTGTCGGGCGGTGTTTGCCATTCGGCCGAGCCCGTCGTGGCGCACGAGTTCGTCTACAGGAAGGCCGCGTTCGAACAATGTCATGCTTCGACGATTGCCGAAGCGACTGACGGCACACTGGTTACGGCCTGGTTTGGAGGCACACGCGAGGGCCGCAAGGACGTCTCGATCTGGGTCTCCCGTCGCGGCCGTGACGGATGGACCGACCCGGTGAAGGTGGCCGATGGAGTGCAGTCGAAGACCGAGCGATTTCCCTGTTGGAATCCGGTGCTGTTCCAGCCGGGAACCGGTCCGCTGATGCTGTTCTTCAAGGTCGGGCCCAGCCCCCGGGCCTGGTGGGGCGAGTGGATGATCTCGGACGATTCCGGACGCACCTGGAAGAACCGTCGACGGTTGCCGAAAAAGGGCATCGGTCCGGTCAAGAACAAGCCGATCCAGTTGGCCGACGGGGCGATCTGGTGCGGGTCGAGTTCCGAGCACGACGGCTGGCGGGTGCACCTGGAAGTCACCCGCGACGCCGGACGGACGTGGAAGACGCTGGGTCCCTTCTGTGACGGCAAGAAGATCGGGGCGATCCAGCCCAGTTTGCTGATTCACGACAAGGGCCGCCGCTGGCAGATGCTCTGCCGCAATCGTGATGGCCAGGGCGACGTGTGGCAGAGTTGGAGTGAAGACGAAGGGAGGACGTGGAGCCGGTTCGAACCGACCGGTTTGCCCAACCCCAACGCGGGCACCGATGCGTTGACGCTGCGCGACGGCCGGCAACTGCTCGTCTACAACCACACCAACCGCCGCGGTCCTTTCCCCAGCGGTCGGAACATGCTCAACCTCGCCACCAGCAGCAACGGCCGCGACTGGAACGCTTCGCTGCTGCTCGAACGCGACAAGGGTGAGTACTCGTATCCGGCCGTGATCCAGGATCGGGCCGGACGAGTGCACATCACCTACACGTGGCGACGACAGCGGGTCCGCCACGTGGTGATCGATCCCAGACGACTTGAAGGGCGACCGATCCGGGATCGCCGATGGCCTGACGGGGTCGAGAGGCTGGCCGTCGGCCGCTAGTCCCCGGAAGGGATGATCGGCAGGATGATCTGGGAGCGGCGTTCGGAGTCGTGAAACACCGTGTTGTCGGCGGCCGCACGGAGCCGGTCGCGACCGATCGGTTCTCCGGTGTTCGGATTGACGTCGAACCGCGGGAAGTTGCTGCTGGAGATGTCCAGTCGCAGGCGATGTCCGCGGGCGAACAGGTTGCTGGTCGGATAGAGCGTGATCGTCACCTGGTCGATCTCACCGGGGGGCAGGAAATCCGCTGCCTCGGGGCCCTTGCGGTACCTCAGTCGCATGATCGAATCGCTGAGATTCAGGGCGTATCCCCGGGGATACCAGCGGCTGGGCGGGTAGACGTCAATCAGCTTGGCCGTGAAGTCGGTGTCGACGGCCGACGACTTGACCCAGAGCTTGACCTCGATCGGCCCGGTCACTTCGAGATCGTTCTCGAGCGGATCAGTCTGAAAGACCAGGACGTCGGGGCGGGAGCCCAGCGGAAGAAAAGGCGGGGAACAGCCGTGAAGGCCCTCGTGTTCGACCTGGTCGAAGCCACCGGGTTCGAGGATCTGGCGAACGCGACTGTCTCGGGACGCCGAGGCCGAGTCGGCGATGCCGCTGGGTAACGGACCCAGTTCGGCCAGCGACGAGATGTTGCCGCCGTTGGAAGGAACCGGGTTGGAGGGGTCGAACCGGTAGGTCGTTGAGGAATCGGACTCGTCGGCTGCGTCGGCAGAGAGCCGGCCATCGGCGTGCAGGTGGTAGGGGGTGAACTGTGTCCGAGCCAGTGGCCATTCCTGTTCGTCGCGCCATCGGCCCCCGTGCTGAAGCCGCCCCCCGACGGAGCGTTCGCCGGAGCCACCGCCCATGATGAAGATCTTCACCGGGGCTTCTCCGTCGTCCGGATCGCTGCCGTCGCCCCGGACGTAACGTTCGAACCAGTCGAAATGCACGGCACGGAAACTGTCGAGTGCGGCATCGGGACCGAAATCGACATCTCCGGCGTAGGTCAGTTCCGGCTTGACCGAGCCATGGGTCCAGGGGCCGACCAGCAGTCGGACGCGCCGCCCCCGTTCGGACAGCCCGATGTAGTTGTCGAAAGTGGCACGGGTGTAGGAGTCGTACCATCCGCCGACGATCAGCGTGGCGGCGTCGGGGAAGTTGTCCCAGTGCTCGCGAGGGCAGACGCTGGGGTGTTTCCAGTATTCGTCGCGATCGGAGTGCGTCAGGATCTCCAGGGCCCATTTCTCGTAGGTCGGCACCAGCGCCAGTTGGGTCTGGCCCTCGCGGATCGGCATGCGGGTCAGCCACTCGTGAAAGGCCGCGGCGCCGAGGTTCAGGGCCGGGTCGATCCACGGGTCCTGCTTCAGCCGGGATTGGGTGTTGGTGGCCGAGTGCCAGAAGGCCCAGGCGATGAACCTCAGTTCCATCGCGCCCCCTTGTC
>DLVV01000178.1:62258-62983 GCA_003445035.1 Planctomycetaceae bacterium | reverse complement strand
ACCTACACGGAACTCGAACCGATCAGTGACCAGTTGGTGGCCTCCAACAACCGGATCTTCGAGTTCGCCGATTCTGACGACGAGATCACCGTCGGTGACGATGACGACGACACCAACGGGATCTCCAGGATCTCGAGCACATCCAGCAGCGAAACAGTCGATTTCCAGATGGCCTCCGGAGGCCGGATCACCATCCGCACCGGGGCGGGCAACGACCAGGTCACCGCTTCTGACCTCGACCCCACCGTCTCTTCGCCAATGACAATCGGCGGCGAATCGGGCAACGACACGCTCGATGCCTCGGCGATGACCGACCCGGTCACCCTGAACGGTGGCACGGGCAACGATTCGCTGACCGGCGGGGGTGGCAACGATCTGGTCAACGGCCAGTCCGGTGACGACCGGATCCTGGGCGGGACCGGTGACGACAACCTGCTGGGTGGATCGGGCCGTGACCTCCTGGACGGCGGAGGTGGCAACGACCACCTGCGGGCCCAGGGATTCAGTGGCGACACCCTGGTCGGCAGCGATGGCAGCGACCTGCTGAGCGGCGGCAGCGGTTTCGATCGAATCACCGTCAGCAACGACAGCGACATCACGCTCGGCGATTCGCAACTGACCGTCGGGAGCAACAGCCACCAGCTGGCCGAAATCGAGCGGGCGGAACTTTCCGGAGGCAATGCCGCCAACACGATCGATGCCAGTGGTTTCAGCGGCGACACGAC
>DLVV01000178.1:55460-61899 GCA_003445035.1 Planctomycetaceae bacterium | reverse complement strand
ACGCTCCGCGAGACAAGCGATTCGGACCTGACCCTGACCGACACCGAGTTGGTCGGTCCCACCACCGACACGTTTTCCGCAATCGACCGGGCCAAGCTGATCGGGGGTTCGTCGGACAACGTGTTCGACGCCGACGGGTTCTCAGGACCGGTGACACTCCGCGGAGGCAGCGGCGACGACACGATGATCGGTGGGGCCGAAGACGACCTGATCTTCGGCGGAACCGGCAGTGACAGCATCATTTCCGGAGCGGGCAACGACGACGTCCGCGGCGGCAGCGGCAACGACACGATCGATGGGGGCGAGGGAGACGACTCGATCCGCGCCGCCGCCGGAAACGACTCGATCCGCGGCCAGGCTGGCAACGACACGCTCAACGGAGCCACGGGACGCGACACGCTTGATGGAGGAGTTGGTGACGACGCACTCAGCGGGCTCGACGGGTCTGACCAACTCATCGGCGGAAGCGGAGTCGACACCCTGGTCTCCGGCAGCGGTGCCGACACGCTCGACGGTGGCGACGACAATGACGTGCTGCTGGGCGGCGGCGGTGACGATTCGCTGAACGGCGGCGCCGGCACCGACACGCTCGCCGGCAACGACGGCGCCAACGACACTTTCGATGACGAACTGGAGGTCAACGAGTCGTTCAGCTTCTACGACACCTGGATCGACCGGGTCTAGTTTCGCTCGTCCCGGTCGAGAACGTGGTCCGGCTCAGTCACCCGGCAGTACCTCGGGATCATCGTCCCCCGGTCCGCCGTCGAACGGTTCTTCCGGATCTCCACCCTGTTGCTGCCGAGCCGCCTCGACCTTCCGCTGGTACTGGTCCCACGAGTGGGTCAGCGATTCGAGAAAGCGGGGGATGTTGGGGGCCGCCAGGTAGACCCGGGCCGCGACCGACGAGCGGGGAAAGAAGGTCGTGATGAAATCCAGCGAGAACTCGGTGCCGGTGTGCCCGACCATCACCGCGTTGGCGTAGGTCCCGCTGATCATCTCGTCCTCCAGCCGCAGGTCGTCGTAGAGTTCCTGCGGCGTCGGCTGGGTCGGCGGGGTGAGTTGATCGAGCGGTTGCGGGGCAGGAGGAACGGGGCCAAACCGTGTCTCGTAGTTGCCCAGGTTCTCGCGGACCGCGGCGATCATCCGCGGCACCACCGGAGGTGGCAGCACGATACGGGCCGCCACGCGGTGAGGCCGCGTCATCCGCAACAGGAAATCCAGGATGAACTCGTGGTGCCCGTTGAGCACCACGGCACCGGTACTGAAGACACCCTGCGCCACGTGGTCGGGGACCCGTGCGCTGAGCTGCTGGTGCTGGACTTCCTGGCTCTGGGGAACGTCGTCCCGCTCACCGGGATCAGCACCCTCAGCGCCCGGGACCGACTCGTCGCTCATCGTCACCCCGTCTGACCGTTCGACCACGTTTCGGCCGAAGACGCCCCGGTGGCTCAGCCCTGCGGCCGCAACCGACGATTGACGTCTGTCTCGACCACGCCAAAAGCCTGCTCGTGTCGCTGCAACGTCTGCGAAAGCAGCCCCAGCATTCTCTTGGCCGTGATGTGGTTCATGATGATCCGCTGCGTCACCGGCACGGTGATGTCACCGTTGGCAAACGGCGTGGGGTTGAGCCCCAGGTCGAGGATCAACTCCTCGGGTGTGCTCTGGACACGACAGAAATTCGAGTAGGCGGCCTCGACACCCGAGTCATCAACCGTGATCCGCTGACGGATCTGTCCCGGCTGCGGGGCGGCAGCTTCACCGGCACCAGAATCTTCGGCCGGAGTCTCTTCTACAGTTTCAGGCGTTTCGGCGGCGTCCGCGGCTTCGTCGGCCGCGGCATCCGCATCGGTCTTGTTCTTGGCCACTGCTTTCTCCCTCGCTGCGTGTCTTCCACCGCGGCCATTTGCCCCGGCGGCTTCTCCACGGTCACCTCGCCGGAGCCGCGTCGACCAACACTACTCAGCACACAGGGGAGAATCAACACCTGTCTCATCGTCCACGGAAGCCGCTGACCGGGATTTCTCCAACCCGCTCTTCCATCTTGGCCACCCACTCGACACAGCCTAAGATACTCCCGCGCTCACCTCTCACCTCGTCGGTTTCCCACCCCATGCAAGCACTCTCACCTCTCCAGTGGTGGTCGCAGGTCCGCCTGGTCCGCTGGCGGCAACTGGCCAACCGGATCGACGCCCGCTCCGGCGAATGGGAACGGCTCGACGACGAGGAAATCAAGCGGTACAGCCGTGAGCTGGGGTGGAAGGCCAAGAGCGGAGTCGCGTTGAAGAAGCTGTTACCGGATGCGTTCGGACTGGCTCGCGAGGCGGCACGCCGCACGACCGGGATGACCCCGTTCGTGGTCCAGTTGATGGGCGGGATGGCGATGTTCGAGGGGGGGATCGCCGAGATGCAGACCGGCGAGGGCAAGACGCTGACGGCGGTGCTGCCGACTTACCTGCGGGCACTGACCGGCCAGGGCTGCCACATCGTCACCGTCAACGACTACCTGGCCGGCCGTGACGCCGAGGAGATGGGACCGATCTACCGGTCACTGGGACTGACGGTCGGCTGCATTCAGACACCGATGGAGGCCGACGAGCGACGAGCGTCCTACGTGTGTGACGTGACGTATGGCACCGCCAAGGAGATGGGTTTCGACTTTCTCCGGGACCAGTTGCGACAGGGCGTCGCCCGCGGAGCGATCGATCGCCACGGACTGCTGGAAACCGAACCCGGTACCACTCCCTCCGAATCCCCCGCCCAGCGGGGGCACCACTTCGCGCTGATCGACGAGGCCGACAGCGTGCTGATCGACGAGGCCCGCACGCCACTGATCATCGGGATGACCCAGCCCAACGATCCCGGCAGTGTCAGCCTGTTCCGCTGGTGCTACCGCACTTCGACACGCCTCCAACCCGATGTCGACTTCGTTTACGAACCGCACCGCCGCACCGCCTACCTGACCGACGCCGGCTGCCGGCGGATCGTCCTGACCAGCAAGCCCTCGTTGATCAGTTCGATCGACAGCGAACGCATCTACCGGCACATCGAGCAGGCCCTGACCGCCCGGCTGGCCTACCAGAAGGACCGCGACTACGTGATCGTTGACGAGGAGGTGGTGATCGTCGACGAGTCGACCGGACGGATCATGGACGGCCGAAAATGGCAGGACGGGCTGCACCAGTCGATCGAGTCGAAGGAGCAGGTTCCGATCACAGCGACGTCCGGCGAAGCGGCACGGGTGACAATCCAGAGTTTCTTCCGCCGGTACTCGCACCTGGCGGGCATGAGCGGCACGGCGGTGCTGGCGGCCGCGGAGCTGAAGAAGATCTACGGGATGAGCGTCGCGGCGATTCCCACGCACCGACCCTGCATCCGTGTCGGGCTCTCACCACGCATCTACCGGACCGCCGACGACAAGCGCGACGCGGTGGTCGACCAGATTGCCGAACTGGTCTCAAACGACCGGGCGGTGCTGGTGGGCACGCCGTCAGTCGAGGCCTCCGAGCAACTCGGAGCGAGGCTCAAGACGCTGGGCATCCGCCACCAGATCCTCAACGCGACCAGGCACGAACGCGAGGCCGACGTGGTGGCCGAGGCGGGGCAAAGCGGATGGGTGACGGTGGCCACCAACATGGCCGGCCGCGGAACCGACATCAAGCTGACAGACGAACTGACCGAGGCGGGTGGCCTGCACGTGATCGCCACCGAAATGCACAGTTCCGGACGCATCGACCGCCAACTGGTCGGACGAGCCGCCCGGCAGGGCGACCCGGGCAGCTTCCAGTTCTTCCTCTCGCTGGACGACGAACTGCTCCGCTGCCGTGAAGAGACGCTGCTGGAACAACTCCGAGAACAGGCCCGCTCCGGAGACAGTGGCGGACTGGCCCTCAGCTGGCTGAAGTTCTTCCACAGCACACAGAAAATGCTCGAACGCCAGCACCGCAAACAACGTCGCGAACTGCTCAAGCACGAAAAACAGCGCAACGACACCTACAAGCGGATGGGGCTGGACCCCTGCCTGGAACTGACCGAGAGCTAGCCGGACGCCGACGAACGCGGCGAAACCCGACTACAGCCAGAGTCTCTTGCGGATGAACTCGACCACGTCGCCAAAGAGCACATAGAACAGGCTGCGTTGGCCGCAGTGGACCTTGGCGTTCACCTCGGCCCCGATCCGGTATTCGGGCAATGCCTCACCGGTCGGCTCGACGTGCAGTTCGATCACGCTGCCGCCGGCCGGCGACGCGTCGGCCCGGGTCGACATCCGCGTCAACCGGCCCTGGTAAGTCCTCTCCGATGCCGTGGCGAGAACGAACTCGACCGGAACAGCTTCGTAGTCCTTGGCCCCGTCGGCGCGGCGTTCCAGCTGGTGCCTGCGAATGTGACCCACGCGGTGTTCCTCGACCTGCAGTTCGAGACGCCACTTCGCGTCGTTCCGGTCCTCCATCACTTCCAGCAACTTCTCGCCCCGGTTGACCGGACGGTTCAACAGCTTCTGCCCGACCTGGAACGTTGCCACCTTTCCGGCCCGGACGGCCCGGACCGTCAGTTCGGCTCTTTGCTTGTCGAGAATTCCAAAGCGCTGGACCAACCCCTTCTGCTGGATCTCCGCCTCCTGGACTCGCCCCGAGAGCTCGATCATGTCCGGTTCGTTGCCCGCCTCGACCGCCCGGTCGTACTGGGCCCTGAGAGTCGAGAGCAACTCGCGGTTGTTTTCCTGCTCGCTGATGACCGTTTCAACCTGGGAGTCCAGTTCCAGGTTCTGCAGCACGACCAGCACCTCGCCCGCCTCGACCTCCTGGCCTCCTTTGACCTCCACGGCAATCACCTTGCCGTTGTTGGGCGCGAAGATGTCCTGCTGGACAACCGGCATCAGTTGCCCGATCGCCTCGACCCGGTAGTCCCACGGCACCAGGGCCAGCACCAGCCCCGCCACGACGATGGCCCCGACCACCAGCCCCGCCTTCAACCGGTTGCGACCCTCAAGCCACGCCAGTGAGCGACCGAGGAATCTCCAGAGTTTCATGCCGAACAGGCGTTCGTGGCGCATCGAGTTGCTCAGCGAACTCGCCACGTGATCCTTGACCAACTCCAGCCGCTCGGGCAAACCCTCTTTCACCCGGCTCTCGGCCACCTGCTCGACCACCAACCCGCCAACCACCCGCTTGGGACGTTCGATCTCACGCGGCCCTCGAGCGTCCTCGGCCAAGTCGAACAACGGGTCGGACTCGAACAACGGCACGATCTGCACCATCCGAGACCCGCTCTCCTGGATGTACTCGGCCAGTGGCTGCTCGATCTGGGGCGGAAGTTCGTCCAGCTTGCCGGTGTAGATCAGCGGTTCGCGAGTCGCCAGCACCTGTCCGGTCAACTTCCTCATCGAACGAACCAGGTTCGCCTTCTGATTGACGGTCGTCTGGCCACTGATCGCGAGGATATCGGTCCGTGGGCCCACCCGCACCGCGACACTCAGCCGGTCACACCCCAACAGCAGCCGGGCATCGTTGGCACACGTCGAGGCCACCTCCTGGGGATTCAGGCTGCGATGCAGTTCCAGCACGAAGTGCTCGAATGACTCCGAGAACTTTGATCGCTCGATACCACCGTCATCCGATTCGGTCTGCCGTTCGAGATGCCGGCAGGCGTGGCCGCACATCTGTTCGACGAACTGCAGGAAACCCGGGCGAGCCTGGGCCGGCGTTTCCTTCCGCTGAAAGATCTCGACCACCCCGACGCACTCCTGCTCACGCTGCAGCGCGCCCAGGATGATCAGGTCGTCGGTCGGCAATTCGTAATCGCTGTCGTCATCGGGGCTGTGAGTGCACGCCTGGCCGTTCTGCAACACGTCCTGGAGCAACCGCTGATTCAATCGCAACGCGTTGGGATTGTCGTGGAAACCGGTCACATCCAACTGGTGATCGGCCATCAGCTGCATTTGCCGAGTGCCGTTCTGGAGCCAGACCGCACCGGCCCGACCGCCAATCGCACCGACGACCCGCTGCAGAAACAGCCGGAAGTACTCATCCGAGGTCATCCGCTGCTGTGACATCTCCTCGATTTCACGGGCGAGCTGGATGATCCGCTCTCGGACTTCGTCGACGTTGCCTGTGGACATCGGGTCAAAAACGCTGCGAAAAAAGGCAAATGGGGCGGACGGCAGGTTCGGGGCTCCCAAACAGCACTCCGACGGCGAATCGGAGGACCCGTACCCTGCTCTACGGCGCGTATTCTAGTGCCATCCCCCGACTTGGGGAAAGACCGCTGTCGGTGTCGATCAGACCGCACACGGTGTCAGACGAGAGAATCCTGTCAAGCTGTGCCGGTTATAACGCCGATAACGACTGTAACGATTCTACCGAAAATCCGGGGGAGGGGTCTCGACTCGCAGACCGCTCCATTCCGGCGTTCGCCCGTGATGCGCCACAACCGAAACCACAAC
>DLVV01000178.1:9511-55134 GCA_003445035.1 Planctomycetaceae bacterium | reverse complement strand
ACTCTCCACACATGCCCCGCCGCGTCTCTCTCGCCCGACTCTTGATCGTGCCGCTTCTGCTGGCACTGGGCGGCTGCCTGTCTGGACCACGGGAGCTGAAATATCTCGACGACGCCGACCTGGCCCACTACCGCGACGTTGCCACGCGAATTGTTGACCTCACCGAAGACGACGCGACCCGGAACGAGCGATCCCGGCGAGCGGAAATGGCGGCCGAGCCGCGTCGATTGAGCCAGCCGGGTGAACAGGAGATCTGGGATCTGACCCTGCAGGAGACGATGAAACTGGGGCTGAAGAACAGCGAGATCATTCGCGAGAGCGGCACGTTTCTGTCGCCCAACAACCGGTTGCTGGCCAACCCCGAGTTCACCGCCAGCGTGTTCAACCCGGCCATCCAGGAAACCAACGTGCAGTTCGGCCAGCGGGGCGTCGATGCCGCCTCGGCCGACTTCGACGCGACGTTCTCCAGTTCCATGACCTGGGGTGGCAGCCAGTCGATCAATCGCACCAACAACCTCGGACTTTCACCGGGCAGCACGCTGGATGAAGACACTGGCCGATTCCGCGCGTCTCTCTCGAAAATCACCGGTGCCGGCACGCAGTTCAGCCTCAGCCACAACTGGGACTACTCGCAAAGCAACCTCCCCACCAACCTGTTCCCGTCGAGTTTCTTCGGCACCTCGCAGGCACCGACGGTGGGCCTGCAGATGCGGCACCCACTTTGGGCCGGATCAGGCACCGAGTACACCCGGATCGCCGGTCCGCGTCTCGGCCGATTCGGAGGAGCCACCTCGATCGTCGGGGTCAACCAGGGTGTGATGATCTCACGGATCAACAACGACATCTCGCTGAACGACTTCGAGGCGGCCATCCGCAACCTGGTCAAGGACATCGAGGACCTGTACTGGGACCTGCACCTGTCCTACCGCGTCTACCACACCCAGAAGGTCGCGCTGGACAGTGCCGAACAGACCTGGCGAATGGTCCAGGGCGATCCCCGCCGACCGGCCGCCGAAAAGGCCCAGTCACGGGACAACTATTTCGAGATCAAGGGCCGCACCGAAGGAGCCCGATCCGACCTTTACTCCGCCGAATCCCGACTCCGAAGGCTCGTCGGCCTGTCGGTCAACGATGGCCGCATCATACGTCCCTCCGACGAACCGATCACCGCACGATACAGCCCCGACTGGAAAGGCAGCCTGGTCGACGCGTTGACCAGGCGTGTCGAATTGCGACGGCAGAAATGGGCGATCAAGAGCCTGCAGTTTCAATTGACCGCCGCCGGCAGCCTGACCCGCCCCCAGTTCGATGTCGTCGCCGGCTACAACGTCAACGGATACGGTGACGACCTGTTGGGCCAGTCCAACCGGCCGAACCGCAGTGCCTACGGCACGCTCGCCGACGGCAACTTCAGCAGTTGGGAGGCCGGGCTGCAGTTCAGCATGCCACTGGGAATGAGAACCGCGCGGGCCCAGGTCCGCAACCTGGAACTCCGACTGGCCAAGGCCCGCAAGGCACTGGACGAGCAGGAAATCGAGATCAGCCACGAACTGGCCGCCGCCTTCCAGGCACTCGACCGGGCCTGGGCCACGGCACAGATCGGCTTCAACCGACGCAAGGCGGCCTCCGAGAGCGTGCGAGCCTACCAGGCCGAATACGAGAACGGCCGGACTTCGGCCGACCTGCTGCTGCGGGCCCAGGTCAGCCTGGCCCAGGCCGAGATCGCCTATGTCAGCAGCCTGGTCGACTACAACAAGGCCATCGCCGAACTCGAATACCGCAAGGGGACCTCGCTGACACACAACAACGTGCACCTGGCCGAGGGGCCCTGGAACGACCAGGCCGCCTACCGGGACGCGCTGCGACGGGCCGAATCCCGCAGCCACGGCTCCCGGTCAAAACTGCTCCACGCCGAACCCGAACCGATCGTGGAACCGTTCGAACAGGAAGCCCCGGCCCAGCAGGCCCCCGAAGCCCCCGCCGCTCCCACGGCACCGGCCGACGAGGCGATTTTCGAGACTCCCGGCGAGCCCGTTACGGATTCCCAATCCGCCCGGGACTAGGGTTTCTCCTTCAGGTCGACCACGTCGCGCTGGAAACCCTCGAACTTGTTCTCCTGCAGCTTCACGTCGCGGGCCTGTTTTCCGATCCGCACACCGATTCGCTTCATCGGCTTGCGGGTCTCGCGGATCTGGTTCCCGTCCAGGGTCACGTCACGTGTGCGACCCTGAACGTCGACGGCAACACCGTCACCTCCACCGCTGTCGACGATGCGGTTCTTCTCGAGCGTGTTCCGATTGGGCCAGAAATCCTTGCCCCGCGCGTCATCACGGAACAGCACGCCGACCTTGCCGCTGCCGGTG
This sequence comes from Planctomycetaceae bacterium, assembly GCA_003445035.1. Lineage (GTDB taxonomy): Bacteria > Planctomycetota > Planctomycetia > Planctomycetales > Planctomycetaceae > UBA8437. Next base: position 52,771 of record DLVV01000178.1, on the reverse strand, counting down.
ATCGTGTTCAGACGGATCAGGTTGTCGGTGTCGCAGTGACCGATCGAGACTCCGTAACTGCGGTTGCCGGTGATCTGGTTGTTCTCGGCCAACCCGTACTTGATCCCCCAGCAGAAGAAGACCCCGATGTTGTTGCGTTCGACCTTGTTGTTTCGGATCAACGGCCGCTGTGACCCGCTTCCCGGATGCAGACCCAGGTCGGCGTTGTCGTGCGAGTGACAGTTCTCGACCACCACGTCGTGGCAGATCTGCCAGCTGATCCCGTCGCCGTTGTTGTTGCGAGCCTCGACACCGGTCATGTGGATCCGGTTGCAGTCCTGCAGGAAGATGCAGCCGCCGTAATTGCCATCGAGATGGGCATTCTGCTTGCGGTTTCCATCCAGCGCGATGTCCTTGATCGCGATGTCGTGGACGTGGTCCCCCGAGATCAGGGGAAACAGCGTCGAGAGAGTCGGCTTGCCCGAGAGCCAGAAATTCTTCCGCAGCGCCCGGTCCAGCTTGAAACGGTTTCCCTTCTGGGCCACCAGCGTCCGTTTCAGCACGTCACTGCTGCCGTTGTGGGGATTGCGGACCCTCAGCAGGATGCCGTCACCGACCTTCAGCCCCTTGGCACTGGCCACGGTCACTTCCTGGTCGTACCAGTCGCTGTCGTCGGAGATGGCAACCGAGTGGGAGGCGCTCTTGGTGAGAATCGAGTCGGCTCCGCTGCCGAGAATACGGATGCCAGTCCGCAGGTAGACGGAGTTGCGGAGCGTGTAGGTCCCCGGAAGCACCTGGACCGTTCCGCCACCGAACCGGCTGACATAGTCAACGGCCGCCTGCAGCACCTTGTCCGAACTGCCCACCAGGTCGGCCTTCTTCGGACCAACCGTGATCGTCAGCTTCTCGTCCCACTTCGGCTCGTAGGCCTTGTCACCAGAAGTGGCCCGCGGCTGGGTCACCCTGGGAAGTCCCCGGCGAGGCGGGGCCGCCGCGGCCACTCCCATGCCGGCCAGAGTGGCACCCGCGACGGAAACGAACTGACGACGTGACAACGTGTGGCGGGACATGATGGACGCTCCGGTCGAAGCCGTGATGGACGGTTGATGGACAGTCGCTCTCTGGCCGACCTTCCGAAGGCCGACACAGGTCTCATTATGGAGCGGAGAATCCGGAGCGGTCAAACGGCAGGGAAAAGAGTCCCCGCCCTTCGACCACGACCAGTTCGCGATCAACCGCCACATCCGAGAACTTCTGCAGCCGACCCCGGGGCCATCGAACCTCCAACTCCTCGACCCGTTCGTACTCCCCCAGCCCCAGCAGCAACCGGCGATCGTTGCTGGCGTGGTAGCCGTCGCCCGCGGTCAACTGGTGGACCCACGTCTTCCCGTCGGCCCTGACCACCACCTGGGCCCCGATCGCGTCCCGGTGGGTCGTCGTCCCGACCAGCCGCAGCACCAGCCAGTGTCCAGAACGTTCGGTGGTGTTGGTCAAAAGGACGGCGGGCACATCCACGGCGGTGATCACCACATCGGGTCGGCCGTCCCGGTTCCAGTCCAACCGTGCGAGCCCGCGTCCGAGATATCGTTTTGCAAAATGCGGGCCCAGGTCCTCGGCTACACCGAGATCAAATCGGCCATCACCGCGATTCCGGTAGTACTGCGGGGCCATGCGGTAGGGGCGGCCAGCCCGCGTGTAATCGTCGACGTGACCGTTGGTGACAACCAGGTCGAGGTCCCCATCCAGGTCGGCATCGAGAAACTGGGTGCCAAACCCCAGGGTGTTGTGACTGCTGGCGGCCAGCCCCGCCTGGTGCGTCGTGTCGCCAAAACGTCCCTGCCCCAGTCCACCGTAGAACGTGTTGGTCTCGTCGAGAAAGTTGGTGACGAACAGGTCGAGCCGTCCATCACCGTCGGCATCGCCGGCAGCGACGCCCATGGACCCCTCAGCCCGACCATTGCCGTTGAGCCCGGCCCCAGCCACCAGCCCGTTCTCGTGAAGCGACATCGCCCCCGCCTGCGAATCGGACCCGTGGCGGTAGAGGAAATTCGCCCGCGTGTCGTTGGCCACGAAGACACCCAGGCGGCCCGAACCTTCGTCGAAGCCGGCCACCACCAGGCCTAACCCCTTTCCACCGACGCCATCGACACCGGCCGAACCGGTCACGTCAGCAAACGTGCCATCACCCTGGCCCAGGTACAACCGGTCGGCCGCAGCCGGAAACTGGAACGGCTGACACATCCGGGATCGGCCACTGAAGCTACGACACATGCGGGTGAAGACGTCGGATCCGGAGAGGTAATTGACCACGTAGAGGTCGGCCACGCCGTCTCCGTCGATGTCGGCGATGGCACTGCTGGTCGTCCACCGGTCCCCGGCCACGCCGGCCACGCCGGTCGTGTCGACAAACGTCCCGTCACCGTTGTTGTGGTACAGCCGGTTCTCGCCGATGTTGCCCACGTGTAGGTCCGGCCAGCCGTCGCCGTCAAAATCCCCGACGGTCACACCCTGTCCGAATCCGGTCGCCGACAACCCCGCCGCCTGGGTGACGTCCGCGAACCGTCCGTCTCCCAGGTTGCGGAACAGCCGATCTGTGTGAACGGTTGACTCGAGGTCCACCGGCCAGGCGGATCCCTGGGTGAAATACAGGTCGGGCCAGCCATCGCGGTCGAAGTCCAGCACCGCCACTCCACCGCCGGTGAACTCGAACATCTGCTGGCCGGATCGATCCGGATCACCACCGTTGACATATCTCATCTCCACACCGGCCACCGACGCGTCATTGCGAAATCGTGGCCAACCGGCCTGGTCGTCCTTCGTCCGGGTGTCACTGGCCAGCGAACCCGCCGGCCATTCGCCCGTCGACCACTCGGCCAGGTCCACTCCGTTGGCCGGGTTTCGTGCCGGCTCGACCAACCTCGAAGGATCGCGACGCACTTCCGCAGCCAGGTCTCGTTGCAGTTCGGTCGCCCATGCGGGCGGGCTGGCCTGCCGTGCGATCACCCGAACCCATCCCCAGGCCTCCCACAACCGTCCCATCCGCCGCAACAACTCGACCTTACCTCGGACGATCGTGGCCGAGACGGTCGGTCCCCCGTCGGCCGCACGGTCATTGATCGCTTTCAACTCCTGCAGTTGCCGGGTCCGCACGCGAAACGGTTCGGCCGCCGGTGTCCCCTTCAGACCCGGCAGCAACTCGGCCAGTCGATAGTTGGCCGCCCGATGATCCGGATCGATCCGCAGCACCTCCCAGAAACACCGTGCCGCCGACGTCCCGGCGCCAAAACGTTGCTGGTACTCGCCGCGAATCATCCACACCTCGGGATCGGTCTCCGCTCCGTCGGACAAGCCACGCTGCCACGCCAGCAGATCCTTGAAACGGTCGGATTCCAGCAGCCCGCGGCCCATCACGGCCTCGGCAACCACAGGGAAACGGTGCTGGGCCATCACCAGGCTCGACAACTCGACCGCCTCATCGAAACGGTGAGTCCTCAGAGACTCCGCGGCCACTCCCATCAGTGCCACCGGATCCTCGGGAGCCCGTTTTCGGCACGCGGTCATCAGGTCGGTCTCGTACCGTGTCCCACCGCCGGCATCGAGCATGTTCAATTCGTCGACAGTCACATCACCCGCCTCGATCCGCCTGCGGATCCACTGCACCGCCTCGCGGCGGCGACCGCTGATCGCCAGCAACACCGACAACCCGCGGCCCGCCGATGCGTGATCGGCATCGATGGTCAGTGCCGCCCGGAACTGACGTTCGGCGGCCTCGGCGCGGTGCAACCTGTACAGCAACAACTCGGCGGCGGCGGCACGGCTGTCGGCAACCCGGGAGACGGGAGATCCGTTGTCGGGATTGCGGTCGTACAACCGCACCGCCTCCTCGAAAGCACCTCGCTGGCCGGCCGCCTGTCCGGCCAGCCACCAGGCGTCGGCCCGGTCCGGAGCCCGTCTGGCCGCCGCGGTGGCCAGACGTTGCGCGTCCCGGAATTCCTTCCATCTCATCGCCGCTTCGGCCGACTCGAGCAACTCGTCGACATTCGGTCGCGACAACCACCAGGACCCCAGGCCGCCGACAACCAGGCCAACCAGGACCAGGACCAACAGCGCCGTTCGCACGACGGAACGCCGGTTCGATGCCGGCGGCGGCCCCGGATGCTCGGTCGCTGGTTCCATTACCGGCTGTCCCCGGACTCCTCGATCTCCACAAGTTCCCCGGCGGCAATCGGACCGGGTACCACCTGGGTCTTGCCCGTCGGCCACTTCACCTCGACCCTGTCGACCGTCTCGGCCGCACCCAGCCCGAAGTAAAGCGGCATGCGACTCTGGGACAGGTACCCGCTCTGGCCATCGTTGACCTGGACGTACGCCTTGCCTCCGGCGTGCACGGTCACGCGAGCTCCCAGCCCGTCCCGGTTGGAGTCGACACCGACCAGCCGAACCCGCACCTGCCGCACGGTGGTTCGCTCGGCCAGGTCACTGATCAGCACCAGCGGCTCGGAATTGAAGTCGTTGGTGACGATGTCCAGGTCACCGTCGCCGTCCAGGTCGAGAATCACGCTCGAGCGACTCCCCAGCGCCCCGTACATCGTGAACGTCCCCGAGCGGCCCTCGCAGAACTCGTGGTCGGAATCGCGCCCATCGGCATCCAGCTGGTGCCAGGGCACCGCCGTCCGCCCGTCACGCCGCGGCTCGACCCCCAGCACGAATTCGCTGAGAACGAATCGGCTGCCGCCGTCGTTGAGCAACACGTGGTTGGGGTGGTACCGCCAGGGAAAGTTCATGCTCGAGGTGACAAACACGTCCTGGTAGCCGTCGGCGTTGAGATCGCCGACGGAGATCCCCCACGGCCAGTAGGTCTCGGCCCCGATCCGGTCCGACACCTCCTCGAACGCACCGGGCCCGGTACGGCGGAAAAAGCTGTTGCCGAACAGGCTGGTGTCACCGGTCTTGAGGATGCTGTCGGCAAACGGTCGGGGCGACTTCTTCTGCTCCTCGCCCACCAGCGGGTTGTCCCGCAGCACCTCGACCTGGTCGCCACCCATGTCCGAATGCATGTCAGTGATGTAGATGTCGAGTCGCCCGTCATTGTCGAAATCGAAGACCTTGATGCCCATCGCACCCCACGAGGTCCTGGGAAACAGTTCACGGCTCCGCTTCCTGAACGTTTTCCCCCCGACGTTCTCGTAGTACTCGTCGTTGCCCTGCATGTTGAGGACATAGAGATCGATCCAGCCGTCGTCGTTGGCATCGATCGGACTGGCTGCCCCCGTCCAGCTCTCGTCAATCAACCCGGTCGCTTCGGTCACATCGACGAATCGCCCACCCCCCTGGTTACGGAACAACCGGCTCCGCTCGGTCCGGCCGGTGTGCAGGTGACCGGCAAACGCATCGGTCATTCCGTCAAAAAAACGAAACGCCTTTCCGTCCTTCGCCTCCTCGCGACCCGAATCGGTCTGGTCCCCCTGAACGTCCCGCAACGAATCGTGCGTGTACTGGCCGACGTTGCACAGGAACAGGTCCAGCAACCCGTCGCGGTCGTAGTCAAAGAACACGGCCGAGGAACTATGGCCCTTGTGTGCCAAACCCGAACCGTTGGAGATGTCGGTGAATTTCGCCCGGCCGTCATTGAGGAACAGCTTGTTACCCGTACGGACATTGGTCACGTACAGGTCGGCGTCCCCGTCGTTGTCGATGTCGGCAAACGACGCGGTCACTCCGGTCGGCCCCTCCACGCCCACGCCGGCCGATTCGGTGATGTCTTCGAACCGGCCCTCACCGCTGTTGCGGTAGAGCCGGTTGCTGCCGACCTGGTTGGAGAAGAAAAGATCCAGCCGCCCGTCTCCGTCGACGTCGGCAACCGCCAGGCCGTTGCCATGATCGTAGTGCACCGCCTTGTAGGTCCGTCCCGCATCATCGACCACGCGGTGCTGGAAACCGATCCCGCTCTCCGGCTGCCGGTCGGTGAAACGAAAATCGTGAAAGGCCTTCCACTGTTTCGAGGCGGCGATCTGCGTCCGGGCCCTCTTGTCGAGCCAGTCGGGCGAGACGATCTGGGGGGGGATGGCCACCCGCTCGTTGAGCACCTGCTCGATCGCCTGCATCAGCTTGCGGCCCCCCTCCTCCTTCATCCCGTTGAAGACGCCCCTCAGGTGCCCCCGGTGATCAACCAGGGCCACCTTCACCGTGTGCACGATCGGCTGGTCCTTGCCCACTTCGGCCACCGGCAACTTGAACCCGTCGGTGATCAGCGAAAAAATCTCGGACTTCTTCCCGGTCAGGAAACTCCAGTTCTCCAGCTTCGCACCGTAGTTGTCGGCGTAGCGGGCCAGGGCATCCGGCGTGTCGTTCTCGGGATCGACCGACAGGCTGACGATCTGCAGCTGGTCCCAGAGAAAATGCTTGGGCCCGCCCCGCTCTTCGGAACTGTGCTGGTGTTCGATCTTCCTGGCCAGCTGCTTCTGGAACTCCACCATCCGCCGGGTCTGTTCGGGGCAGGTCAACTGGCAGCGGGTGAAGATGAAGTTGACCAGGTACGGCCGCCTGGCCAGTTCGCGGCTGCCGAATGCGCTGCCGGTGCTGTCGGCCAGACGGAAATCCGGCAGGGGCAGGTCCAGTGGCAACAGCGTCGGGGTCTCCTTGGCGATGCTGGCTCCATCGCCGTTGTCGCCGGTCTGGTCGGAAGGGACCCGGGCCGGAGGATCCTCGAAACAACCGCCGGTGGCCCACAACAACGCGGTCGCCAGGACCATCGAACCGCTGCGCCACGCAAATCTCATGGTGGGGGTTCTCAGACTAGGAAGACCGTGTTCTGGTCGGAAACACCTTCAGTGCGTCCCCGACCCGTCGACTTGAATCGTTGAGCCGTGTGCTGTCAATGTTCTCTCGAGGAGCTTGCAAGGGGTTTCTTCACAGGCCGGTATCCCACCCCCTCATAAGCCGGACAACGCGGCAGAAACGACTCATCGAAGTCGGGGTCGGGTGCGTCCATCGTGTTCGTCTTGGCGTCTATCGTTCCCCTCAGATCCGCAATCGCCCCACCCAAAAGGCAGCCCTTGACGTTCTTGCCATCAACGATGTCCAGTTCGTACCGGCCCTCCGGCGAGATTCCGCCGCCGAGCGTGTTCTGCCAGAAGATCGACCGGGAGTAGTGATTGGCTGCGGCCTTGTCGTCGACCCCGTTCCAGTTTCCCGTCCAGGTGCAACCGGTTGCCCGAACCCGGGAACCGGGAAAGACGGTCAGGGCTCCCGATCCGTGGCGAGCGTTGTACGGTTTGCCGGGCGGGCTGACCGTATCGGGCCCGGTGTTGGCCACGTTCCCGGTGAACAGGCAGTTGGTGATCTCGGCCCGGCTGCCCGGAAGCACGTCGATCGCCGACCCGGTGACCTGGCAACGGTTGTCCCGAAAGATCGAGTCACTGATTCGCACGGCGTCCTGCTGAAAACCGAGGTGCTGGATCGAAACCCCTCCGCCACAGGGGCTGGCCACGTTACCGGTCACTTCGACCTGCTCGATCCGCGGGTAGCTGCGGCCGAAAATCTTCATCCCTCCGCCGTCGCAGTAGAAGAACAACAGGTTCTGCTTGCCCAGTTCGGGACGGTCCGGCTCAATCGGTTCCGGTTCGTCGGACCGTGTGTCGAAGCCATTGGCGGCGGTGATGGTGAAGCCGCGGAAGACCGTCCTGGCAGAGATTCCATCACCGAAGTAAACGACGTGATTGACCACCGCGGGAAAACTCTCGGCGTCGCGATCGGCGATGTCGGAGTTGGCTGCGGTCAACACGACCGACCCTTCCGCCTCCAGCGTGATGCCGTCGTGCCGACGATTGAGCCAGACCAGGGCCTGCCCCGGCCGGTCGGGACGGTAGGTCCCCTCGTGAACAACCACCCGTCGCCTGCCATCGGCCGCGGCCGCCCTGTCGAGAGCTGCCTGGATCGATTGGCCTGGATGCACGTGCCAGGCGTCGTCGCCGTCCCCAGCGACCGGCGAGGTGTCGCCACCATCCCGGCATCCGGCCACCCACAAACCCAGGCACGAGGCTCCCTGGGCCAGGGCCGTCCGTCGCTGGATCAGTCGTCTGGGTTCGGAGGTCATTTGGCCAGTGTCGCCAACCAGTCCTGGAATGCCGAGTCGTCCTCGATCTCCAGCCGGCCCATTTGCTCGTCATGAGAAAACCGGACGGCACACATCGGATCCGAAAGCAGCTGGTAACTGCCCGCGCGAGCGGCATCGACTCGCAGGATATGCACCAGTTCGGGAACCGCGATCTCCTCGAGTTGCAGTTCGGGCAACGACAGCGTGTAAATGTAGTCGGTGCTGGTCAGCTTCAGGTCCACCGTGCAGCCACGGGGCAAGTGCAGATGCCGGGCACTGACCAGGTCGTCGTCAGTACCGAAGCGACCGTCTCTGCCGGGGTACCGGAAGCTCCACTCGAACCGGCTGCCGGTCACCTCCACCGGACAGACACCATTCGCCTCCGTCTCGGGCCACGCCAGAGGAAGCCGATCCCCGCAACCACCAACGATCACCACCGCCGCCAGCAGTGACGCCATCCGAACAGCCCTGGACCCGCGGTGACAATCCATAACTCCGATGATAGGACACCGCTTCGGCCGCTGACCAGAGGCTGATCTCTGATGACCCGACCCGGCGGTAACGAACCACCTGTTTGACATGCTCGATCGGTGACCTGACAATTGGATGCGACGGGAATCGTCTCCTGATGACTCCCCGCAAGCACAATCGCTTCTCGAGAAGGACTGGTTTTATGTCGGCCATCACCACCCGTTGCCTCGTGCTGTCATCCTGCCTGTCGATGTTGCTGACATCCTCCCTGGCGGCTGCCGACTGGCCGACCTGGCGGCATGATCCGGAACGCTCGGGCACCACCTCCGAGACCCTCCCGGCGACGTTGAACCTCGCCTGGAGCCGACAGCTGGCCACGCCGCAGCCGGCCTGGCCCGAGGATCCTCGAATCGGATTTGATTTGGTCCCCGAACCGATCGTCGTCGGTCGCACCCTGTACCTCGCCTCGACCCGAACCGACAGTGTCACCGCCTACGACACCCGGACCGGCAAACGGAAGTGGCGAGTCTACGCCGACGGCCCGGTGAGGTTCGCTCCGCTGGTGGCCGACGGACACGTCGTTTTCGGATCCGACGACGGCTGCGTCTACGCGGTCGACGCTGCGACCGGCAAGTCCCTGTGGACCTACCGTGCGGCTCCGGCCATCCGTAAGGTGCTGGGCAACGACCGCCTGATCTCGGTCTGGCCGGTCCGCGGCGGGCCGGTGCTCGATGGCAACCTTGTCCGCTTCACGGCGGGCGTCTGGCCGTTCGAGGGGGCCTTCCTGTGCGCCATCGACCTGGCCACCGGGCAACCCGCCGAAATCTACGGGCCCGCTGACTTCGAGCCACAGCACGCCGTCCGCACGCTCAGGGACCTCACCCCCCAGGGCTACCTCGCGCTCACCTCGAGAAAGCTCTACATCCCCTGTGGCCGCGCCGTGGCCGCCTGCCTGGACCTCAAAACCAACCAGTTCGTCTCGCACACCTACAGCACTTCCAACACGACCAACTACCACGTGGTCGCCCAGGGCCGCTGGCTGTTCCACGGTTCCATCGCCTACGACACCGCGACCAAGACCACGCTGGGCACCCGCAACCACAAGCCGGTCACCACTCCGACCCGGGCCTTCGTCGCGGAAAACGGCCAGGTGGTTGCCTACGACCTCCAGAACCCCAAGAAAGTGACCGGCAAGGACCGTCGCGGCCGCAATGTCACCAGCACGGTGCTGACCAAGCTGTGGTCTGTGGCCAATGCCAGCGTGCAGAAGGTCCCCGCCGGAAATGCCTACAAGAAGTTCCTGGCGGCCAACCCGCTGGCCATCGATCTCAAGGCCGGAAAGCGGCTCTACGGACACCAGGGCTCTCTGTTGTTTGCCGTCGATCCTCCCGCCGCCGGCAAGCCGGGACAGGTGACATGGAAGACAACCATCACCGGCACGCCCGGTTCGCAGATCGCTGCCGACGGACGGCTGTTCGTGACCACCCGCGAGGGGCAGCTGCTGTGCTTCTCGGCTGAGAAGGGGCCTGGAAACGTGAGCGAATCGGTGGCAGACGCCAAGCCGGCCGCCTCGCCCCGCGCCGCCAGCATTCTCAAGACGGCCGGTTCCGACTCGGGCTTCGGACTGGTGCTGGGCATCGGCGACGGATCACTGGTCGAAGCCCTCGCGCGGCAGAGCCACCTGCGGCTGATCTGCGTCGACCCGGATCCGGCCCGCATCGATGCCCTACGTCGTCGCCTCGACCGTCTCGGACTCTACGGGCATCGCGTGGCCGCCCTGGCCGCCGACCCGCTGAACTGCGGCCTGCCCCCCTACATCGCCAACGTGATCACCAGCGAATCGCTGGAGTGGGCCGGAGGACCGGACAACGGCCCGAAACTGGCCCGGCTGGTCTTCGGCTGCCTCCGCCCCTATGGAGGCACCGCGGCCCTGTCGATTCCCGGAGACGGATCTGCGGCATTCCTCAAGCAGGTGACCGGGATGAAACTGCCCGGTGCTCAGACCAGCATGTCTGATGGTCTGGCCGTGGTTCGACGCGAGGGCGCCCTGCCGGGTGCCGCCGACTGGACGCACGAGTACGGCGACCCCTCCAACTCGCTGATGTCACAGGACCAGCTGGTCCGCGCCCCCCTGGGCGTGCTGTGGTTCGGAGGCCCCGCCTCCGACGGGAGCCTGTTCTACAACCGCCATTTCTGGGGTCCGAGCATGGCCGTCATCGACGGCCGCATGATCCTGCAGGGTCCCGGCAAGCTGTCGGCCGTGGACGTCTACACCGGCCGCATCCTCTGGCAGACGCCCCTGGTCGATGACGAGAACTACCGGGCCGGGCGACGCGGCAACGACTTCGAAAAGTCACTGGCCGGGTTCCACTTCCTGGCCGTCCGCGACGGGATCTACCTGGTCCACAAGGGTCGCATCCTGAAAATCGATCCCGCCAGTGGTAAGCAACTGGCGGTCTTCGCTCCGTCAAAGAAGGGCGACACCTGGGGCCGCATCCGCGTCCAGGGAGACCTGCTGATCGGCACCATCCATCGGGTACAGGGAAAACGGGGCCGCGTGCCCACCGAACTCCAGGTGCTGAACCGCCAGACCGGCAAGCTGATCTGGAAACACACTGCCGAGATGACCGTCCCGCTGGTGGCCGTCAGCAGCGACACGCTTTACTGCCTCGACGGTATCCTCGAAGGACTCTTCAAGGACTGGGCTCGCAGGGGCCTGGTCCCCAAGTCCGACCCGGTTCGCTACCTCAAGGCATTCGATCTCAAGACCGGCAAGCTGAAGTGGAAGTACACCACCGACCTGGTCGTGACCTGGATGAATTACTCGACGGACCACGACGTGCTGATGGCCTCGAACAAGAAGGGCATGGTCGCCTACCGGGGCGGAGACGGAGAGGAACTGTGGAGAAAGTACAGCGAGGGGAAGGGATTCCTGGGCCACCCCGAGAGTTACTGGGACCGGGTGATCGTCTCGGGGAACCGCGTGATCGACCAGCGGGGACCGGGCAAGGCGTACAACATTCTGACCGGTGAACCGATCCTGCGACGTGATCCGATCACCGGAAAGGAAGTGCCCTGGGAGTTCACCAAGAGCGGACACCACTGCAACTATGCAATCGCCAGCCCGCACCTGTTGACCTTCCGGGCCGCCTCGGCGGGGTTCACCGATGTCGAGACCGGCAACACCGCCCGGCTCCAGGGATTCCGCTCGGGTTGCCGCAACAGCCTGATCCCGGCCAACGGAGTGCTCAACTCGCCCAACTTCGCACACGGCTGTGTCTGCGGCTACTCGCTGTTCACCTCGTTGGCCTTCACACACGTGCCACGGGCCGAGATGTGGAGTTACAGCGCGCTGAAGCCGTCCGATTCATCGGTCAAGAGGCTGGGTGTCAACCTCGGAGCCCCCGGAGACCGAATGGCTAAGGACGGGACGCTGTGGCTCGACTACCCCAGCGTCGGCGGTTCATCGCCGGATGTCCGCATCACCGCCAAGGGCAAGCCTCGCACCTTCCGCCAGCACACCTCGCTGGTGACCGCCAAGGACCACGGCTGGGTCGCCTCGTCCGGGGTCACCGGCCTGCAGACTTTGACCATTCGTCTGGACAAGACCGCCAAGGCTCCGCGGTCCTACACCGTGCGACTGCACTTCTGCGAACCCGATGACGTCAAACCCGGACAGCGGGTCTTCGACGTCCGCCTGGGCGGCAAATCCGTTCTCGAGGAATTCGACGTGATGGCCACCACCCGCACCCGCCACAAGGCGGTGGTTCGAGAGTTCAAGAAGGTCGCCGCCGCGAGCGAGTTGACCATCGATCTGGTGGCCCGCACCGGCATACCGCTTCTCAACGGAGTAGAGATCGTCGCGGAGGATTAGAACGGAGAATGGTCACGGGGCCGATCGGCAAGCTAGACTGGGTTGGTCGGCGGCCGCATTTCGGCCCCGCGGTGACCCCGGTTCAACAACCATCTCCGACGAATACCCGACATGAAACTCACTTGTCGCCTGCCACTGTTGGCTTCCGCAATCGTGTTGGCGGCGATCGCGGCCACCTTGGCCCAGGACGTCAAGCCGGCCCAGGGGCTGGTCTATCCCCTGGACGTCTCGGTCACGGCCGACGCCAAGACCCTGTTCCTGGTCGACCGCAAGCTTCCCGGCCTCTGGAAAGCCGGCGCGGACGGAAAGCTCGCCGTGTTTTTCCAGGCCAGCAAGAAATTCCGCACTCCGTTGAATGCCGTCCGCTGCATCGCCGCCGACGGCAAGGGCGGATTGCTGGTGGGAGATTCGGGAACCCGGGAGGTCTACCGGTTCTCTGCCGATGGCAAGTCCACCCCACTGACCAAGGGCGGCATCGGTATCGCCATGGGCATCGCGGTCAACGCCAAGGGGATCATCTTTGTCAGTGATCTCGAGCTGCAGAGGATCTGGACCGTACCGGCTGCCGGAGGCGACCCCAAGGAATTCGCCGTGCTGCCGGCCCCCAGGGGAATGACGTTCGACAAGAACGGCCATTTGTGGGTCGTCTCGGGCGGACCCAGGAACCAACTGGTCAAGATCGCTGCCGACGGCAAGATCACCCCGGTGGTCAAGGATCGGACCTTCATCTATCCCAACGACGTCGCCGTCGCTGCCGACGGCACCGCCTACGTCAGCGACGGTTACGCCGACTGCATCTGGAAGGTGGCCGCTGACGGCAAGGCGACCAAGTGGGTCAGCGGCAAGCCGCTCGACAACCCCGTCGGACTCGACTGGCAAGGCACCAACCTGCTGGTGGTCGACTCGAGGGCGAAGCAGCTCTTCAGCATCACCCCCGACGCCAAGCTCGCACCCGTCAAGCTCGGCAATTAGGGCGTACTCCGCTATCGGCCACGACCAAATCGCACCGTGCTCCGTCAGGGCGTTGCTTGACTGGCTTGCCCAACCGTCACGTCCGTTGATCCCGTCACGTCGGGCTCCAGCAACTTGTTGACGACGGTCGAAAACCGGTCCTATACTCGAACTGACACGTTCAACCGACTGCGGCCCGACCTCGCTGTACAGGAAATCCTCTTCCAGGTCCCTGCAATGCCCGCCCCCCGTCAGCAACCCACCGAACGATCGGCACTGCCGCGACTGGGTGTCCTGGCCGCGATGGCCGGGGTGATGCTGGGTGGCCAGTTGGTCTCCGAGGCCAGGGCGAGTTGCGGGGACTACCTGCACAGCAATTCGACCGCGGCCATGACAACACCGATCGAATCCGGTGACAGCAAGCCGGCCGGCACTCCAGCCGAATCCCCCTGTCAAAACGGCCATTGTGACAATGCTCCCTCGCCGATGCCGGTGCCCCCGGCCCCGGCACCAACCTCGCAAAACGACGAGGTCTCCGATGTCGGCTGGACCGCCGTGGACGGTTCGCCCAGTGCCTCGGCTCGCCTTGATGACTCCGGGGACGACCGCGGTCGACCGGGTCACCGGTCCCGCATCGAACGTCCGCCCCGCGGCTGATCCAATCTCGATGTGACGCGACCGGTCCGTCCCGATGAGACCGGTCTCCGACCGCCGTTGCCGGCAACAGCCACTCTTCCTGCGCCCGGCTGTCCGCATCCGCGGCAGATCCTCACCCGGGGGTTTCGTCCCGATGTCTCAACGCGAACAACAACCGACCACCTCGACACCGAATCCCCCCAAGAGGCTTTACGTCCGCGCGGTCACACCGGGCCTCAGGAAACTCCTGTGGATCGTCTTTGTCCTGGTCGCGCTGCTCTCGGCCAACGCCGCCTACCTTTCGGCGATCACCGGCATGCAGTGGGTCACCGGCGAGGTCTACCAGACACACTTCTATTTCCTGATGCTGCTGGGCCACATCGTGGTCGGGCTGTTGCTGGTTGTGCCGTTGATCGTCTTCGGCGGCCTGCACATCCGAAACGCCCACGGTCGCAGCAACAGGAGAGCCGTCCGGGTCGGCTACGTCCTGTTCGCCGTGTCGATCGCCGTGCTGGTGACCGGTTTCGCCCTGGTGCGGGTCGAGAACGTCATCGATCTCAAGCATCCCCTGGGCCGCAACGTCGTCTACTGGCTGCACGTGGCATTGCCGTTGATCGCCGGATGGTTGTACTGGCTGCATCGCCTGGCCGGCCCGCGAATCAAGTGGCACATCGGCGGGCGGTTTGCCGCCGTCTCGGCAATCGCCGTCGTCCTCATGGTCGCGATGCACTCCCAGGACCCCAGGCAGTGGAACGTCGTGGGATCCGACGAGGGAGTCCAGTACTTCGAACCTTCACTGGCGCGAACCACCAGCGGCAAGTTCATCCCGCGTGAAGCCCTGATGATGGACAGTTACTGCAAGAAGTGTCACCCCGACACGCATGCGGCCTGGTCCGACAGCGTCCACCGTTTCAGTTCGTTCAACAACGCCGCCTACCTGCCCAGTGTCCGCGAGACACGAAAGGTCTCGTTCGAACACGACGGCAACGTCCGCGCCTCGCGGTGGTGCGCCGGTTGCCACGACCCCGTGCCGTTCTTCAGCGGGGCCTTCGATCAGAAGGACTACGACGACGTCAACGACCCCACCGCTCACGCAGGTGTCACCTGCACCGTCTGCCACGCGATCACGCACATCAACAGCAACCGGGGCAACTCCGACTACACCATCGAGGAACCGCTGCACTACCCCTTCGCTTACAGCGACAACCCGGTGCTGCAATGGATCAACAACCAGCTGGTCAAAGCCAAGCCCGATTTCCACAAGAAGACGTTCCTCAAGCCACACCACAAGACAACCGAGTTCTGCAGCGTCTGCCACAAGGTGCACCTGCCGCTGGCGTTGAACAAGTTCAAGCAGATCGACGGCAACAGCTACCAGAAATCCTTCATCCGCGGACAAAACCACTACGACGCGTTTCTGCTGTCCGGGCTGGGGCATGGAGCTTCCAGCTTCTACTACCCGCCAAAGGCCGAGACCAACTGCAACCGGTGCCACATGCCCCTGGTCGCCTCGAACGACTTCGGAGCCCGACCGTTCGGTGACAGTGGGCAGCTGCAGGTCCACAACCACCTGTTCCCCGGTGCCAACACCGGGATCGCCTGGTTCCGAGACCGTCCACAGGTGATCGCCTCCCAACAGGAATTCCTGGCCGGCACGATGCGAGTCGACCTGTTCGGGATCCGCGACGGCGGAGGCCTTTCGGACCGACTGCACGCGCCGTTGCGGCCCGCAGTCCCGACATTGAAGGCCGGAACCAGCTACCTGCTCGACGCGGTGATCCGCACCGTCAAGCTGGGGCACCTGTTCACCCAGGGCACCGTCGATTCGAACGAGGTCTGGCTCGAGGTGACCGTCCGTTCCGGTGACCGGGTGATCGGAGCCAGCGGAAAATTCGATGCCGATCGCGAGGTCGATCCCTGGTCGCATTTCGTCAACGTTTTTCTGCTGGACGTCAACGGACGACGGATCGACCGTCGCAATCCGCAGGACATCTTCACGCCCCTCTACAATCACCAGATTCCGCCCGGGGCCGGGCAGGTCGTTCACTACCAGCTCGAACTCCCCAGGCGGCTCGACGGACCGATCACCGTCGAGGTGAAGCTCAACTACCGCAAGTTCGACAAGCAGTACACCGACTTCATCGCCCGCAACCACAAGCCCGGCGATCGCGACATTCGCGGACTCGACACCGCCACCGGCCAACTGCCCAACCAGTTGCCGGTCACCGTGCTCGCCGTCGATCGGGTCACCTTCCCGGTCGAGGGAGACAACACCGACGTGACCAACGATCCCTCGCCGGTGAAGACCTGGGTCCGGTGGAACGACTACGGCATCGGGCTGTTCCTGAAAGGCAAGAGCGAACTGCGTCAGGCCGGAGCAGCGTTCGCCGAGGTCGAAAAGCTGAGTCGATACGACGGCCCGCTGAACCTCGCCCGCGTGCTGTTCCGGGAGGGGCGATTGAACGAAGCGGCCGAGGCTCTCGCCCGAGCCTCGAAACACGCCGACCCCGCTCCACCGGCCTGGACCATCGCCTGGCTCTCGGGGCTCGTGGCCCGTGACCTCAACCAGCTGGAGAAGGCCGAGAAGAACTTCCGCAGCGTGATCGAGGACCGGACAACCGAGATGGCACGACGGGGATTCGACTTCAGCAAGGACTACCGCGTGGTCAACCTGCTGGGCCAGACCTATTTCGACCGGGCCCGCCAGCTGAGGACACCCGAGGTGGCCAAGCAGAGAAAGGCGTTTCTCGAAAAAGCGGTCGAGACGTTTCACCGGGCACTGGCGATCGATTCGGAGAACGTCACCGCACACTACAACCTGCAGCAGCTCTACCGGGAACTGGGCGACAACCCGAAGGCCCGGTACCACACCGAGCTGCACGCGAAATTCAAGCCCGACGACAACGCACGGGACCAGGCGGTCGGCCGCGCCAAGGCCCGTTACCCAGCGGCCAATGCCGCCGCCGAGGAACCGGTTTTCTATCGCCTGCAACGGCCCGGGGCACCCGGGTTGCCCTCGGCCGCGAGGGACCCGGACGGCCGACGACAACTCCCGACCAAGTCGGAAGAACCGCATCTGACGACGCAGAGTGGAGTGAACGAATGAGCGATCAGCCTCCCCAGCCGGACATCACTGCTCCGCAGGATCCCGAACTGCCGATCGACGAGTCGCCGGACTACGATCCCGACACGGTGGAGCAGGACGACACGGTCATCGCGGCGGCACTCAAGAGATCGCTGGCCGTCTTCACACTGGCCGCTGTCGTGATCGGAGGAGCCTTCGTCGCCTTCGGGTATCTCGAAACGGAGCCCGAAGTGGTCACCGACCGGACACCGCTGGAAGTGCCACAGGTGCCCGAGCGTCCGCAGGCCGAAATCCCCACGGTGATGTTCACTGACATCACGGATGAAGCCGGCATCGACTTCGTCCACGAAAACGGCGCCTACGGAGACAAGCTGCTGCCCGAGACCATGGGTGGAGGCTGCGCGTTTCTGGACTTCGACGGCGACGGTGACCAGGACCTGCTGCTGGTCAATTCACGCCGCTGGGACTGGGACACCCGTCCCGAGCCCGCCCAACCGGCCCGTCCGGCCCTCTACGCCAACAACGGAAAGGGCCAGTTCACCGATGTCACCGTCCAACGCGGCCTGGACGTGTCGCTTTACGGCATGGGAGCGGCCGTCGGCGATTTCGACAACGACGGGCGACCCGACCTGTTCATCTCCGCCGTCGGCCACAACCGGCTGTTCCGCAACACCGGTGAACGGTTCGAGGACGTGACCAAGACGGCCGGGGTCGCCGGCAAGGAGACCGCGTGGAGTTCCAGCTGCGGATTCTTCGACGCCGATGCCGACGGAGACCTCGACCTGTTCGTCTGCAACTATGTTGGCTGGAGCAAGGAATTCGACCTCGCACAGAATTTCACGCTCGACGGCAAGCTCCGTGCCTACGGCCAACCCCAGAAGTTCCCCGGCAGTGCCCCCTATCTCTACCTCAACAACGGTGACGGAACGTTCGCTGACGCCACCGCCAGGGCCGGCATCGAGGTTCGGAACGCCAGCACCAACATCCCGCTGGCCAAGTCCCTGGGCGTGGCCTTCGCCGACCTCAACAGCGACGGGCATGTCGACCTGGTCGTCGCCAACGACACGGTTCGCAACTTCCTGTTCCTGGGCAACGGTGACGGGACGTTCAAGGAGGAAGGCCGCAGTTCGGGAATCGCTTTCGACACCAACGGCAATGCCCGCGGGGCAATGGGCATCGACATCGGCCGGTTCCGCAACTCCGATGAACTGGGGATCGCCATCGGCAACTTCGCAAACGAAACGACCGCCCTGTACGTTCGCCGCACGCTCGCCGAACAACTTCCCGTATTCCAGGACGAAGCGATCTCCAACGGCATCGCGCCACCGACCCGGCCCGAGTTGACCTTCGGAGTCTTCTTCTTCGACAGTGATCTCGACGGGCGGCTCGACATCTTTGCCGCCAACGGACACCTCGAAGCGGACATCAATCTTGTCCAGCCCAGCCAGCACTACAAACAACCTCCCCAACTGCTGTGGAACTGCGGTCCCGAACACGACAACGAGTTCGTAGCACTCGATCCGTCCCAGTGCGGCCCGGACTTCACCGAGCGGATGGTCGGCCGGGGAGCCAGCTTTGCCGACATCGACGGAGACGGAGACCTCGATCTGCTGATCACCTCCGTCGGTGGCCGGCCCCGGCTGCTCCGCAACGACCAGAAACTGGGACATCACTGGCTGAGAGTCCGGCTGACGGGGGCCCATCGGGTCAACAGCACGGCCATCGGAACCTGGGTCGACATCCACACCGCCGACGGTGTTCGCAGCCAGCAGGTGATGCCCACCCGCAGCTATCTCTCCCAGGCGGAACTCCCTGTGACCTTCGGATTGGGCAGGATCAACCAGGTCGAGAAACTGGTCGTTCGCTGGCCGGATGGAACGACGCAGGAGATCGACGACCCGAAGATCGACTCATTGCACGAGATCACTCACGTCGACACAACGACCGATTCGAAGGGACAATGACGCGATGACCGAATCGCCCAGGATTGCGTGGGTCGAAGACGACCAGGCCACCGGCGAGCTGGCCGAGATCTACGGAGCATGGCGGGCCCAGAATCCCGACCGCGAGGGAATGCCCGAGATCCTCAAGTGCTTTTCGGCCCGCCCCGACTTCCTGGCCCAGGTCATGCAGGCGTCCTACGGACTGCACTTCACCGAAGGGCACCTCGACAGGCGGCAGAAGGAGGCGATTGCGACCTACGTCTCGGCCCTGAACCGGTGTGAATACTGAACCGACGCCCACGCCCATTTCCTGCAGTTGCAGGATGAAGACAATTCGGTCGTCGACTCGCTCGAACAAGCCAACCTCGACGACGCCGACGTCGACGAACCGCACCGCCGATTGCTGGAGTTCGTCAAACGCCTGACACTGGAACCGGCCGAGACAACCGATGCGGAGGTCGTCGCCCTGCGGGAGGTGGGCTGGACCGATCAACAGATCGCCGAAGCGGTTTATGTCACGGCGATGTTCGCGTTCTTCAACCGCGTCGCCGACGCCTTCGGACTGGCCAACTCCGGTTACCGCGATCTGGAGACTCCACCGGCACAGTTCGAGTGACCACTGCCGGTAGGATCTACAACAACTCGCTGATCGGTTCGCCGTCGGTCAGGATCGGCACCGGGCGACCGGTGTTGTCGAAGAAGTGGTGTTCGGTGTTCACGCCGAACCGCTGGTACACCGTCGACAGCAGGCAATTGCTGTTCATCACTCGCCTCACGGGATCCTCACCCCGCGAGTTGGTCGCACCGATGACCTGTCCCATCTTCAGTCCACCTCCGGAGAGGAAGATGCTCATCGACCGGGCCCAGTGGTCACGTCCGGGCCGCTTGGTCGCCTTGTCCTGGTGCCGGATTTTCGGCGTGCGGCCGAACTCGCCACAGAAGATGAACAGGACCTTCTCGTTCAGGCCCCGGTCGTAGAGATCGTTGATCAGCGCAGGAACCGCCTGGTCGAAGACCGGCATCCGCTCGCGATAGGCCTTGAAGATGTCGGCGTTGACGCTGTGGTCGTCCCAGTTGCTGGTCCGGCCGTTCTCCTTCTTCAAACGGAAAGTCGCCTGCATCTGAACAAACCGTGCACCGTGCTCGACCAGGCGACGTGACAACAGCAAGCTGCGACCCCAGTGCGTCTTGCCGTACCGCTGGTGGACGCTTTCGGGTTCCTTCGTCAGGTCGAATGCCCGGGCGGTCCGGGGACTGGTCAGCATCGCCACCGCCCGCCGACGGAACTTGTCGAGCGCGTCCATTGACCCCGACCGGTCGAGTTCTCGACGGAACACGTCAAATTCCGACAGCAGCGAGTTGCGCTTGCGGAGCGACTTCAGAGCGGTTTCGCGAGCCGACAACTGGCCGTCCTTGGCACCGAACAGCGGAACCGGATCGTAACGATTGGCTCCGCTGGATGTGACCGACTTGGCGTTGGGCATGAACGCCGAATAGGCCGCCCCGAGGTAGGCCGGACCGCCGCCGTAGAATTTCGTGTTGGCCACGAACAGCGGAATGTCGTCGACCTCGTCCTCCAACTGCTTGGCCACCACCGAACCCAGCTCGGGGTACTCGGCATCGGCCGGATTGGCGGCCTTGGGCGTGTAGCCGCTGAGGAACCGACAGGTGCCACCGGAGTGCTCATTGCGGTTGTGGAACAGGCTGCGGACGACGGAGTATTTCTCACCCATCCTCGCCAAATTCGGCAGCAACTCGCAGATGTCCATCCCCGGAACATTGGTCGAAATCGGCTGGAATTCCCCCCGGTACTCAGCCGGGGCCTCCGGCTTCATGTCGAAGGTCTCGAGATGGCTCGGACCGCCGTTGGCCCAGAAGAGGATGACCGAGAAGTCCTTGTCGAGCGCTTCACCGGCGGCCTCGGCTGCCAGCAAACCGGCCAGGTCGGGCGAGAGTCCACTGGAAAGCGCCCCCAGCGACAGGCCACCGATCTTCAGGAAGCTACGGCGGTCGATCGGGCCACGACAATAAGCGGCGGTACGAGTCATGAGAGAAGTCCTAACCGGCTGCGGCTAGTGATTGTACTGGAATTCCTTGGTGTTGATCAGCGCCCACATCAGATTGCTGTAGGCAGTCTTGGCATCGGACTCCGAGACGACGTACTTGACCGCCTTTTCGACCTCGATGGAGGTTGCCGGCCGCGAGAGGGCGACCAGGAACAACCGGCGAATCCGCGCGGCATGGTCACCGTCGGCAGTGGCCAGCACCCCGGCCCTGCTCTTGGCGTCAAAGATCTTCCCGAGAAGGAAACTGTCGTTGAGAGTGAACAGTGATTGGGACAGGCTCGGAGCCGCCGTCCGCTCGCACTCGCAGGCACTTTCACGAGGCGGTCGTCCGAACAGCTTGAGGAACTGGTTCGAGTAGTTCTCGTCGGGCAACTGCATGGCACGGGTCCCGACGGGCAGGCCTCCGTAGGCGGTGGGCCGGGAGGTGACCTGGTCGATCGAGTCGAGCAGCATCTCGGCCGAAAGCCGTTGCGGGTAGAACCGCGAGTGCCCCTGCGTCTCGTCAAGATTGTCGACATTGGCCGAGGAGTCGAGCTGGTAGGTCGTGCTGGTGGTGATCAACTCGAGCACCCGCCGCATGTTGAACCCGCTGTCGACGAACTCGTTGGCCAGGGCATCAAGCAGCCGCGGATTGGTGGCCGGGTTGGTCACCCGCATGTCGTCGATCGGTTCGACCAGCCCGCGTCCGAAACAATGGGCCCACATCCGGTTGACGAACGCCCGGGCAAAATACGGGTTCTCGCGAGTCGCCATCCAGTCGACCAGCCGGTGCCTGGGATCGGCGTAAGGCGGCACCTCCAGGTCGGGACCACCCAGGCCATGCGGCTTGACGACATTGCCGGTGACCGGGTGCTTGACGCTGCCGGCGGCCTTGATGAAAACCGTCTCCTTGGCTCGCCGCTCGGCCACACCGATCCCCTCGCGACGGCCAATCCGGGTGAAGAACGCCGCCAGGCCATAGTAGTCCCCCTGGGTGAAGTTCTCGAAGGGGTGATGATGACAGCGGGCACAGCCAATACGGAGTCCCAGAAAGACCTGTGCGGTATCGTCGACGTAGCGATCCAGGTACCGGACCTCCGCATACCATTGCGCCGGCGGTGACACGCTGACGTTACCGGTGGCCGTCAGAATCGAACGCACAAAACGGTCGAAAGGCATTCCCGAAGCGATCGCGTTCCGGATCCAGCGATGGAAGGTGATCGTCCCCGCAATCCGGTCCTTCTGGCCACGTCGCTTGTTCCTCAACAACGCTGACCATTTCTGGGCGAACGTATCGGCGTAATCGGGCGAGGCCAGCAGGCGACTGACCAGCTTCGCCCGTTTTCGGGGCGAGCCGTCGGCCAGGAAGGCCTCGATGTCGTCGGGACGTGGAATCCGGCCGGCCAAATGCAGCGTCACACGTCTCAGGAATTTCGCATCGTCGCACACCGCGGAGGGCGCGACGCCGAGTGTCTTGAGTTTCCGCTGGACATGGCGATCGATCAGGTTGGCAATCGGGAATTCCGGCCAGCTCGCCCTGGAAGTCTCCAGCGGCACCGTCAGCCGCGACACGGCGACGCGGCCCTGCAGCAGGGCAATCACGGCCGTCTGGCCGGTCCGCTTGCCCGCTGTGGCCAGTCCGGCTCCGTCGATCTCGACCAGGCTCGAGTCGTTGGTTCGCAGTTCAACCACCCGGCTCACGTCTCGCCGGGTCCCGTCGTCGTAGACGGCCGTCACCACCAGTTGTTGCGAGTGTCCGGACCGAACCGTCGCCTCACTCGGAAAAACCTCGATCCGTTGCAACTTCGCGACGTCCACCTCGCTCCACCTGGCTCCCTCCCGCACCCATCGCCTGACCAGGCGATAGGCATCCGAGTCGACCGACATTCGGCGACCGCCACCGTGGGGCATCTGCATGGTCGGCTTGCGCAGCAACAGCGACCGGTCCGGAGCCGCCGAGAAGATCCGTCGGCCCCGCCCCCCCTGTGTGATCCACTCGAAGTCCCACTCGGGATGATGACCGAACAGGCTCAACCGAAAGCCACCTCTCCCGTTCGACTTGCCGTGGCAACTTCCACCGTTGCAGCCCAAACGGGTCAGCAACGGGTTGATGTCGTTGGTGAAGTTGACCGGTCGGAACGTCTCACCGTCACGAACCGTCACCCGGACCTCAGAGTGGACCTTGCCGAACGTCACCCGCACCACCGCGGTGCCACTCCGTCGGGCGATCAGCTCGCCGCCGGCAGTGACCTCGACCACGCCCGCCGGAACCGCCTCGTAACGCGCCAGCCGTCCCAGGTCCCACCGCGGACCGTCATCGCCCGCCGAGGTCATCCCGGTCACAACCAGCCGCTGCCGCTCGTGGCGACCGGTCAACCGCACCGCATCCGGATGGACGACAACCCGGGCCAACCCCGACAAGTCGATCGGCTGGCCGTCCTCCGCATGGGAAACCGCCGGTCCGAAAACCAGCGGGACGACAACCAGCCACATGGATCCCCGTGTCCTCATTGCTCCAATGTCGCCGGTGTCCCGACCCGCCGCAAGGCGAGCCGGTCCTACCGGGGCAACCGCCAGGCGACCGGCTGGCCTTCAACCACCACCACTTCTCCATCCGACTCGAGATCCACGATTCGGGTCGTCTCACCCGACGGCCACGCGATGGTCAACTCCTCGACCCGCGAGGACTCTCCCAGGCCGATCACCAGTTCCCGCTGGTTCGACGCCTGGTAGCCGTCTCCGGCGGTCAATTGGTGAACGGACCGCATCGAACCGCTTCGCACGGTCACCTCGGTCCCGATCGCATCTCGGGCCGACCGCCGGGCCACCAGCCGAATCGCCAGCCAATGCCCCGGCTCCTCGGTGCGGTTGGCCAGAACGGCGGAGGGGTCATCGAGATGGCTGACGGCGAAGTCCGGACGCCCGTCGCGATCGAAATCGCCGCGTGCCATCCCTCGTCCCAACAACGGCTTCCCGAAATAGTCACCCAGGGACTCCGAATCGATCTCGACAAACCGTCCACCTCCCCTGTTGTGCATCAACTGGGGTCGCATCCGGTACGACTGCCCCAGCTTCGAGAGATCGTCGACATGGCCGTTGGCCACGACCAGGTCGAGTCGCCCGTCGAGATCGGCGTCGAGGAACTGCGTTCCGAATCCGAGCATCTTCCAGCCCGGTTCCCGCAACCCGGCAATCCGGGTGACATCACTAAAGTGGCCGCCTTCCCCCTGGCGGTACAACACGTTCGATTCGGCGTAGAAATTGGTGATGAACAGATCGAGCCGCCCGTCACCGTCGACATCGCCGGCGGCCACGCCCATGCAGGCCTGCGGCCGACCGTCGCGGTCGTAAGCCACACCCCGCAACAACGCCTCATCGCGAGCCCCCTTTTCGCCGGTCACGAAGAAGAAGTTGGCCACGGCGTCGTTGGCAACGAACAAGCCGAGTCCCGGCCGGGAAGCGGCCCCGGACGCACCACGAAACCGCGCTGCGACAATCCCCAGCCCCTTCCCATTGCCGATGACGAATCCACCAACCGATGTGGCGTCGACGAATCCGCCCGCCCCATCCCCTCTCCAGAACCGATCCTGCGCCCCGTCGAATTCGTTCGGGTGGCAGGCAAACGGGACACCCTGCGTTCGGCAGATCTTGGTGAAAACCCCCGGGCCGGAGAGGTAATTGACGTCGTAGAGATCAACGTGGCCGTCACCGTCGATGTCGGCCACGACGCAACTTGTGGTCCAACGCTCCGACGGTTCATCACGCCCGATTGGCCATTCGTCGAACGTCCCGTCGCCGTTGTTGCGGTACAACCGGTTGTCGCCGATGTTGGCAACGTAAAGATCCGGCCACCCATCGTGGTCGATGTCGCCCACGGCAACGCCCTGGCTGAACCGTTCGTCTCCCAGTCCCGCCGTCCGTGTCACGTCGCCGAATGTCCCGTCACCGTTGTTGCGATACAACCGATCCAGAAACACGTGCTTTCGGTCCTGATCCGCTTTCACCGGGTCTACCGGCCAGCGACAGCCCTGTGTGAAATAGAGGTCGGGCCATCCGTCGCGGTCGAAATCGAGCACCGCGACTCCCCCACCGGTGTTCTCGAACATCCGGGCCCCCGGCGTGGCCGTATCGGGACTCTGGAAGTAGCTGAAGTCGATCCCGGCTTTCCGCGTGATGTCCTCGAACCGGATTCGTCCCGGTTCACCTGGTCCTGCCCCGCCGGACACATCCGTCCGGCCAGCGGGTTGTTTCCAGTCGGGGAGCGGAAGATCCGAGAGATCGATCCGGAGGGCGGGCTGGGCCGAGACAGCGGTCTGCTTCAGAGGATCGGCCTGAATCCGGCCGGAGGGACGACTCAACCAGCGTCGCGCCCATCCCAGTGACAGGTTCCGGGAAATCGCCACACGGGCCCAGTGCCGCGCTTCGGCCACACGGCCCAACACCTGAAGTTGTTCAACCATTTCCTTCCACAGTGCGGCATCCCGTTCGGTGAAGCTCGCCTGCAGGCGAACCTCGACATGCTCGAGAACCCGTACCAGCTGCTCGAGCTGCTGCGCCCGGTCCAGGAACACCTTCGCGTCGTCATCACGCCCCAGCGACTTCAGGCACTGGCCCAGCAGGTGGTTGGCCTGCCGGAGGTTCGGCTGTCTGACCAGGGCCTCCCACAGGCACCGGGCGGCCTCCCCGATGCGACCCCGGCGATGGACGTGGAGACCCCGAGCCAACCAGACCAACGGGTCGGTGTCGGCTTCAGCCGGCAGCCGGTTGTGCCAATCCAGAAAATCGGCGTCACGGACGGTTTCGGCCAGGATCAGGCCAAGAATGCGATCGGCCACGCCGCGAGCCAGTTCGTCGGCCTTGATCGTTCCACCATCCAGCACCTCCCGCACCAGGGCCTCGGCACGCTCGGTGTCGTTTTCGGCCAGTGCCGCGGCAGCCTGTCCCAGAACCGGCAACGGGTCGGCCGGGTCAGCCTTGCGACACAGTTCGAGGTACTCCAGCCCGCCGAAGGGACGTTCGATATCGGCCAGCATGACCAACAGTTCGGCCTGGGGCGGTCCCTGTCCGCTGACCGCTGCAGCGAGCATGCGTGGCACCGCTTCGTGTCGTCGTGCCGACACGTTGAAAATGTGAGCCAGGCCCTCTCCCACCAGGGGATGATCCGGCCGGATCACCTCCAGCCGCCGCAGCTGCTCCTCGGCCTTGCTCAGCATCCGCTGGTCCAACAGCACCGCCGCCGTCCCGCTGCGGGCCGCCGCTGCCAGCCGACCTGCCCGGTCCGGCACTCGATCGTAAACCGAAATCGCTCGGTCGTACTCGCGGCCCCGCGTGAAGGCATTTCCGGCCAGCACCCATGCTTCCCATGCCTCGTTGGCGGTTCCCGGCACCGTCTCGGCCAACCGACCGGCCTCCTCGAATTGCCCCGCCGCCAGCAGTCGCTCGGCGCGAGCAAGCTTCTCGCCGGGCGTTTCGTGAGCCGCCCACCAGCCAGCCACCACGATGCCCAACACGACCAGGCCGATCAGCACCGGGCGTCGGTTGGTGAATATCCACGACATCACGTTTTCTTCTGCCTGCCGATCCAGGCGTTGACGGCATGTGTCCGGAACACGTTTTCTCTCGTTCTGAGAGAAGACAGTGGTCAAATCACGTCGATCAAGCGTGATGATAACCGCTGAATGGGACTTTCTTGAAAAAAGAGGGAACCTCAACCCAAGCCATGTCGTCCAAACAGGCAAGGATCATTTCGCGCGGGCCAATACCAATGAACAATCACACACCGAATCATCAGTCCGACGGGGACTCCGAACAGGTCAACCAGCCCCGGCCACAAGCCGGCCCGGATGAATTGCTTTCGTCGTATCTCGATGGCGAGTTGTCGGTCGATGAGACCGCGGCGGTGGAAGCTCATCTTGAGGTCTCCGAGGAGTCCCGTCGAGCACTCCAGGACCTTCGTTCGCTCTCCAACTACCTCTCGAACTTCCCCGTGGAACCGATCCCCAAAGATCCGGTTGTCTCGGCAGGAGCCTCGAAGGACGAGGCCTCCGGCACACGTTCTCGCCGTCTCCCGCTGATCGCAGCCGCCGTCGCGGCGGCGGTTCTGGTGATCCTCGCCGTGGTTCCTGGCGACCCGGAGTCCCCTCCGATGATGGTCGCCAGCCACAACGCTCCCGCGCCGGAACGGGATCAGCCGCTTGCCGAAGCGAATGAGATGTCCGACGTTCAGCCCGATTCCACCAACCAAATGGTGGCGGGTGGCGGATTCGGCAGTGCCGAGGCCGCCGGGGGTGGACTGGTCCTCCCCAAGTCACTCGACAAAGCCCAGGTCGGTCAGATTCTCTCGGCGGTCGATTTCTCCGACGGCGAGGCGGTCGTCGTCCGATTGACCGTCGTCGACATCGAGCAGGGTCTCGATTCGCTTCGCCTGCTACTGCAGAAACACCACATCGCTCGAGCCGACGCGATCGCAGCGGTGACCGAAGATCGAGCCAGGACGGAACTGCCCAAGGGACCGCAGCCCTCGACAGATCAACTGGTCAGCGTCGTGGTCCAGGCGTCCCCCAAGCAGGTCTCCGACGCGATGTCCCAATTGCGCCGCGAGGTGCAGGCCGAGGTGAAACTGGCGGGCGTGCTCCGTGTGGCAGCATTGGAGACGGCCCCGGGCGGGCGCCGCGCGTTGAGTCGACTCAACGCCTACGGCAGTGACATCGCACGGTCGCCCCGGATCGCGACCAATCGACGGTCGAAGCCGACCGGCGGAAAACGGGAATTGGGGACCAGGTCCGCAACTCGGGACACTTCAGCGTTGGCATCGGCCCAGGTGCGATTGGATCTGCCGGCCCGGTTGATGCAGAAAGTCAACCGGACAACTGTCGACATCAAGCGTTCGGAAGCCAAGAGACGAAAACCGGCCGACCGGCGGATGCAGGTCGTCTTCGTGCTGGTGACACCACCGCAACCGGCAACGCCTCCAGGACCCGATCCCGACGGGGCCGCGTAGAGCCACTAGTCGTCAAACGGAATTGGCCACATCAGCCCGGCGGTGAACCCACCGTCGACACGGACCACCTGCCCGGTCATGAATGCCGAGGCATCGGCTGCCAGGAACACCGCTGCCCCCACCAGGTCCTCGACTTCGCCCAACCGCCCCAGCGGGGTGTTTCCCAGGCCCCACTCCTGCATCGTCGGATCCGACCACAGCTTGCGGGTCAGATCGGTCAGGATGAACCCCGGAGCAATCGTGTTGACCCGCACGCCGTGTTCCCCCCACTCGGTCGCCAGTGAGCGGGTCATCATCACCAGCCCGGCCTTGCTCATGGCGTAGGGGGCCACGCCCTTCAACGGTGCGTAGGTGTTCAACGAATCGACGTTGATGATCGTTCCCGATTCCTGGGCGATCATCTGTTTGCCAACGGCCTGTGCGGCCAGGAACGCACCCTTGAGATTGATGTCGAGGATGAAGTCGTAGTCCTCTTCGGTCACCGTCTCGACACGCTTGCGACGGTTGACCCCGGCCACGTTCAGCAACACGTCAATCCGCCCGAATTCGCCAATCACCTGCTCGACCAGATTGGTGATCTCGCCCGGCACCGCCACGTCACAGACGATTCCCCGCACCGGGGTGCCGGTCTCATCGCTGATCTCGGCCACGGTCGCCTCGAGCGTCTCGGCGTTTCGCCCGGTGACAACCACCGGTGCCCCGCGTCGCGCAAATCCGGCAGCCATCTCCTTGCCGATTCCCCGGCTGCCTCCCGACACGATGGTGACACGGTCGGAGACCGAGAACAGGGGATCGGTGGCAGGCAATTCGGTCATCGGGTCGGTCTCGAGTCAAAGGACTGCTGCAGGGGAGACGTGAGTGGAGGGCGGACAGAAAACCTCTCGGTCAGCCCGATCGGTTTTTGACGCGGTCGAGCAGACGACGGTATGCTGTCGTCGCCGCTGAGGTCAAGCAGCCACGCCCGAGGAAAGGGAGCCCGACCAGATGCGATTGACCGACTGGCTGAGGACGCTGCGACACAATTTCCCCTGGCCACCCGAGTCCGAACCCATCCCGTTCCTCGTCGCTCCGAATCGACGCCCGCACCCCGATGGATGTATCCCCGGGGGCGTCTCACGCCGCTACGCCCCCCGTCGCCCCTTCGTGCCGACACGAAGACTCCCTGTCGGAATCCGCCGCGAGCCGCCACCTCGACCCGTATCCTGATCGAGTTGGCTGGCCCCAATGCCAGCCGGATCAGTCCTGCGGCACGTAGGGCAACAATCCCATGAAACGGGCTCGCAGAACCGCTCGACGAACCGCTCGCTGGTACTTCGCACAGCAACCGGTACGACGCCGCGAGAGCATGTGACCGTTGCGATTGACCATCGAACGCAACATCTTCACGTCCTTGAAGTCAACGTAGATCGGGCGGGGTGAGTTGTCACAACCGTCGGGGCAGAAACGGCACTTGAGCTTGCGTTGCTGCCGGGCCTTCCGCTTGCGCGCCTTGCGGATCTCGGCGCGGGACCTGGTTCGAGCCATCTGTATCAATTCCTTACTACGTGCCAGCCGTGGATCGACCCCGGGTTCCGGGATCGACGCGAATCGTCGGGTCGAGGCCGAACGGCCCCGATACGAGTCGCGGACTGAGGGAATCGGCCATTATGAAGACCGCCACCCGGGCTTTCAACCATCACCGGTCCGCTTGCACCAGCCGGTGAGTGTCCCGGTGGACACCCATCGACAAAGACGATCGCCGTCCCTCCGTCTACTCGACCGCCGGCGCCTTGGGGTCATCCGCCCTGGAGACATCATCCGCTTCAGCCGCGGCAGGTTCATCAACACCGAAGATCTGTTTCACCGATGGCCGCATGAGGGTCATGATCGTGAACACACCGAGAACCGTCCCGTAAGGTATGAGCAGGCAACTGATTCCACCCACGATCAGGCAGAACGTGTACCGCTGGCGAAGACGGAGACTTCGTCCGGACAACAAGATCACGAACGCCAGGGTCCAGAACATCAGGATCACGATCGCGGCGAACACGATCAGGATCCAGCCGACAAACCGCGGTATCTCCGTGGCCGGGTGATCCTCAATCGGAACCAACTGCAACGCGATCCCGATCGCCAGGTGAATGAAGGGAATGCACCCGACCAGCACCGTGACCCCCGCCGCAACGTAGTGGAAGATCTCCAGAAGTTTCAGGTGATTTTCGTCTTGCTGGGAAATCATGAACACCATTCTCGGAGGACCGGTTCGGCTGAGTCCCACTTTACCGGCCCGGGATCCGGAACTCGATTGCTGCACTCGCGGCACCGGCAATGCACGGGTCTGGGTGTCACCGTTCAGGATCCCCCGAGGTGCTGGTTGCCGTTCCCCGTCCTTACACCCCCCTGGGCCGGCCAGGCCCGGCTCACCAGCATCCCCACCAGCACCCCCACCGCCGCGCCGGCCACGTCGGCCGCCCAGTCCTTCCACTCGGCCGTACGGTGCAGCACCGGGACCATCTGGGTCAATTCGTCGAGGGCTCCGTAGACAACGGCCACCCCCCACAGCCGGACCGCGTCGTGACGAAACACCGGCCGCCCAACGGCAACACCCTGGACCAGCAGCACTGCCAGGCCAAGATAAGCCACCAGGTGCAACCAGGTGTCACTGACCTGGGCCGGGACGACCGCCGGCGGATTGGGAACGTGGGTCGCCACACACATCGACACCCAGTAACCGACCAGGACCAGTCGAACCGACACCACCGGCCACGGTGAGCAACTCGGGCGAGAACTTTGCGACATCATCACCCGCCCTCCCCGCCGACGCGGGCCCCGTCAGACTACTCCTCGGCCTGGTAAGGCGTCTCGAGTCGGAACTCGGGATGGCTCTCGAGATAGGCCGCGATCCGATCGGTTCTCGAAAACGCTTCGGGCAGAAAGTCCAGCGCCTGCTGCAACCGCTCGTTGGGCTCGGCGCAACTGAATCTCAGGAACCCCGCCCCGGCCTCGCCGAAGCACTCGCCTCCCAGGCAGGCGATACCGAAGTCGTCGTCGGCTCCCTCCAACAGGTACATCGCCAACCCGTGACTCCGGATCCCCAGCCGGTTGCAGACGGGCATCACGTTGGGAAAGACGTAGAAGGTCGCGGTGGGGTCGAGCGAATGGATGCCGTCGATGG
Source organism: Planctomycetaceae bacterium (assembly GCA_003445035.1). Classification (GTDB taxonomy): domain Bacteria; phylum Planctomycetota; class Planctomycetia; order Planctomycetales; family Planctomycetaceae; genus UBA8437. Next base: position 21,538 of record DLVV01000178.1, on the reverse strand, counting down.
CATTGAGGCCGTCGGTCAGCAACACGACCTTGTCACGGAACTCGCCCATCACCCGGTCCCGTTCCTGGTGATCGTTGCCCAGCGCCGCGGCACCGGCCAACTGGACCAGCGGCGGGGTGCACGAAAGCGAGGTGTTGATCATCTTGCCGATCGAGTCGGCAATGCGTTCGGAGGTGACCGCAAAACCCAGCCGCCAGCCGCTCATGCTGTACGACTTGCTGAAGGTGTAGGCCGCGACGCACTGGTCCATCATGCCGGGTTGTTCCAGCAACGAGTGGTGCCGTCCCTCCCAGACCATGTGGCAATAGGGTTCGTCGGAGAAGACCGCTATCTCCTTGCCGCGCACCAGGTCGGCGATCGCCACCAGGTCCTCCTCGGTCGTCACCCCCCCGGTGGGGTTCTGGGGCGAGTTGAGGAAAATGGCCTTGGGCTGAGGATCGTCGGCCAGGAACCGTTCAATCGCAGACACCTCGGGCCGGAAACCGTTGGACTGTCGCAACGGGGTCAACACCGCGCGGGCACCGCGGCGTTCGATGTTGGGGATGTAGGTCGGAAAGAACGGGCTGAAGACCAGCACGCCGTCACCGGGGTTCAGGAAGGCCTCGCAGAAGAACTGTTCGAAGACCTTCGCTCCGGGTCCGGCCACGACGTTTCCGGCAGCCGCGGGAATGTTGAACTCGTCGGAGACGAACTTCGCGGCCGCCTCTCGGAACTCGGGGATCCCCGGCGAGGGGCAGTAGTGAGACTGGTTATCCTCGATCGCGACCACGCCGGCCGACTTGGCCGAGGCGGTGCTGTCGAACGGGCTGTCGCCGATCTCGAGTTCGACGACATCCTTCCCCGCAGCCTTCAGCTGCTTGGCCACCGCCAACACGGTGAACGCGGTTTCAACGGACAGGGTTTGGGCAAACTGACTGAGAGCAACGGCCACGTCGACGTCTCCCTCCAATGGATCCACTTGTCCCCGGGGACCACCCCACGGGGTCACTTTGTCGCAATCGTCTGAGCCAACGGACGCAGAATCTGCTCGGTCACGAACGCATCGAGCAACTCTTCGCACTGGGTTCGCAACGCCACGAGCGTGTCTTCAAACGAGGCATCGGCCTCGAGGCTCCCGTACTGTCGAACGGTGAAATACACGCTGATCAACTCCTCGGGAAAATCGCCCTTTCGGACCTGGTAGGCATTTGTCCGGGTTTCGATCATCAACCGCGCCTGGCGGCGGCAGGTCTCATCGAGACTCAACGTGATGGCCGGCTCGTAGTTGAGCACCTCCGAGCCAGACATCTCCATCAGTCCTTCCAACGCATTCATCGTCCCCAGCGCTTCGGCCACCAATGCGTCGTGATTCCCACTGTAGGCAAAGTCAAAACCCATCATGTAATCGAGTGCTTCGCAGTCCAGCGGGCTGACCGACAGCATGTACGGCACCTGCTGGAGCACCAGCAGGTGCTGTTCGAGTGACGCGTCGAGATCGTCGGGATTGACGTGCCCGCTGTTGATCCGCCGGGGCTCGATCGACAACCACCGTTGCTGACCCTGGTCCTTGTCCTCCTCGAGCACGAAATCTCCGTTGTCGCGAGTGTAAAAGTTGCGCATCGTCGGATACGACTTCTGTACCCGCTCCAGGAACCCGAGCACCGTCTCCCGGTTGTTCGGGAGAGCCATCTCGGTGCTCAGGTTCATGTTGCTGTAGTAGTCGTCCGCCAGCGAGCTGTAGGCGTTCATGACCGGGAGAAGCCTCGAAGGAGAAAACCGCGGCCGGGGTTACCGATCGGCACCCCGATGGAGGTGTTCGCAGGCCGCAAGACCTCTATTGTATAGCCCGTCGCAGTGACGGTCAAAGACCCCAAGATCTCGCGTCCGACATTCATGAACGGCGATCAATCCCCGCTGCTGCTGTCGGTCTTCCCCACGTCCCTGGGCTGGTTCGGGCTGCTCGGTGACGGCCAATCGGTCCACGGCGTCCAGATCGGCCACTCCTCGGCAACGTCCGTCAGACGGCGGATCGGGCCGGATTCGGCCCGGGAATCCGATTGGGATCCGGAGCTGAGATCTCGGCTGGAGGACTTCGCGGCGGGACAGCCGATCGACTTCGATGACGTCGAACTGGTCCTCCCACCCCTGACGAATTTCCGGTTCCTGGTGATGAAGCACGTCCGCCAGGTCGGTTACGGCCAGACGACCAGCTACGGTGAGGTCGCTCGGAAGATCGGGCGACCCGGTGCCGCTCGAGCCGTGGGCACCACGATGGCCAACAACACCGTCCCGATCCTGATCCCCTGCCATCGCGTCATAGCCGCCTCGGGACGGCTCGGAGGTTTCTCCGCACCCCGGGGCACTCGGTTGAAACAGCGTCTGCTCGACCTGGAAGCCAACGCGATCTCCTAGAGACAGGCCGATCGGGGCGGTAGCGACGCGTCGGGCCCAGCGATACAATCCCTACGCGATCTCAACAGCCAAGGCACCCAGTCGATCCGTTGCACATGTCTCTTTCTTCGGTTCGTCCCGACGCCCGCGAACTCGTGTTTCACCTGTTCGCCCGATCGGTGCATCCCGAGTTGCTCAACGTGCGAGCCGAAGCCGAGATCTGGCAGGACAACTACGCGGTGTCGCTGAAACTCTGTGACGCCGGCCACGTGGTGTCGTTGAGGATTCGAGGTGAGACCCTCACCGAGGTGACCTCGGCCCGAGAATATCCCCTGCCGCAGACACGCCAGCTGCTCGAAGAACGTATCCGTGGCAGCCAGCAAGGGTCGATCGATTTCGACAGCGGGGTCAAGTACCACGCCAGCTACCAGCTGGAGCAACTCGATCCCGAGGTGTTCCTGAACGTGCACCAGGAGCTGATCCGCGACAGCCGATCGGCCGCGGTTGCCTTCACGTTCCCCACCACCGGTCGCTTCGATCCGGCACCGCTGTCGCTGATCACCACCGACAGTTGGCCGGACAGCCTGCTGGTCAATGCCTTCCACACCTTCCCCGAAAACGGGGCGGTGGTGAAAACGCAATCGCTGTTCGAGTTCTAGACGGCCACCGATGCGACGGCCCGATCGGAACGGGCTCCGCGGGACTCACCCGGCCAGGTCGAACACCAGCAGGTGATCCCGGTCCTTGACCAGCAGCCTGGATCCCACCAGCGCGGGATGAGCCCAGGTCGCTGATTCCGACAACCGGTATCGCGCCAGTTCCCGGTACCTCGTCCTGTCAGCCGCCACCACCAGCAGTTCGCCGCCGCTTGTCTGGACCAGCAACACGTCCCCGGCGACGATCAGCGCAGCGTTTTCAGCCAGCCGGCCCTGTGTGGCCCAGGCGACCTTTCCATTGGCCGGATCGGCACAAAAGAGCTGACCTCGACGCCGGTGGGTCATTCCGAATAGCCGCCCCCCGGCCACCACCGGACTGCTCATGTACATCGCGATCCCGCGATTCTTCCATTTCCTGTCGGTCCGCAACCGGCCACCCCGGGCGGTGACCTTCAGCGACACCGTCGGCTGATCGTAACCGGCCAGGATCACCCGGCCGCCAGCCACCAGTGGGGTGACGCTGTTTTGATCGAACTGGGTGGTGAACGGCACCCGCCACAGCACCTCCCCGCTGGCCGGATCGACGCCCAGATGGAACTTCTGGGACTGGGCAACCAGTTGTCGTTTGCCGTCCACGGTCAACAGAACCGGCGAGGCGTACGCCGGGCCGTCCCCGGCCCATCGCCAGGCGATCTTGCCACTGGCCACATCCAGTGCGGTCAACGCGCCGTCGTCGTGGCCACCGACGTGCACGATCACCTTTCCATCAACGACGATCGGTGAGGCGGCGTGTCCGTACAGTGGCACGGTCTCCCGGTGCTGCCCGGCAAAATCGCGGGACCACACCCTGCGTCCCGTGGCGGATTCCCAGCAGGAGAGGATTCCGCTGATGCCAAAGGTGACCAACCGTTGGCCGGCAATGACGGGGGTCGCCTTGGGCCCGCGGCCATGATCCCGCGCAACCGACTGGATCTTGTACTCCGCCTTGTAATCGCCTCTCCACAACTCGCGACCCGACTCCAGCTCGAACCCCCGGACCACCTCGTGTCCGCCCTGCCTGGACAACAGGTACACACGTCCGGATCGCACAACTGGCGACGAGTGCCCTTCGCCGACCTTTTTCCGCCAAGCGGGTTTCAGTTGGGCCGGCCACTTCGTCGGCAAACCCGACGCATCGGCAACACCGTCCCGGGCGGGACCCCTCCACTGGGGCCAATCGGCCGCCTCGGCCATTCCCGCCACAGCCACGACCGCCAACAGTCCGTACAGATTCCGCATCACAGCCTCGCTCGAAAACCGCACCAGTGTAACAACCGACGCGTCGATCCCCCCCTCATTGGGCCATTGGGCTCCCCTTGAACTGGCTCCCCATCAGGCGACACAATGGGGTTTCGCAATTCACAGCCAGACGAAACCGATCTCCCGGGGCCACCATGTCCACCCGATTCTTCTGCTCCTCGGCTCCCCCGTTTGCCGCCGTCGCGATCGTCATCGCGCTGTCCACCACGGCCGACGGCAAGGACATCCAGCAAACGGCCCGGGTACCCGGAACGCTGGCGCAGGAGGTGCACCTGAACTCGGGCCAGTCGGTCACCATCAGTGCCCGCGTCGACAAGCCGTCGGCTCTTCCGGCCAACGGCCGGCTGAAGGCCAGCTGGAAACTTCTCAAGCCCGATACGCCGCAGCAACCCGCGAAGACGTCGGAGAAGAAACCGGCCCGCAAGAAGACCGCCCAGGGAATTTACACAGATCCCACCCCCAACTGGTCGAAACTCCTCCACGCACTCGATCCCGACGTGTTCACCGTCTACCGCGCGCCGATCGCCGGAACCTACCGCCTGGAGGTCTCGACCGAACAGAACGCGGTGACCCTGTTCGAGGGGGGACGATGGCGCGAGGCCGGGCAGGCACCGTTGAGTCGGCCGGCGGCCCGGAAAGTGCCCTGGCCGGCCGACCACACCGTTGGAGTGACCATCGAGATCCATGACATCGATGCCCGGCCCGCCGGTGGTCGCCTGTTCATCGAGGCCGAACCCAATGACACCCCCGAACAGGCCCAGCCGCTGGCGTTGAAGAAGGCCGCCGAGGACTACTCGCTACGAGTCGTCGGCGGATCCGACGACATCGAGTACTACGACAACAGCCGGGTCGGCGGCAGCGGTGATGACTGGTTCCGTCTCGAGTTTCCCGGTGACCAGCCGAGGCTGCTGACCGCGTGCCTGTCGATTCCCGACCAGTTGGTCGCCGCCAGAATCCGCTGCTACGCGATTCCGGTCGACCAGTCCGTTGCCGCCCCGGGAACCCTGCTGCCCCTGGGCAACGAGTACACCGAGGGGAAGAACTCCAACGAACGGGTGCACCAGCAGAAGGAGCAGCACCGGATCGCGATCAACCGCACGCTGAAGCCCGGGCAGGTCTACTTGCTGAGGGTCGAAAGCAACTCGCCGGGGTACGAACTCGACCTGAGAGTCGTCCGCCCCGCTCCGTTCAGCGACCCTCGCCAGGCGGTTCGCCACGGGCTCTACGACCACGTGGGACAGGTCGACAGCTGGTTGACCAACCGGCCAAGAGGAGCCAGCGTCGAACGACGCATCCGCGACACCGGCAATCTGCTGGGAACGCAGTGCATGAGCTGCCACACGCAGAGCGGGGTGTGGGGACCGGCCATCCCGCTGACCCAGGGCTACCGCATCCGCAACATCCAGCTGTTCCGCAACCTGGTCAACATCTGCTACCAGTCGATGCGGCCAACCAACAAGCTGATCGACGCGGCCAACAACACCAGCCTGGCTCCCCTCGATCTCGGCGACGGCCCCGCCGGCACCCGCGTCGCCGGCCACTCGGTCGTCTCGGTCGAACGCTTCCGCGCCCCGCGCGTCCTGCAGAGCAAGCAGGCCATCCGAGCCGCCAATTTCGTTCTCCAGTCCGGTGACCCCGGTGGCATCAACGCCGCCGGTCCCGGGGCCAACGTCGGCAAGAGTGTCGTGTTCAGCTACGCCGGCGAGATCCTGTTCGAAGCCTGGAAAGCCACCGGAGACCCGAAGTACTTCCGCGGTCTCGAAGACAAGGCCCGCAAGGTGCTGGGGGTCAAGCCCGTCTACTCCGACGACATGGCTCACCGGGTCGAACTGCTCAAAAGGTATTTCCCCGCCGACTACCCCGCCGCTGCCGCCCGGGTCACCGAGAAGGAGACCACCCAGCCCAAGGCCACCTCCCGGGTGCCCTACAAGGGACACAGGACAACCGCCGAGGAAGCTGCGAAGCTGGCCAAGCGGATCAACAAGCAGGTCACCGCCGACCTCGAACGGCTCAGGCAGATCCAGAACGCCGACGGCACCTGGGGATTCGACCCCGGCAAAAGCCCTGACGGCGGCAAGACCTGGGAAGCCAAGGGCAACACCAAACCCGAACCCTCGCCGACCGCCCTGGCGTTGATCGCCTTCCAGGCCGCCGGCTTCACGCCCGAGGACCCCACGGTCAAGAAGGGGGTCCAGGGGCTGCTGGGCCTGCAGCACCCCAGCGGATACTGGAAAGGCAAGTCGCAGACCGGGTTCGTCTCGACCAGCTACAGCCTCCATGCGCTCTCGCGGCTGTTCCCCGTCAAGCCGGGCGAGCCGAAGGCCGAGGAATTCGAGGCAGGTGAGAACGAGACATTGGCCGAAACGATCGAGCGGGCGCGGAGATTGTCGACGACCGAGAATCCCGCGCTGGTGCCGTTGATGCTGGGATTGGCCGGGCACAAGAGTCCCCTGGTTCGGTACTGGGCGATGATCGGACTGGCCGCTGCGCCCACCGACCGGGGCGTCAAGCCGCTGGTCGACGGACTGGGAGACCCGGTCAAGGCGGTCCGCGAAGCCGCCGCCTGGGGGCTTCGCCAGCTGCTGATCGACAACCGCGGCTGGAAGGCGGTCGCGACCGCTGCCGCGTCCGGCGATGACCGCACCCGGGCCGCACTGGCGAGAACCCTGGTGATGCGGGTCGACGGCGTGATGCCCGGGATCGACATCGGCTGGGACCAGCTGACGACACTGATCAGCTCGATGATGCTCGAGGACCCACATCCGGCCGTCAGGGCGTGGTCCACCCGGGCCAGCTGGAACTGGTGGGTCTGGAACCCGCCGGTCCGGACCGCATTGAACAAGACCTGGATCGCGAGGCTGAGCCGGCCCGAACCGAACGAGCTGGCCGAAAACGGGATGAGATACCAGGCCCACGCCCTGTTCATCGCCAATGGCCACAAGGCCAACGGCAGTCGGCAACACCAGTACACCAAGCTTCAGAAGCTGTTCGGGGAAATCGAGCAGACGCTCGCCGAGGCGATCAAGAACAACCCGGTGGTGGCCCGGCGGTTGTCACGGCGACTCGTTGCCGTGGCCGCCACCTTCTACAACACCTCCGGAGGCGACGGCGGACCTGGACAAATGGGCTACATCACCCCCGGCTCGGGTGACCTCTTCGGACACGCCGTGCTCACCTATCTCAAGTTCGTCGACCCCAAGATCAGCAAGGACCGCTCCGGTGAAGCGCTGCTGCCGGTGAAACTCGGGCTCGAAGGAGCCGCCAACGTGCCCCACCAGCCGCTGCAACAACAGCTGATCACCTACTCGCTGGAAGGCCCCGAGGCACTGAGGGCCGTGGCCGCCAGCAGCGTTTCGGATCCGCGGTCTGCCAAGTTCGTCGCGGTTCCCGAACTGGTCGAGCCGCTCTTGCGACAGATCCGTCGGGGGGCCAACGAACCGCCTCGCCGGTCGCAACTCTCCGACCCGGTCCTCAAGCTCTTCGGACGCGTCCGCTGGGTCATCCCCCAGAACAAGGACCAACAACACGAGATCCTCGGTTACCTGGCCCCCAGGTTCCCCAAGTTCGTCACCGCCGAAGAGATCAAGAAGAACTCCGATGCGGCCAAGAGAACCGAACTGAAGCGGCAGATGGATGCCGAGTGGTACCTGTCCACCGGGCTGGGAGACGCCCTGGGTCGCAACCCCGACCTGCACATCGACATGGCGCTCGATTTCCTGCCCAAGTCGTTCCAGAACAAGCTCGACGCGCAGTTCTGGTTGCCCAGCGTCACCTGGATCCTGACTCACAAGACCAAGCTGCCCGAAGTCCAGGTCAAGAAAGGCCAACTGCCCCCGATTGATCCCTACGCAGCACACCGCACGCGGGCGCTGCAGTTGTTCCTGGACCAGCTCAAGGCCACCTCCGACCCCCGAACGCGCGGTGTCGCCGTGACCATGGCCCAGGCGACCTCGCTGAGACGGAACCCCGAGGTGCTCAATGCGCTGGAGGCGATGCTGAAATTCGAGAAACGCAAGGACGTGGTCAAGACCGCTCGCAACGTGCTCTCGACCAACCGCAAGAACTTCCTCAAGGAACTCACCGCCGCGGTCAATCGCGAGAAGCCTCGCAAACAACCCGTCGACAAGAACGGCAAACCGAAACTCGATGCCGAGTTCGTCGCCGATTTCCAGTTCTTCCGTGACTACGTCACACCCGAAATGGACAAGGTGCTGCGGGGCGACCAGCGGAGTTGCTTCGCGTGCCACGGCGTGCCTGGCCGGGTCCCCCCGTTGACACTCAACCCGCCCGACGACGCCGGTTACCTTCCCGTCGACAAGCTGCTGGCCAACTACCGCCTGCTGCAGTTCCGGGTCGATCTGCAAAACATCGAGAAGAGCAAGCTGCTGAGAAAACCGCTGAACATCCAGACCGGCAAGGAAGACGGACACCAGGGCGGGCGACGCTACCAGCCGATGGACCCCGGCTACCAGATCATCCGTCGCTGGGTGCTCAACCAGAAGAAGCACCCGGCCAAGCTCGGCCTCGAGGTCCCGGCCGCGGCAGCCCCTTGACCGGCCTCTCGAGCGACTCCTAGAATCGAATGATCAGGAGTCACCGTCGGTAGCGGTCGTTGGACCTTCGCCGGCGGTGATCCGTTCCCCCCGGGGTGGCCGAAGATGTCACGAGTCGTTCGACAGTCCTCACTCTGCTCGCTGTTGCTGCCAATCAGCTGCGGCTGTTGATGGGTCGACGGAACGCTCCGTCGACCACGCTCGAACATTCCACGACATCCCCCGGGCCGGCGACGCCCGCTCGCGTCGCAGCTCTGACCAGCCGACCACCCTGGTGGCGGTTCACGACCAAAGGCTTCCGCCATGGCTTCTGATACTCCCGGCAAGAACCGGTTACCGCACGTGACCGAACAGGTCGTCGCGACCTACAGCCAGATCGGCACGATCAATCACCTCGGACACTCGCCGCTGCCTCACAACGACGCCGTGATCGAGATCACCCACGACCTGATGGAGGTGATCTACCCCGGATACCAGCGTCGTCAGAAACTGCATGCCGGCAACGTCGCCTACCACGTGGGTGACCTGCTCGAAGGCCTCAACGACGCTCTCACCCAGCAGATCGCTCGGGCCCTGCGACACGAGCAGGCCCTGGCCAACAGCGACGATCCCCAGGCGGCCGACGCGAATGACGTGTTCGAGGAACTGGCCCGGCAGAAGACGATCGCGTTGCTCGAGTCACTGCCGCGGCTGCGAGAACTGCTGGCCACCGATGTCCAGGCGGCCTACGACGGCGACCCCGCCGCACAGGGACTCGACGAGATCATACTCTGCTACCCCGGGCTGCAGGCGATCACCGTCCACCGGCTGGCCCACGAGCTGTACGGGCTCGATGTCCCCTTCATTCCCAGGATGATGGCCGAATGGTCGCACAACCGCACCGGGATCGACATCCATCCCGGTGCGACGATCGGATCGTCGTTCTTCATCGATCACGGCACCGGTGTGGTGATCGGCGAAACGACCGAGATCGCCTCGCACGTCAAGCTCTACCAGGGCGTCACGCTCGGTGCCCTCTCGTTCCCCAAGGACGACAGCGGCCAACTGGTCCGTGGCCAGAAAAGGCATCCGACCATTGAGGAAGGTGTGGTGATCTACGCCAACGCGACCGTGTTGGGCGGCGAAACGGTCATCGGGGCCCGGTCGGTCATCGGGGCCAGCGTCTCGCTGATACAGAGCGTCCCACCCAGCACGGTGGTGACGATCGAAAAGCCCCAGCTGAAATTCCGCGAAGCCGACGCCTAGGCGCTGGCCCGCAGACCCTCGCCCCCGGACTGCTCGTCCAGCAACCGGGCCACCAGCGACCCGACCTGGGCCACCAGCCGCTCCTGCGTATCCAGCAAACTCTCGACCGCTGCGGCGTGAGCCGATTCGTGAGCCTCGATCCGACGGACCAGTTCGTCGAGCTTCTCCTCCAGGCCACCACCACCGGCAACCTCCCTCGGGACGGGCTTGCCGCCGTAGAGGGTCTCGAGCGCCGCTTCCACCACGGTCGCCACGGCCTGCCTGGTCGTTTCGTCCCGGTCGGCGACCATCGCCATGTCCTGCTCGAGCCGCTCCACCAGTTCGTCCATCGACAAGTTCTCGGCCGGAGACGCCACCACAACAGGAACCTCCGCCGCCCTCCAGGTGAACGCGAAGGGCCCCAGCGCGATCACATCCCCATCGACTAACGGGATCATCTGGCATGGCTCGCCATTGACCAGTATCGGAGGATCGGCCGAAATGGCCTCGATCCACACCCGACCACCTTCGACGTGCACCTGGCTGTGCACCGGTGGCATCCCCGCCCCACCCAGCCGCAGGTCACATTCGGGAGCCGAACCCAGCACCAGCCGCTTCCCGATGACCGGCCGAAACCGGTAACCGGTCCGTCCGCGGTGAATCTCCAAGCCACCAGCACAACCCTGATCAATCTGAATCGGATGTCCCATCGGTAATCTGGCTCCCACTCCTCGAACCGGCGGACGAATCACATTCCGAAATGGCACGGCCTGGCGTCCACCGGTCAAACCGCTCCACCTCTTGATTCGTCACCACCCGGTCCAAGACATGAATCGATCGTTGACTCGGTCCCGCTGAACGAGTGCGATTGGAATACTGGGTTAAATGGGAGGTTTGTGTCGCTACTTGCCTGGAGATTTGGCGGCTGATCGACTGCTACCGCATCGCTACCCTCGATGGCCGGTGGAACGCTAAACTACGACCACCGACGGACAATCACGACCTGTTCAGGACCAGACCATCCCATGGCCGACGCTCTCCCGGAGACCAGCGACGTTGTCGTTATCGGAGGTGGCGTCGCCGGCTTGAGCACGGCGATGCAATTGGCATCACGCGGCGCGTCGGTGACCGTCCTCGAACGCGAGCGATTGGGAAACGGATCCACCGGACGGGCAGCCGGCCTGCTGGGCCAGCTCCGCGGTTCACCCGCGGCCACCCGGATGTTGATGGACGGCGTGCAGATCGTCGCTGAACTGGAAGAGCGGGCCAACGTCGAGATCTTCGTCCAAACCGGTTCCCTGCGAGTGGCCCAGACCGACGAACGGGCGGGCGAGATCCGTGACCTGGTCGAGATGGGCCGGGGGATTGATTTCGACATCGATCACCTGCCAATCGAAGAGGTCTCGGGGCTGCTTCCCTACATGCGGACCGACGACCTGGTTGATGCCTGCTACTGTCCCACCGACGGCCACCTGCAACCGGCCGAACTGGTGGCGGCCTACCTGAAACTCGGCCGGGAACACGGGGTGGTCTACCATCCGGGCTGCCCGGTCCGCGGGCTCGACCTCACCGAAAACCGTGTCCGCGGCGTCATCACCGATCACGGCACCATCTCGACCGGCATGGTGATCAACGCCGCCGGCCCATGGTCGTACCTGGTCGCCGGGCTGGTCGACACCCCGCTGCAGACCGCCGCCCTGGGACACGTGTACCTGACCACCCGCCCCGACGACAGTCATCCCGTGGATCGGCTCAGCCCGGCCATCCGCGACCGCCACCTGAGAATCTACTCGCGCCCCGAATCCGGCGGCCTGATCGTGGGCATGTACGGTCCCGACGCGGTGCAGCACGACATGGCAGCTCTGCCCGATGACTTTGACATGTCGTCGTTGACGGTCCGCGCCGACGACCTGCACGTGGCCCTG
>DLVV01000178.1:0-9189 GCA_003445035.1 Planctomycetaceae bacterium | reverse complement strand
TGATCGACGCCACCAAGCGGCGGTTCCCCTGGATCGATGAACGCACTCCGATGACCATCACCCGCGGCATCATGACCTTCTCACCCGACGGCAAACCGTTTTGCGGCCGGCGACCCGACTTCGACGGCCTGTTCCATTGCTCGGGATTCTGTGGACACGGGATCGTGCAGAGCCCGGCAATCGGAGTGATCATGGCGGACCTGGTTCTCGACGGCAGCACCGGCTACGACATCGAAGCTATCCAGGCCGACCGGTTCTTCGATCACCCCGAGTTGCAGGACCGTTCCGACATCGAGGCGGCCTGTTACCAGATGCAGGCGGGATACTACGGGCGTATCGAGGACGGGGATGGAGGTCTCGTGGAAGAACCAGCCGAGGACGGACCAACGGCATGAGTTTCCTGGTTCTGGTTCCGACCAAGCGGGTGCCCGACACCGACGGGGTGATTCGCGTCACCCCCGACGAACTCGACGTCGACACCTCCCACCTCTCGTTCGTGATCAACCCCTTCGACGCCATCGCTGTCGAGGAGGCGTTGCGACTGCGTGAGCGACGCGAGGACGTCGAGGTGGTCGTGGTGGGGATCGGGGGCGAGGCTTACGAGGACGAACTTCGAACGGCACTGGCCATGGGTGCCGACCGGGCAATCCGGGTCGATGCCGCCGAACCGCTCGACCCGTGGAACGTCGCCTGTATTCTGTCCGAACTGGCCCGCCGACTCGAACCCCGCCTGGTCCTGATGGGCAAACAGGCCGTTGACGACGATTCCGCCCAAACCGGGCAGTTCCTCGCCGCCCGGCTGGGCTGGCCCCAGGCCACGTTCGCCTCCCGCATCGACGACTCCGACCACGGTGCCGAGGTGGCCCGTGAAACCGATCACGGAATCGAAACGCTTTCGGTCACCTGGCCGGCAGTGATCACCGCGGACCTCCGGCTCAACGAACCCCGCTACGCCTCACTGCCGGGCATCCTGGCGGCCCGTGGCAAACCGATCGAGGAGATGTCGCTGGAGGAGCTGGGAATCGAGATCGAACCCAGGGTCGAATTGGTCGGGCTCCAGCAGGTGTCTTCCCAAAGAACCGGCCAGCAACTCGAGACCGTCACCGAACTGCTGGAATGCCTCCGGGAAAACACCGAGTTGTTCTGACCGTTTGCCATCCATTCAATCACCATCCACCGAGACCGCGACGATGCACGTGCTGGTGTTGGCCGAGCATGACGGCGACCGGTTGCGAGCCGGGACAACTGCGGCGTTGGGCTTTGCCCGCCGGCTGGCCAACGGTGATGGCGATCGGGTCACCTGCCTGGTGCTGGGCGACTCCGTCGCCACCGTCGCCGACGACGCGGCCGCCTTTTGCCCGGTGCTGCTTGGCTCGCACGCCGACCTGGCCGAGCCCCTGGCAGACCGCTGGGCCGAGGTCACAGCCGGGGTGGTCCGATCCGAATCGGTCGACATCCTGCTGGGCGCCTCGTCAACCTTCTCCCGCGACATCCTCGGACGCGCCGGAGGCTTGCTCGGCGGGGCCATGGCCAGCGACGTCACCGGATTTCTTCGTGACGGGGACCGCCTGGTCTGGCAGCGGCCGATGTACGCCGGAGCTGTCACCGCCAGCGTCGTCCTGCACGGAAGCCCACTGATCATCACCGTGCGACCCACTGCCGCCGAACCACCCGAACGCAATTCCTCACCCGCCGCGATCACCCCGATCAATTTCGACGTCGAACGGCTTCCAACCTCAACCGGTCATTTGGGGCTCGACGGACGTCCGAGTCACCGGCCGGATGTCACAGAGGCCCGGGTGGTGGTTTCGGGAGGTCGAGGCCTGAAGACAACCGAGGACTTCGAGCGACTCGTCGGAGGACTGGCCGACCGGTTCGAAGGAGCGACCGGCAGTTCCCGTGCACTGGTCGACGCCGGCCTGACTCCCAACGATCTCCAGGTCGGCCAGACCGGCAAGGTGGTGGCCCCCGAACTCTACATCGCGGTGGGCATCTCGGGCGCGGTCCAGCACCTGGCCGGCATGAAGAACTCGCGAGTGATCGTCGCAATCAATTCCGACCCTCATGCGCCGATCTTTGAAGTCGCCGACTACGGAATTGTTGGCGACCTGTACGACATCGTTCCCGAAATGATCCAGCACCTTGATGCCGACTGAAACGCTCACCCGAGAGATTTTCGGCAATATCGGCACGGTGCCGAAGATGATCTTCTACGCCCTGGCCGTCATCGCCGGGCTGATCGCGATCAAAACCGCGTGGCCACGGATCCGTCGCTGGAGGTCGGGACGGGCAGTCGATTCGCGGCACTCGGCCGGACAAACCGTTCGTGCCATCTTCGCCCGCGTGCTGTCCCAGTCCACGCTCAACAGAACCCGGCCGGCCGCCTCGCGGGCCCACCGTTGCCTGTTCGGCGGATTCGCCGTTCTGACGCTCGGCACGGTCCTGATCGCCGTCGAACATGTCGCCGCACTGCTGGCCGGTCGAGAGGCCGACCAACCGGTGTTTCACAAGGGCCTGTACTACGCGATCTACGAACCGGTGATGGACCTGGCCGGACTGGCCGTGCTGTTCGGAGCGGGCTGGTTCCTGGTCAGGCGGCGACGGGGAGACGCCTCGATCGGCCACCGTGGCTCGGACTGGATGGTGCTGTTCGCGTTGCTGTTCCTGGGAGCCAGCGGCTTCCTGGTCGAGGGCCTGCGGATCATCGAGGCCGACAGCCCGGGACGTTGGGTGTCTTTTGTCGGAGCCGCGGTGGCCGGAGGCCTGGAGAGTGTGGGCGTGACCCGGGAGGCGGCCGTCGTCATTCACCAATTCACCTGGTGGCTGCACGCGGTGGTCGCACTGGGGCTGTTGGCCGCGGTTCCCTCGACTCGGCTGTGGCACGCGGTCGCCGGCGGCGTGCTGCTGAGCCGCCATCCCGAACGCCCGCTGGGGACGATGACCCCGGTGACGATTGAAGAGGTCGAGGCGACCGGAGTTTTCGGGATCAGCCAGATGGATCACCTGGCCATCCGGCAACTTGTCTCGCTCGACGCCTGCGTGTCGTGCGGACGTTGCCAGGACGAATGCCCCGCCCACGCCGCCGGCAAACCGCTCTCCCCTCGACAGGTCGTCCAGGACCTCGCCGGACAATTGCGAGGGATCGGATCGGACAGCACGCCGGCCCTCGCCGGCGGGGTGGTGTCAGAGGAGACTCTCTGGTCCTGCACATCCTGCTCGGCCTGTGTCGAGGTCTGCCCACTGGGCGTCGATCCGCTCGAGTTGATCATCGGCATGCGGCGGCATTTGGTCGGGGCCGGGGCGGTGCGGGGCCCGGCGGCCACCGCGCTCCAGAAGCTGGGCCGGTCCGGCAACCCCTGGGGCCTGCCCCCCGACCAGCGGATGGACTGGGCCGAGGGCCTGGAGGTTCCGACCGTCGACGACCAGCCGGACTTCGAGGTGCTGTACTGGGTCGGCTGCGCCGCGGCTTACGACCGCCAGTCCCGCCGCACAGCCCGGGCAATGGTTCGTCTGCTCCAGGTCGCCGGAGTGCGATTCGCGGTGCTGGGTGAACGGGAACGCTGCACAGGTGAGTCGGCACGCCGGATGGGCGAGGAATTCGTATTCGCTGAGCTGGCGGCCCACAACGTCAAGGAACTCGGACAACACGACGTCACCCGCATCGTCACCCACTGCCCCCATTGCCTCAACAGCCTCAAGCACGACTACCCCGACGCGGGGGGGCACTACGAGGTGGTGCACCACAGCGAGTTTCTCTCCACGCTGGTTGACGAGGGTCGATTGCAGGTGGATCGATCGGCGGCCGAAACGGTCACCTTCCACGACCCCTGTTACCTGGCCCGGGTCAACGGCATTGTCGATGCCCCCCGCGACGTGCTGGCAGCTACCGGAGCCCAACTGGACGAACTGCCGCGGCACGGTTGCCGCACGGCCTGCTGCGGAGGAGGAGGCGGGCGGATGTGGCTGGACGACGGTCCGGAAGATCGCGTGGGACGCGACCGCATCAAGGAGATCACCACCGCGGGCGCGGAGACCGTGGTTGTTTCGTGTCCGTTCTGCCGGACAATGATCGGTGATGGCCTGGCAACCGAAGGGCACTCGGCCAACGTCGTGGACCTGGCCGAAGTGCTGTTCGAATCGCTCGAGGAAACCGGCTGAATGGACAGGCCGACATCATTCGCTCCCATTCCCCGCGGCCGATTGACAGCGTGGCTGGAAAATGCCCCCGCCCCACTGTTCACAGCCTTCGTGATTTTCGCGTCGTTCTCGACCTACTTCTGCATGTACGCCTTCCGCAAACCATTTTCTGCGGCGAGCTACGAGGGGCTGAAGTTCCTGGGTGGTGACATCGATCTGAAAACGGCCTTCGTCATCAGCCAGATCATCGGCTACGCGCTCTCGAAAGTCATCGGGATCAAGGTCTGTGCCGAGATCGACCGCCAGAAACGGGCCAGGGGACTGGTGTTGATGATCGTCGTGGCCGAGTTGTCCCTGCTGCTCTTCGCCGTCTTGCCCAACAACCTCAAGGTCATAGCCATCTTCTTCAACGGGCTTCCGCTGGGCATGGTCTGGGGACTGGTCGTGCTGTATCTCGAGGGCCGACGGACATCGGAAATGCTGCTGGCGGGACTGAGCTGCGCTTACATCGTCGCCAGCGGGGCCGTCAAGGACATCGGCCTCTGGCTGATGTCGACCGTCCAGGTCGACCAGTTCTGGATGCCCTGTGCCACGGGCATCTGCTTCCTGCCCCCGTTCGTGGGATCGGTCTGGCTTCTCAACCAGCTGCCGCAACCCGACGCGGCCGATATCGAAGCCCGGGTCGAACGGACCACCATGGGCGGCTCACAACGCTGGCAGTTCTTCCGGCAGTTTCTGCCCGAGATGATCCTGCTTTCGACCGTCTATTTCTTCCTGACCGCCTACCGGGACTTCCGAGACAACTTCGGCAAGGAGATCTTCGAGAGCCTGGGTTACGGCCAGACGCCGGCCATTTTCACACGCAGTGAAATCTGGGTCGCTTTTGGAGTGATGGCCGCACTGGCCGGGCTGAACCTGATCCGCGACAACCGCCGGGGTCTCTACGGGGCCTTCGTGATCATGACCTTTGGCGTGTTTCTACTGGGTGCCGGCACGATCCTCTGGGACCTCAAGCTTGTCAGCGGGCTAACCTGGATGATCCTGACCGGACTGGGGGCTTACCTGACATATGTCCCCTTCGGTTCGGTGCTCTTTGATCGCCTGATCGCTTCGACCCGGGCCATGGGGACGGCCGTGTTCGCCGTCTACGTGGCCGATGCCGTCGGCTACAGCGGCGCCATCAGCGTGCTTTTGGGCAAGGACCTGTTGGCCGGTGACACCGCCCGAATCGATTTCTTCCGTATCCTGACTTACGTCATGTCGGTCGTGGGCGTGGTCCTGCTGATTCTGGCCTGTGTCTTCCTGATGAAACGCCACACTCACTACCCGGCCGGTGATCACACCGCCATCCCAACCGAATCCACCTGATGACAGACATCTCCCCGCTTGAACACGAACAGATCCTGGAGCTGATCTCGCGGCGTCGGCCGGGTCATGGACTTCCGGCAGAGTTCTATCACGACGATCTGGTTTACCGGGCCGAACTCACCCGGATCTGGCAACGCGGCTGGCTATTTGCCGGACACACCTGCCAGGTTCCCGAACCGGGCGATTACTTCACCCTGGACATCGGCAGCGACCCCCTGGTCGTCGTCCGCGACGACGAGGGCACGATCCACGCGATGCACAACGTCTGTCGTCACCGCGGCACCGTGCTTTGCACGTCCACGTCGGGACACATCGGCCGCTTCATCTGCCCGTACCACCAATGGACCTACGCGCGGGACGGCAGTCTGCAATCCTGTCGAGGAATGCAGGATGATCTCGATCGGGACTCGTTGGCCCTGCATCGTGCTCACGTCGAGGTTCTCGAGGGGCTGATCTTCCTCTCGTTGGCCGAAGACCCGCCCGATTTTGATCCCGCCGCCGCGTTGATCGGACCGGCGTCCCGGCCCCAGGGCTTTGAGCAGGCCCGGGTGGCAAAGGTCGTGGACTACGACGTCGCCGCCAACTGGAAGATCGTCTGGGAGAACAACCGCGAGTGTTACCACTGCAACGTGAATCATCCGCAGTACATCCGTGCCAACTTCGACCACTACAACGCCGATGACACGACCCCCCAGGCCCAGGCCGCCATCGACAACGCCACCCTGCGGAGCCAGAAGAAATGGGCAGCCAGTGGCCTGGCGGTGACACACACGCGGACGGGCATGACATCGTTCCCCGCCTGCGGATCCGAAGGCTGGTTCTCTGCCAATCGCACCCCTCTGGCCGAGGGCTACTTCAGCGAGACCATGGACGGCCGACAGGTCGCCCCGTTGATGGGGGACTACAATGACCCCGATGTGGGAACGCTGAGAGTGCGAACGATGCCCAACTTCTGGAACCATTCCAGCTGCGATCACTCTGTCAGCACACGGTTGCTGCCGGCCGGGCCCGGCCGGACCCGGATTCAGGTCACCTGGCTGGTCGCGGCTCACGCCGAAGAGGGTCGCGACTACCAGCTCGACGAGATCATGCCCTTCTGGCAACTGACGTCCGAACAGGACTGGACGATCTGCGAAAGTGTCCAGCGGGGCGTCAGCTCCAGCCGGTACACTCCCGGACCGTTTTCCACGTTCAAGGAATACAACGTCGACGCCCTGGTCAACTGGTACCTCGAACAATTGGGTTCCCAGCCGTGACAGAACAACAGAGAGCCGCGATCGTCATCATTGGCGGCGGAGCCGTCGGCTGCGGCGTGGCCCACAGCCTGGCCGCCGCCGGACACGACGACATCCTGCTGATCGAAAAGGAACCCACGCTCGCGGCAGCGACGACCTCGCAGGCGGCCGGCCTGGTCGGACAGGTCCGCAATTCGCTCGACCGCACCCGGCTGGCCATGTGGTCGGTCGAGACCTTCTCGGAGCTCGAAGCCGGTGACGGAGCCCGTCCCGGCTGGCGACAGGTCGGGTCGCTGCGACTGGCCCTGTGCGACGAGCGGGTCGAGGAGTTCCGCCGGATGCAGGCTGTCGCCGACGAGGCCGGACTGGAAACGCGATTTCTGGACAACGACGAGGCCGCCTCGCTCTGGCCGGCACTGAGCTTCGACCAGGTTCGCGGTGTGCTCTGGTGTCCCAGCGACGGTTACCTGCAACCCAGCGACCTGGCGATGGCCTACGTCGCTCGCGCCCGGGAAGCCGGTGTACGGTTTCGGACCGGGACCACCGTGCGGAGTGTTCTCGTCAAAGACGATCAGGTCATCGGCGTCGAGACCTCCGGGGAACGGATCTCGACCCCGATGGTAATCAACGCCGCCGGTGCCCACGCCTGGCACCTGGCCGATTCGGTCGGACTCGAACTGCCGATCGTCCCCGTGCGACACGAGTTCTTTGTGACCGTCGCGGCCGAGGGGCTGCGTCCCGATCTGCCTGTGATCCGCATCCCTGACGCCACCCTCTACCTCCGCGCCGAAACCGATTCACTGCTGTGTGGCGGCTGGGAACCGGCCAGCCTGTCACTGGATCCACGAGAATATCCCGTTGACGGACAGACACCTCCTGTTCGAGAAGACTGGGACGTGCTGGCCGCCTTCGCCGGGCAACTGGCGCCGCAGTTCCCACAAGTTTCTCAACTTGGCATTCGCAGCGTCTTCCGCGGCTGGCCCACCTTCACTCCCGATGGCCGGTTCATCATCGGAGAAAGCAACCGGGTGAAGGGATTCGTGATGGCCGGTGGCTGCAATGCACACGGTGTTTCGGGATCGGCCGGCATCGGGCGGCACGTCGTCGAGTCACTCGAAGACAATCCGTCCGAATACGTCAGCAGTCTCAGTCCCGATCGGTTCACCGACAACGCGTGGACCTGGGACGAGGTGACGGCGCGGGCCCGCAGCGTGTACGAGCATTATTACGCGATCGACCATTAGCCGTCCGGGAGAGCAGCCACCGCTCAGCGAGCGACGGCCAGCATCCGCCGGGCACTTTCCTGGTCCCGCTCCTTGGCGGCGAGTTCGGCGTCAGTGACGGGAACCCGTTTCGAGGCTTCTGCGAGCAGATCCTCGGCGGCCTGGCGATCGATGTCCTCCAGGCCCCGCGCCCTGTCGGTCAGCAGGGTCACCGTCCCCGCCTTGACCTGCACAAACCCGCCCTCGATGAAATACTGCTCGTCCTCGCCGTCGGAGGTCGAGACCGTCAACACTCCGTAACCCAGCCGACCCACCACCGGGGCACGGCCCGGCAGCACGCCGATCTGGCCGTCATAGAGCGGAAACTGCAACGATCGCACGGGCGCATCGAACAGCGTCGTTTCCGGCGTCACCAGGACAAGTTGCAGTGCACTATCTGCCACGGTTCTCTAGGCCTCCTCGGCCATCTTCTTCGCCTGTTCGGCGGCTTCTTCAACTCCACCGACGTACATGAACGCCGACTCCGGCAGGTGATCCCACTTGCCGGCAACCAGTTCTTCGAAACTCTGGATCGTCTCATCCAACGGCGTGATCTTGCCCGGCTTGCCCAGGAAGGCCTCGGCAACCAGGAACGGCTGCGAGAGGAACCGCTCGATCCGGCGAGCACGGTGGACGACCAGCTTGTCGTCCTCGGAGAGTTCGTCGACACCCAGGATCGCGATGATGTCCTGCAACTCGCGGTACCGCTGGAGGATCTGCTGCACTTCCCGGGCCACAGCGTAGTGCCGTTCGCCGACGTACTGCGGATCGAGCACCCGACTGGACGAGGCCAACGGATCGATGGCCGGATAGATCCCCTTCTCGGAGATGCTCCGCTCGAGATAGATGAAGGCATCCAGGTGAGCAAACGCGGTCGCCGGAGCAGGGTCGGTCGGGTCATCGGCGGGCACGTAGACGGCCTGCACGCTGGTGATCGCTCCCCGCTTGGTCGAGGTGATCCGTTCCTGCAGTTCACCCAGCTCGGTGCCAAGCGTCGGCTGGTAACCCACCGCCGATGGCATTCGGCCCAGCAGCGCGGACACCTCGCTGCCGGCCTGCGAGAAGCGGAAGATGTTGTCGATGAACAGCAGCGTGTCGGTCCCGGTCGTGTCGCGGAACCACTCGGCCATCGTCAACGCCGAGAGTGCGACCCGCAGGCGAGCACCCGGAGGTTCGTTCATCTGGCC
>DLVV01000017.1 GCA_003445035.1 Planctomycetaceae bacterium | reverse complement strand
CGACATGATGGACGACTACTACAAGCACCGCCGCCACGGCATCAACTATATGAGGAAGGACAAAACGACGATCGACCCCAAGGGGCACGCCACCGATCTGTTTTCCCAATGGGCCGTCGACTACCTGGAAGTGGCCGCAGCGCGGCCGGACAAGCGGCCGTTCTTCCTTTACCTGGCCTACAACGCACCGCACACCCCCATCCAGCCGCCGGAGGATTGGGTCAAGCGGGTGTTGGATCGGGAGCCGAAGATCGGGAAGCGGCGGGCGAAACTGGTGGCGTTGATCGAGCACATGGACGATGGGATCGGCAGGGTGCTCAGGGCGCTGGAGGGCAACGGCCAGGCCGGGAACACGCTGGTCATCTTTTCGTCGGACAACGGCGGGCAATTGAGCGTCGGGGCCAACAACGGCCGCTTGAGGGACGGGAAGCAGAGTGTCTATGAGGGCGGGTTGAAGGTGCCGACCTGCGCGGCGTGGCCCGGCCGGATCGAGGCGGGCTCCAAAAGCGACCTGATGGCGTTGTCGATGGACCTGTTCCCGACTGTCTGCGAGGTGGCGGGGGCACCGGTGCCCAGGGGGATCGAGGGACGCAGCATCCTGCCGACGCTCCGAGGGAAACCGCAGGAAGAACTCCGGAAACTGTGGTTCTTCAGCCGCCGTGAGGGTGGGGCTCGTTACGCTGGGAAGACGATCGAGGCCCTGAGGCGGGGACCGTGGAAACTGTTGCAGAACAGCCCGTTCGCGCCGCTGGAACTGTACAACCTCGAGAGTGATCCGCTGGAGACGACCAACCTCTCGCGGAAAAATCCCAGGGTGTTTCGCGAGATGTCTGCGGCGCTGAGGAGGCAGTTGCAGAGGTATGGCGAGGTGCCCTGGCAAAAGCCCGGAAGCGGGAACTGACGGCGTCTGTGCCTGCTGCGACCCGCGGCCGACGGATGGCCATTCGGCTTTGATCAACGTTTGTCAGGTCAGCGGTGTTGCGACCCATCAGCCGATTCCGGTGCGTTCGGTTGACTGGGGGATGGATCATTGTAGCTTGGGGCCACGGATGCCGGCCGTTGGGGGCGGCACGGAGGCTGCGGACCCAAGCAGCGAGGGACACATGGCGACTGAATTGAACGCCGGCGCGGGGCGAGTTGACGACCAGGATATGAAGGCAGCCGAGCAGGCGGCCGAGATCTACCGCAAGCTGACCAATGAACTGAGCCGTGTGATCATCGGCCAGGAGGAAGTGCTCAAGCAGGTGCTGATCGCCCTGTTTGCCCAGGGGCACTGCCTGCTCGAGGGAGTCCCCGGGTTGGCCAAGACCCTGATGATCAGCTCGATCTCCGAGATGCTCTCATTGGATTTCAGCCGGATCCAGTTCACCCCCGACCTGATGCCGAGCGATATCGTCGGCACCGAGATCCTCGAGGAGGAAGAGGGCACCGGGCGACGGCAGATGAAGTTCGTCAAGGGCCCGATCTTCGGCAACATCATCCTGGGCGACGAGATCAACCGGACCCCGCCCAAGACCCAGGCGGCCCTGTTGCAGGCGATGCAGGAGTACCAGGTCACTATCGCCGGACAGACATTCGATCTGACGCGTCCGTTCCTGGTGCTGGGAACCCAGAACCCGATCGAACAGGAAGGCACCTACCCGCTTCCGGAGGCCCAGCTCGACCGGTTCATGTTCCGGATCCTGATCGACTATCCGACCTTCGAAGAGGAGCTCCAGATTGCCGAGACGACCACGTCTCAGGACAAGCCCGATTTGAACTCGATGCTGGATTCCGCCGAGATCATGCAACTGCAGCAGGTCGTGCGGAAGGTGATCGTGGGCAAGAGTATCGCGGCCTACGCCGTGCGGCTGGTCCGCGGCACGCGACCCTTCAGCGACGAATCTCCCCAGTTCGTCAAGGACTACCTGACCTGGGGGGCTGGTCCGCGAGCCTGCCAGGCGCTGTTGATGGGGGCCAAGGCCAACGCGCTGCTGGAAGGCCGGTTCCACGCCTCGATCGATGACATCCGGTACGTGGCCTTCCCGGTACTGCGTCACAGGCTGGTCACCAGTTTTTCGGCCGAGAGTGACGGCGTGACGACTGACAAGATCATCAGCGATCTCTGCGATCAGACCAGCGAGGAGTTGTAGGTCGGCCGCGGTGATTCTCTGAACTTTCTCTACCGAGGCCAGCCACGATGGCGGCAAAACAGAAATACCTCGATCCCGCCGGGCTCCATCGCGTCGGCAACATGGAACTGGTGGCCAAGCAGGTGGTCGAAGGGTTTCTGACCGGACGCCACCGCAGCCCGTACCACGGATTTTCCGTCGAGTACCTCGATCACCGCGCGTACACGCCCGGCGACGAGATTCGCAATCTGGACTGGAAGATCGTCGCCCGCTCGGACAAGTACTACATCAAGTTGTACGAGGACGAGACGAACCTGCGGGCCTACATCCTGCTGGACTGTTCGAGCTCGATGAACTTCGGCTCGGGTGACCAGACCAAGCTCAGCTGGGGCTCGTACCTGGCCGCTGCGCTGACCTACCTGCTGCTGCGGCAGAACGACGCCGTGGGGCTGGTCGAGTTCGACACCGGCGTGCGGAAGTTCATTCCTCCCAAGGCGCACCCGACACAGTTCCGCCGCATCCTCGATTCGCTCGACGGAGTCGAACCCGGTGGCGAAACCGACGTGGGGGCGGTGTTGCACGAGGCCGCCGAGCGGACCAAGCGGCGGGGGTTGATCATCGTCATCAGCGACCTGATCGACAACGAGGAGGCGATCGCCAGTGGGCTGGGGCACTTCCGGCACAACAATCACGAAGTGATCGTCTTTCACACCATGGATCCGGCTGAGTTGGAATTCCCCTACGACCGGTTGACGCGGTTCAAGGACATGGAAGGGGCCGGACGCGTGGTGGCCAATCCCAAGAGTCTCCGCCGCCGTTACCTGTCCCGGATCAACCAGTTCACCGACCAGGTCAAGCGAGACTGTTTCGAGAGGCGAATCAGCTACGAACTGTGTGACACGTCGAAGCCGTACGATAAGTTCCTGGCCTCCTACCTCGACAAGCGCAGCCGGATCTTCTAGCGGTTTCGAGAATTTCCGAGCCTCAACACCGACAAGGACCATCCAGTGGGCGGACTGACCACCCTGTTTACGAACCCGCTGTTGCTGTGGTT
>DLVV01000376.1 GCA_003445035.1 Planctomycetaceae bacterium | reverse complement strand
CGCCCGGCCGTGATCAACTTCTTTCCATCCGGGGTCCAGGCCACGTCAACAACCCAGTCACTGTGCAGCTCGATCCGCTGGACGGCGGATTTTTCGTCGAGAGGGATCACGTAAACCGCACCGTCGGCTCCCCCGAGAGCGACCCGCTTGCCATCGGGCGAAAATCCACCACGAAAGAGCGTGTCATTGCTGACACGTCTGACCAGAACCCGCTTCCGATCGGCCAACGAGAACACGCACACCTCCCCGAACCAGGACGGCGTTCCGCCCGCAGCCAGCAGCATTTTTCCATCGGCACTGAACTCGACATGGGTGAGCAGATCCGAACGGGTTGGCAGTCGCAGCGGGGTACCGGTTCCGCTGGTCGTCACAACGACCACCTCGCTGCGACACGCACACGCAATTCGCTGACCATCGGGAGAAAATGCAACCGCAGTGATCGCGGGAGCATGTGTGTACTCAACGGGAATTACGACCTTCGGCTCGGCGAGCGGTGCGACCGAGTCGATTTTGCCTCCCTGAAGGATCCAGCGTTTCAGGACATCGATCTTGGCCCGGGTCAGTGGCCTGCCCTTGGGTGGCATCGACGGCTCCTCGCCGCTGATCATCTTGATCAACAGGCTGCGGCTCGGCTTCCCCGGCACCAGCAGTGGCCCCGTATCACCGCCGGTGCGGATCGATGTGGCGGTCGCCAACGACAGTTTCCCTTCGGGTTTCTCGCCGCTGTGGCAGGCGTAGCAATGACGTTTCAGGATGGGCCAGACGTGACGACGGAAGCTGACCACGTCGTCGGCCGACACGCTCGCCGGTGATGCGGCGAGCGCGACAATTGCGATGAGAATGGAACGGGCGACTCGCATCAGTGCACCAACATGAATTCGCGGCTGTTCAGCAAAGCCCACATGAAGTCCTGGGCGGCTTCCTGGCGTTTGTCGCCATAGCTGCCGAAGAACTTGACGGCCACGACCTGTTCCTTGGAAGTGGGCCGACGACACAGCGACCAGATGTAGAGTCGCTCGACAAGCCTGTCGATCTGCTTCTCGGATTTCACCAGACCGGCCACTCGGCCGTTGCCGGCGCTGACACGACTGAGAATCGACTGGCCGTTGATGAAGTGCAGGGCCTGGAGCATGTTGGCTCCCGAATCACGTTCACACTCGCATGCCTCCATACGCTGTGGTTTCCCGAACAGTTTCAGGAAATCACTCTGGATGTTGGCATCCGGCAACTGCTTCGCGGTGAACCCGACCGGGGCGCCGCTGAACTTCTCGGGGATCCCGGTGGCCTGCACCAGGCAATCCAGCAGTGTCTCGGCCGGCAAACGCCTCGGGACGAACCTCGAAAAGTTCATGTCGTCGTGAATGTTGCTGTTGTTGGCCACGCTGCTGCGTTGGTAGGTCCGGGAACTGACGATCGTCCGCATCAGGTGACGCATGTCGAATCCGCTGGCGACCAGATCGGCCGTCAGCGCATCAAGCAACTTGGGGTTGATCGCCGGATTGGTCGACCTCAGGTCGTCGACCGGGTCGATGATGCCACGGTGGAAGAAGTAACTCCAGACACGGTTGACCAGGCTACGAGCGAAGAACGGGTTGTCCCTGGAGGTCAGCCAGCCGATGTAGGCCTCGCGACGATCGACCCCGCTGGTCGCCAGTTTCGGTTCACTGCCGCCGAGGAAACGAGGAGGCTGGGCCTGCCCACTGCGAGGATTGGTGCCGAACCCGGTCTTGAGATTGATGACAACCGCCTTGGCGTTCTTGACACCCGGCAACCGGGGATCGTTCTTGGTGGCAACCTGGTTGAAGAAGCTGAACAGTCCGTAGTAATCCTCCTGAGTCCAGTTCTCGAAGGGATGCGGATGACAGCGGGCACATAACATGCGGACGCCACAGAAGACCTGGGTGGCCCGCTGCAGCGTGTCATGGGCGTCATTGCTCACGGCATAGAAGGCCGCGGTGGGACTTTCCGAGACACCTCCCCGTCCGCCGAGAACTTCTCGCGCGAACTGGTCAAGCGGCCGGTTGGTGGCCACCGCCTCGCGGAGCCACTCCCGAAAGGCAAACACCGCCGGATCACTCAGCTTCGTCCGACTGTTCTGCAGCAGGTCACCCCACTTCAACGACCACTGGTCAACGAATGCCTCGCTCCGAAACAGTCGCTCGATCAACCGGGTCCTTTTCGCCGGATCCTTGTCCGCGAGGAACGCCCGAACCTGATCGGGTTTCGGCTGGATCCCGGTCATGTCGACCGAAACCCGCCTCAGAAAACCAGCATCTTCGACGATGGCCGACGGGCGGACATTCATCGAGTTCAGCTTCTGGATGACAAACCGATCGACGACGTTGTCGGTGGGCACGGGAGTCGGTTCGAAGTCCTCGCGAGGTTCAAGCACCAGGAACTCGGCAGTGGCGAACGTGCGTTCGAACCGGGCCGACACGGCGGTCTCTCCGAGCATCGACGCCTGCACCAGGCCATCACGGGTCACCGCGGCTACCCGTTCGGTGTTGACCGTGAACACCGACAGCCGCGTCACGTCGCGCCGCGAACCGTCCGAGTAGGTTGCGATCACCTGCAATTGCTGCTGCCACGCGGGCCCGATGACCACGCGGCGCGGATAAATCGACAGGGACTCGAAGGTCGCCGCCCCGGAGGGATCGACCTTCGCCCCTTCACGGACCCAGCCGAACAGCAGCCGGTGTTCCAGGCTGTCGGCTTCCAGACGAACACCGCCCTTGTGAGCCACCTCGCCCAGCGGCTTGGTCAGAAACAGGCTCGCCGACGGGTTGTGCCGGTTGATTCGGCGACCCAGAAATTCATCGGTCAACGACTCGAAATCCGCTTTCGGGTCGGCACCGCGAAGCGACAACTTGAAACCGTTCTTGCCCAAAGAGTACCCGTGGCAGGCCCCCTGGTTGCAGCCGGTCTTGGAGAGTACGGGCATCACGTCGTCCCGAAAGCTGTGCCGTGGCACCGCGGCAGGCAACTTGACCTCGACCTGGACCACTCCCAGCAACCCGTTCGCCTGGACCTGGACCCTTGCCGTTCCATTGGACACCGCTTCGATCCATCCCAGTGGGCTGACCCGGACAACGCCCGAATTCGACGAACGGAAGGTGGCCTCGGCAGTCAGATCGACGGTCCGTCCCAACGGTGTCCGTGCGGTCACGACCACTGAGTGCCCGCGACGGTGGTGAGTTATCACCAGTTGTGACGGTTCGACCGTCAATTGACCGATCACACCGGGTGACTCGGCTCGCACCAACCCGGCCAGTGCCAGGATGCCGAGGAAGCCGAGAGCCATGAAAAACGGGTTTTTGTTGGTCATCGTCGCCATCTGTTGGGTTCCACTTGTCAGCAGAAAGGGCGTGGGCCTGCTGGGTTTCCGGTTCATCGCCCGAGTGCCCTGGGATTGGGTGGTGGCGGAGGTGTCGGCTTCCCGTTGACGCTCAGCCGAAGGGAAAACGGCTGTCGAGCCTCGACGAGGATCTTCGGAGCCTTGGGATTGGCTGGCCCGTTGATCACCAATATGAGGTTGGCTATTTGGGATGCGGCAAAACTGGCCGGCACCTTCAGCGGAATCTCGAAACCGGACGCGCCGGCCTTCACAACCACCTTGGGAGCGGGAATCCCCTTGGGCTGTCCGGCGATCGTCACGGTCACATCTCCTCCGAACCGTCCGTGACGGATGATCTCACCCCGGAGCCGCACAACCGCGTCCGCCTTGGGTGTGCGTGAAGCACGCACGACCGAGTCGGCACGCGGAGCAATCTCCAGCGACCGGCGGGCGGTCAACCTTCGCACCGGGCTGAACGACCGGGCCAATGCGGTCTTGTTGTCCATCGACCTCAACTCGGCCACCACCGACAGGTCGTAGCCGACAAGGGGCAGTCCGGGCGGGACGATCACGCGGTAGACCGCGTCGCGAGGCGACGCGGCCACCGCATCGCGTAACGCCTTCACTTTCGCGTCACGATCAACGCGGGCCTTGGCGAGTTGTCCCTTGAGTGCCGTTTCAGCCCCACCGGCCGCCGCGACTTTCTTCTCGAGGCCTCCGACCGCCGCACGGGCCTTCGTCGCCGCATCCACCGCCGCCTTGATCTTCGGGCTGACCGGAATATCAATGGTGGCCGCCGCGCCTCGAATCGCCGCCGCCGCGTTCGGCTTGCCCTTGACCAGCGGCACTTTCTGGCTGGTCACCAGGCTCAGTCTCACCGGCCCAACAGCTTCGGGATCTCGTCGCAATTGAACCGGCAACGGAACTTCCTGGCCCTGCCACAGCGATTCAGAGCTCTCTGGTTTCACATCGATGGCGACGACCGGAGAGGGAGCCACCGAGCGTCCCACCACCAGGTCCTCTCGCAGCCAGGGCTGCGAGGAAGCCAGGCGATGTGCCGCAATACGCACAGGACGTTGCAACGATGTTCCTTTAGCGGTCGACGTGCCAACCAGCCGAAAACCGTCCAAGGCCGTTGCCCCCTCGCTGCTGGTGTTGACCACGGTCACCAGTACGCCGGGTGCCCCGGCGGGAATCGACGGCGTCAACAGCCGAAAATGGGACGGGGACCCAATCGTGTCGAAACGGATTTCTCCGTTGTAGCCGCGGCGGACGGCATCAACACGAAACACGTGACGTCCACCGGGAAGCACGTTGTAGGAGTTGCTGTTGACGACCAGGTCGAAGTCAGCCGCAGCGGGATCGGTGGTGCGGGTCACGGCCAACCGATAGAGAAACCGGCGACCACCTCGACCGTGACGATCACTGACCACCGCCAGCAGATGCGACAGATTGGCAGGAACGGTGAAGTCGATTCGCGAATCGGAACGGACCGCGTCGTCATTGGCAGCCAGGTCGCCTCCGTCGGGTTTCTTGAGTTCGAGCATCGAATCCAGCGGAGACCCCAGGCGGTCAGCAAACACTTCGAACCTCAGCTTCTCGCCCTGCTTGACCGGCACCTGCCAACTGTCGGACTCACCGGCTGCGATCAACCGGCCATTGGCGGCCGACGGCACCACCGGCAATCGCCGTGGAGCCTCGGCCTTGACCGGTTCGATCACTTCCGGCCATCGAGTCACTTCGACCTTGGGTCTCAAGCCCAGCGAAACGGTGTTCTCAGCCCAGCCGACCGGCACCAGTCCTCCAGCCTGTCGGGACTCCACCACGCCGGCGGCGATTTCTCGCCCCCCCGTCCCCAGCAACAGCACCGGGCCGGACTTTCCGAGCGTCACGGCTGGCGGATACACCAGGTCGGCGGTGTCGAAACGGCCGATCGATAATCGAAAGTCGCCCGGGCCGGCCCCGGCGTACTGCAGGTCGTGCCACTTGAGCGTATAGAGTCCGTCTCGCGGAACGGTGATCGTGAACCTCGCGTCACCACCAAGATCCGAACGCGGCATCGCCAGCTTCATCCTCCGCCCGTCGGGTCCGAGCAGATGAAGGACCGGCCGCAGCGCCGACCCCAGTCGCCGAGCCATCAGGCCGACCGACAGCAATTGACCGGCACGGCCGGAAAACCGCACGCTGGCGACAGTCGATCCCACCAGACGCCCGTGCAGCGCCACCGGCAGCGCGTCTAACCGGGCAGAGTCGACAAACCCCTTCTGAGGCAGCCGGTCGATGGTGATGATCCGGGGAGTCGATACGCCCTGGCCGCTGACCGCTCTCAGGTGATACACGCCGGGCCGCACATCTCCGGCCAACGTCACGTCCAGGATCACGGCGCTGGCGGTCGGTTTTCCAACGACGACCTGTTTGACGATCGGCACACCAGCCACGACCCGCGGCGACGGCAACAGGTTCGTACCGCTGACCGTCAACCGTGTCGTGCCGCCAACCTGCAGCCCATGGACCGAGAGGTCCGAAATCGTCGGTGGTGCGGCCGGCACCCAGGCGGGCCAGGCACACACAAGCAGGCAGATCACTGGCCGAAGCATGCCACCGAACTCTTGAACAGGGCGAGAACTCAGTCCGCCCGGCCCTCGGTGGCCCTCCGACGAACTCGAATCCAGAAACAACGCGAACCGAAACGCGAGTTTAGCCGAACAACTCCTTGATCGGATCGGCCTCGATGAAGCGGACAGGTCGGCTGCCGGGTCCGGGCATCATTGTGGTCTCCAGGTCGATGCCCATCGCGGTGTAGACCGACGCAACAACCTCGGGTGGCAGCACGGGACGGTCGTGGGGTGCGGCACCGATCTTGTCGGTCGACCCGATCACCTGCCCGCCCTTGACACCCCCGCCGACGAAGAAGTTGGTCCAGGCCGGCGGGTAATGGTCTCGGCCGCCACGATTGTTCAACTTGGGCGTCCGCCCGAATTCGCTCAACACCGCCACGACGGTGTCCTCGAGCAACCCTCGCTCCTCCAGGTCCTCGATCAATGCCGTGAACGCCTGGTCGAACTGGGGACAAAGGTGACGCTCGTAGTCCAGGTAGGTGTTGTCCAGGCTGCTGCCGTTGGCGTGCATGTCCCAGCAGGTGACATTGAAGACGGTGTCGAAGTGGTTGACCGTCACGAACCGCGACCCGTTCTCGACCAACCGCCGGGCCAGCAGGCAACTTTGCCCGAAGGTGTTCCGACCGTACCGGTCGCGGAGCTTGTCGGTTTCCTCGGCCGGGTCGAACGCCTTGCGGGTCTTCGGCGATGTCAACAGGTTGAAAGCCCGGCTGTAGGCGGTGTCGCGCTGGATCGTCGAGGACGTCTCGGTCCGCCGCTGCAGATCGTCGAGTTGCTTCAGCAGGTTGCGACGAGAATTGATCCGGAAGTCGGTCTGCCCCTTGGGGGGCTCGAGGTTGGCCACCTTGAAGTTCTTCACGGCCGGATCACTGCCGAGGAAAAACGGCGCGTGGGCGGTGCCCAGGTAACCGGACGCCTGGCCGTGGGGAGTCGAAGTGCCGGTGTTGCCGATCTTGGCCGGCAGAACGATGCTCGCCGGCAGGCTGGTCTTCTGGCCGAAGACCCGCGAAACGACCGAACCCATGTGAGGTTGAATGTTGGCGGCGTTGAAGTCGTAGCCGGTCATCATCCACCGTTGACCGTTCTCGTGAGACGCCCCGGTGTTGTGGTGCAGGCTGCGGATCAGGGCCACCTTGTCCATCATCCGGGCCATCAGGGGAAAGTGCTCGCAGATCTGTACGCCGGGCACGGCGGTGGAGATCGGCTTGAACTTGCCGCGGATGTCGGCCGGCGCATCGGGCTTCATGTCCCAGGTGTCCAGGTGACCTGGCGAGCCGACCAGGAACAGCGTGATGCAGTTCTTGATCTTCTGTTTTTTCGGATCGACCGCTCCGGCCGCCTCCAGTTCCATCGCCGTCGGCAACGACAGCCCCATCGCGGTCGCGCCCGCCTGAAGAAAACTGCGACGACTGACGCCGTCACACAGTGGAACATTGGCCTGGCCAACATGGATCATCGGTGAGAATTCCTTTCAGGACCGGAACACGCCTCGTGGAGTGACCGATCGAGTCTCGTCAGATCGTGTAAGTGACCGTGTTCGAGATGTCGATGAACTTGCTGCTGATGAACTCTCGCTGCTTGTTCTTCTTGTAATTGACGTACTTCCACATCTGGAGCACGACCTCGTACTTTCCCGGTGTCTTGTCCGGGTGTTCGTAGCGCGACTCGGCTCGAGCTGGCGGTGTGGCGATCACCTTGCCGTCCCGCTTGACCTGCCACTGCAGTCGCAGTCCCCAGTCGTTGGTGACCTCGCCGCGAGAGAGTTTGCGGCCATCGAGACGGATCTCGACCTTCGGTGTGCCTTCAAACTTCTGATCCATTTCGCCGGGCCTCCGCTTCCGCTGAACCACCCGCCGCACCACGTGTTCACGAACACCGAAATGGCATCAGCGAGTTTTGATGTTCCGATTCTACACAATTCCGGACTCGATCCCAGAGGTCCTTGCCTCCGGAATTCGAATCCGCTCCCGGATCAGCTCCGGGCAAAGGTCGAATGCCGGGTCGACTTGTACTTGACGTCCAGGTGAGGCGTCTGAAGCACCTTCTGCTTGACCATCGACTCGATCGACGCGGCAAGAATTCCCGAAACCAGCAGCGTCCGTTCGACCGGGTACCCGGCCTTGCCGCTGACGAACATGTCCTCGGCATGGCCCATCAATTCGGCCGAGTACTGCACGTTGGGCGTGGGAGGCAGGTGGAAGAGGGTTGAGAGCGGTTCCTTGCGGCCGTTGAGATCGGCGGCGAAGGTGAAGTCACGGACCAGGCCGTTCATCAGCAGCATGGTGGCCCGGGTGCCATCGCGGTGCTGGTAGCGGTACGCCACCGGCTCCTTGACCATCTCGCGGATCTGCTTCGCCGTGGGATGCCAGTGAGTGAACGTGGAACGGGGCTGCCCGAGTGTCTGGGTGCGAGTCAGGCAGGCCTCGAAAAGTTCGGGACTCCACCCCCCCGCATCGAACGATCCCTTCGACATCGCCTTCCAGAAGGCATCGCCCCGCAGGCCTTCGACCCAGGCCACGCCCGATTCGCCGTCGTCCCGACGCTCGGCCATGCACTGCATCGTTTCCAGCGCGTGGAAGTCGTAACTGTCCACCCCACCATAGGCCAACCCCATCAGCTCGTTGACTTTCTTGCCACGGGGCAGGTCCACGGCCGGCATCCGCCAGGTCACCGGCAGGCTCGAACCGGCCATGAACGGGAAGTCGAGCTCACGTGAGATGTCGACCATCTCCCTGGCCCATTCCCACTTCCACGACAGGTGCTTGTCGTTGAAGACCGGCACGCTCAGACCGTCCTCGCGAAACACGTCGGTGATCTTCTTGAACAGCTCGTAACGGGGGTACTTCTTCTGTCCCAGTTCGTTGCGGGGGTAATTGCCGTGTTCCCCAATCAACAGCACGGCATCGACGGCCAGCCTCTTGCCTCCCCGACGTAGCGTCTCGGCGACGGTCGGGAAGATCTTGAAGCCGAACTCGGCCTGCCGGGACCGGCTGAGATCATTCTTGGGAACCTGGTCGGCGTACAGCGACACGACGTCGAGCCGGGGCTGATTCCAGCTGCCACCGGTCGGGTAGCCGTGCAGAAACCGATCCCCCATGTGCTGCGAGTGCGAATGGTATCGCCACTCGGTCGAGACAATCGCCATTGTCTTCTGACTTTTCTTTTCCCCGGCCTCGGACGGATTCGAGGCGAGTGAAAGCGCGGTGGCTGCGGTGGCCGCGGTACCCTGGACAAAATCTCGACGGTTCAACATCGGTCAGTTTCCTCAGGTGGGTGTCAATTGATCTGTGAAGAGATTTCGTGTTCCGAAATCAGCGGGAACGAATGGCTCGGACCGGCGCCAGGATCCGAGACGAGTACCGGCTGGAGTGGTGAATCGTGTTGATCGCCTTACGAGCATCGGAGGGAAATTCGATAGTCGCCGGCTTGCCGGTCTGGGGATTCGGCTCGTAGAGCGGCGACCCTGTACTGGCAACGGTCACCCGGATGCGGTGCCCGGTGTTGAAGATCTGGCTCATCCAGCCCACGCGGAAACGGACCGGGTACACCCGGTCACGATTCATCAGAACCTGATTGCGAAACCCCTCACGGTACCTCATTCGCCACGGGTAGTCGGCCAGCAGGATCGAGCGTCCGTCGGGATAGACATCGCTGATGCGAACCAGCACGTCGGTGTCGGGTGCCGAGGACGAAACGTAGAGCTGAACCTCGACGGCACCGGTCCATTCGACCGGCTGCCCGAGCTTGCCGGAGGTGAACGTCAGCACGTCGTCCTGCTTCTCGAAGCCGCTGGCATCACGGGCTCCCGGGAACCCCCGTCCGGGAATCGAGCGGGGGTGTTTGGGATCGCTGGTGTAACTTGTTGCCGCACCGGTTCCGTCGGTCATGTCGGGCTCATCCAGCCCCAGTCCACCACTGTGCTGCAGGAAGTACGAGGTGGTTCGAGCCCTCGGTGGAAAATCGCGGGCTTCCCGCCAGAGATTGCCCGGTGCGTCGGCTTCTCCGACCGCTCCCATCACGTAGTACCTCACGGTGGGACGAGCGGCGGCGGACAGTTTCTTGCCTTTCAGGTGGTGATCAAACCAGCCGACCATCGACCGGTGGACATCGACGGCGGCGTTCTGGGGATACACCAGTTCCCCGACCCGGTTCCCCTTGTTTCGGCGTCCGTGCAGCCAGGGTCCAATCAACAGCTTCTGTTGTCCGACCGATCCGGGGCCGCCGCGGTGCTGGCGGCCCTGGAAACTGGCAATCGACCCCTGGTTCATGAAGTCGTACCAGCTGCCGATGGTGAAACACGGAACGTTCATTCGTCCGAAGTGCCGCGCGCAGTCCTCGGCCTCCCAGTACTCGTCGTAATCGGGGTGCTCGAACCACTCGGCCATCAGCGCCCGGTTGTGTGCCGGCACGCGGCAGTTGGCGTCCATGCCCTTGAACCGATCGGGCCGTGTCGTCCCGCCCAAACGGTAGCCCTCCTCGTAGAGGCTCAACCCGGTGTCGACCATGTACTGGCAGGCCAGGTGAGGAGGACGCGTGACGGCGAGGAAATTCTGGGCGTAGCCGCCCTGGGAACTGCCAAAGGTACCGATCTTGCCGGTGCACCACTTTCGACCGGCGAGCCACTCGCAGGTGTCATACCCATCCTGCAACTCTCCCCAGGCCAGGGCGCGGTACCCGACCCAGGTCCCCTCGGACTCCTGGGCGCCGCGGAAATTCACGTGGAGCACCCCGTAGCCATCGGAGGCCAGCTTCGCGGCCAACAGGCGTGTGCCCTTCCCCTTCAGGCTGGCATAACGCTGTTCGAAGACGCCCGGCCAGGGTCCTTTGCCCTTGGGGAGATAGAGATATCCGGAGAGCCGTTTGCCGTCTCGCATCGGCACCATGACACGGGTTTCGGTGACGTCACCGAAGTCGAGGTCATCGGCGGCAGTGACCGTCGACGCGGTCAACAGCACCGCCATCAGCCCGGCGAATGCCAGGCGGTTCACGATTGTTCGCATCTCACTCTCTCCCGACCCGGCCCCATCGCCGGTTCACGTACCCAGCAGCCGGGCCGCGTTGTTGTAGAAGATGTCCTCGACCTGGCTGTCGCTGAGTTTCTCGCTCCAGCAGGCCCATTTCAGTGACCGGATGTGTTCAAGCCCGACGATCACCGGATCGATCTTCTGGTGCTTCTCACCCCAGACGGGCGCCTCCTCGTGCAGCCAGATGAACGAGTCGGCGGCCGAAAGCGATCGGCCGCGGAGATGACTGACCGGCATGTCGGTGCCGTACATCAGCTTGTCGTGCCCGATGATTCGAATGATCGCCTGGTGAGCAATCGGTTCGCAATTGACGCTGGTGTCAAAGTACAGGTTGTCGAGCCCCGTGAGTTTGGGCAGACCCTCGAGATTGTGGGCCGGCTGGAAGCCTCGAGCCGAGTGCGCGAGAATCAGTCGCATGTTGGGGTAGGTCTCGCAGTAGTGCCTGATGCACTCGATGTTGGCCGGATCGGCCACCGCCCGCGCCTTGACCATGTGCAGGGTGATCACCCAACCCTCCTCGTCAGCCACCTTGATCAACGGCTCTGGAAGAAAGGCCTGGATGTCCGCGTCCCACGTCGGATCGACGTTCGACATCGTGTGGTAGCACTTCAGGCCATGCAGCCCCAGTCGCCGTACCTCCTGCCGCACCCACTCGGGATCATCCTCGGGGTGAATGAAAAAGATCCCGCGGTTGTTGGTGTCGAGGGCCACCTGGTCGCCCACCCACTGGTTGGCTTTCTGCCGGCTTTCGAGTTCCACCGAGGTGGTAAACGGGATGAACATCGCCTGCGTGGGCCGCTCGCCATGCAGGTCCTTCATCAGTCGGTTGTATTCGTCAAGCCCCACATCATCGGCGGCTCCGGGAGCCGTCCACGCGACACACTCCTTGCACCAGAGATGCGTGTGAGCATCGAAGATGCGATCGGGCAAAAACGAGTCAACCTCTCGATGGTAGAACTCGTGGTCGACTTCGTTGACGGGCGTGCCGGTGGCGTTCATGAGTGATCAGATTCCAGACAAAAAGCCAAACAGTTTCGCGTGACTCAGGGCATCCTACGATCGCTCCACCGGCATTGCCACCGAATCGAGCAGCGAGCGGTTTCGGGATTTGACACCGAATCACGCCGCCGTAAGCTCGATGAACCATGCCATCCCGAATCACCATTCCCCTCGTGCTGACCATCCTGCTGGCGGCTCCTGTCGGTCGGGCCGCCTCGCCGACTGCCGGGCCGGATCTGAGCTTCCTCGGTCCGGGGGACAAGAGGTCTTTCGAAGCCCGCGACACACTGGCTCCCGGGCCCGAATCCTCGGCCGATGCCCGGGACTGCCTGTCCGGGCTGACCTGGACCCCCGCGAAATTCCAGGTGAGTTGCCAGCCAGCGGGAAAGGGTCGAGGTGAAGTGCTGTTGCGGTTTCCCTCGCCGTTTCTGACCGGTGACAAGGACAACGACCGTGTGGCGGTCGAATGGTATGTGGCGGGGATGGACAAGGGAGCCGCTCGACGGTCCCGGGCGGTCGTCGTGATCCACGAGTCGGGCCGAGGAATGACCGTCGGTCGACTCTTCGCCCGGACACTTCGCCAGCAGGGCCTGCACGCCTTCCTGGTGCAATTGCCCGGCTACGGCCAGCGAGTCGGCCCCGGCGGCCGACCATCCGACGGTCGGTTCTTCGACCTGTTGCGGCAGGCGATCGGTGACGTCCGCCGAGCTCGCGATGCGATCGTCGCTCTCCCGCTGGTCGACTCGTCGCATGTCTCCCTTCAGGGCACCAGCCTCGGCGGATTCGTGGTCGCCACCTCCGCAAGCCTCGACCGGGGATACGACAGCGTCTTCGTGATGCTCGCCGGCGGAAACCTCTACCAGATGATCCAGAACGGCAAGCGGGACACGGCCAAGGTTCGTCAAAAACTGACCGAAGCGGGGATCACCGGCGAGCGTCTGAAACAGTTGGCGAGCACGATCGAGCCCACGCGGGTGGCCCATCGTCTCGACCCGAAACGCACCTGGCTGTTTTCGGGAGTCCATGACACGGTGGTGCCGATGGCCAGCGCCCTGGCGCTGGCCAAGGCGGCGAAGCTGCCACCCAAACACCACGTCAAGATGCCGACCAACCATTACACCGGGATCGTGCTGCTGCCGAGCATGTGCCAGCTGATCGCCAAGCAGGTCAAGACCCTGAAGGCCCGAAAGCGATGAGCCGCCGTCACCGTACCTCGGCAAGCACACGGGCCAGCCGGAATCCGGCTTCGACCACTCGTTGCCGGGCCACCACCCGAGCCCGCCGGGCGTAATCCCCGGACAACTCCACCGCCGGTATCGCTTTCTCCGGATCGCTCTCACCGCTCCCGATCGCCGAGAGGATCGTGGAGGAATAGACCACGTCTCGGGCCAGCTGGTGACTTTCGGCCACCCAGGTTTCCCCCTGCAGCCGCTTTTCGGCCCGGCGACCGGCGGCGACAAGTTTCCGGTCGGCCATCAACGCGGCAGCGCGCCGGACCAGGTCTCCGTCGAGCGTGCGGGTCTGCCCGAACTGCCCATCCCAGTACATGTGCAGGTTGATGTCCTTCTTGTCGCCGCGGATCGGCACATCATTTCCTCCACGGTCCCCACGGGGGAATCGCCGGGCGGTGAACGACGCTGTCGAATGACACGGCTGGTGGACGTCTCCCACCAGGTGACACAACCACGTCACGCAGACGGCCCGTTCGGCATCGGTCGCGTCCCTGGCCGTCAATCGTCGGCGACACAGCGAGATCGCCTGGATCACGTTCAGTTCCTGGGTCGCCAGGCTCACGCCTTTCGGCAGCCGCGTCGCCAGGTTGACCCGCAACCGGGGCTGTAGTGCCCGACGGGCCTTGTCCGAGAGGAACAGCGGACGGTTGATGTAGTGCCAGGTCGGACGATCCCGATCCGTCTTGCGGACGAGGTCGCTCCAGACGGCGGCCTGCGAGATGATCCACTGGTGTCGCAACCGGCCGTCCTGCAACCGGTCGGGTGGAGTGAAGTGCTTTTTGACCTGGGGATGCTGTCCCAGCAACTTGAGCACCCGCATTCGTGTCGGCACGTCCATCCGGGACCAGGCGACAAGCGCCACAAGCCGATGCCCGGAATCCCACCAGGCCGAGGCCATCCCCGGCGTGACAACCAGAATGATCGCGCACAGAAAGGCCGTGCCGGGTCGACCACTGCGGTTGGGTTGCGTCATCGTCGTTCTCCGTCCGGCCGATCCCCAGGCGCACCGTGCGTTGCAAGTCGTCGCGTCATTGCTCAGGGTGACGAACCTGGGCGGCACATGCCACACCATCTGCGGACCTGCCACGCGGCCCCTTTGACTGAACACGAGCAATCCCGATGGAAATCTCCACCGAATGGACCCGTGAGGCGGGACCGAGGGTCGAGGCCTCTCGCGACCTGGACGCCTCGAAAGTCCAGGCCCCGGGCATCATCGAACGGCCCGGGGGCGGCTTCCGCCTGTTCTACACCGCCGTTGGCCCCGGCCGACCGTACTCCGGATGCCAGGGGTACATCCTGAGCGCCGTCTCTGACGACGGGCTCGATTTTTCTCCCGAACCCGGAATCCGATTGTGCCCCTGCCCCGACGTCGCCCACATGTCGCTGCGGTTGATAGCCCCCTCGATCGTACAACTGGCCGACGGCCGATTCCGAATGTACACCGAGGCTCGCGGAACCTCTGATCGCCCAACGGTGATCACCAGCGCCATTTCCGAGGACCAACTCGAATGGCAGCACGAGGAGGGGGTGAGATTGGCGACTCCTGACGGACTGGGAGGCCCACGAGTGATCGATCTTCCCGACGGGCGATGCCGGTTACTGGCCTGTGCCGATGACTACGGAGACGGTGGACGAGCCGGCGGTCAGCGAAGTGGCAAGCACATCGTCAGCGCCATTTCCGAGAACGGTCTCGACTTCG
>DLVV01000246.1 GCA_003445035.1 Planctomycetaceae bacterium | reverse complement strand
CTGGTTGCCGTCACCACGCGCTTCGGGCCGTCGTCTCTGGTTGCCGTCACCACGCGCTTCGGGCCTTCGTCTCTGGTTGCCGTCACCACGTGCTTCGGGCCGTCGTTTCTTGTTGCCTTCGCCCCGCGCTTCGGGTCGCCGTTTGCGATCGCCCTCGCGTCGTGCTTTGGATGGTTTGCGGGGGGTCTCTTTCTTGGCGGCAGTCGGTTTTTTCTTCTTGGCGGGCGCGTCCTTGTCTCCGTCATCGGCCGAGGTCGGCAGGCTGAGCAGAACGCCAAGCCCAAGAACGGCCACGGCCACGAGCAGGGTTTTCTTCAGTGAAGTCATAATGGTCTCCGGTTCAGAGTTCCTGGCCCGTCAGGAAGTGAGGTGTTGTCAGGGTAAATTGTGAGGTGGTGAGAGGGTCGGCAGTGCGTCGTGGCCGACGTGTTCATCATAGATGGTCGTAACGGGGATTGTTCCCGCGAATGATTTGGATTGCCTAGTTGCGGCCGGTCTGTTCGGCCCTGGCCAGAACGATGTCGAACGTGGCCAACTGATACTTGCCTTTCGGAACCTTTTTTTCCCGGGGGGCGATCAGCAGGTTGGACTCTCGGGCCCACCGATCACGGGCGAGGTAGGGGTCACCCTTGAAATAGAGCTGGGTGATCAGCCTGCCGTAGCCGGGGGCCTGGACCATGTAGTGGATGTGGGCAGGTCGGACGCCGCCACCGGCCCGGTACGCAGCCGGGCGGATGGTCTCGTACTCGTAGTACCCCGTCTCGTCGGTCACCAGCCGTATCCGGTTCTGGAATTCGTGCCATTTGGGCGGTTGCCTGGGATTGGTCATGTCGTAGCGACCCTTGTGGTCGGCTTGCCAGACGTCGAGCACGGCGTTGCGGACAGGCTTCTTGGTGTCGAAGCCCCAGAGTCGTCCGCGGACGACCAGCGTGGCGCCCTCGGCCAGCGGTGCTGTCACCTTGCCGCGGAAGGGCGATCCGGGGACGTGGAATGGTCCAAGGATGTCCGGATGAGTTGGCTTCCAGACGGCAGCAGGAGCGATCTGGGGGATGCCCTTCTTGTCGAGGAAATCCTGATAATTGTGAAGGTCGGGTGTGGCGTTGGTAGGTGCCGCTTCTTCGGCCAGCAGCAGGGATCCGCTGCCGGCGGCAGCCAATCCGGCCAGGCCCTGGCACAGCACGTCTCGTCGGTTCAGGTCCGTCACTCGTCTCTCCGAAAGCAGGGTCTTTTCGTCCGCAGTGGTCAATTGTTCCGGCGTCGTTTTCGCGAACCACCCGGATCGGTGACCGGGATCGCGGTCTTCCAGTTCACGCCCAGTTGCTGTCCCCGGACGATGTGCTGACGCATGGTCTTCTGCTGGAATTCGGCAATCAGCAGCGCGAAGTCAACGGCGTCGCCCAGTTCGGTGGGCGTGGTGTCCAGGTCCACCGCCGAGATCAGCTGGCCGTTGTTGCCGTAGGTTCCGGGTTGAACGATCAGGATGCCGGGCTTTTGTGTCTTGCCCGCGATGTTCTTGAGTTCTTCGGCCCTGGTGGCCACGCAGAACTGGACCTGTCCGATGTGGTTCTTGTCCCAGGCCAGCCGGGCGAGCTGTTGTTCCAGCCTGGTGCGAACCGCCTGGTCGGGCGAGTAGATGATCGCCAACGGTGTGTTGTCGCAGGAACTGACATTCAGCCCCAGCCGAACGTTGGGCAACAATGGCAGCGGTCGTGCCACCGGCTTGCTGGACGGGAATTGCTTGAGGATCTGCTTCATGGCAGCCGCCATCTGGTCGGGCGACTGGAAGGCGAATCCGGGGCTGCGTCCGGTGCGACACAGCCGGGTCTTCGCGTCGGGGCTGAGCATGGCGAAGACGGTGTTTTCGAGGTTCCCCGATCGACCGCGGAACAGGCTCTCCAGGTACGGGGCCTCAACGGCACTCTCATAGGTCAGGGGGCGGATGCAGACGAATTCTCTGCTGGCAGCGACCACTCCGGCGTGGGACAGGTAACTCCTGTCCATCTCCTGTTTCCCCGGTCACCAGATGCCCGAGATACCGTGGCAGTGGGGTGCGGCCGAGACGAGCAGGATCGGGCGTCCGGTGGCCTTGGCGACGGCCAGGCCCTGTTTCAGCGTGCTGTACCACGCGATCCTGTCAGCCGCGTTGGCCGGGAGCGCCGCCAGGGTCATCACCAGCGGCAGCAACAGCGGGACGATTCGGCGAATCATGCTCGACTCTGGAAAACGGGTGAACGGCCGGGCTTCATTAAACACCACCCCCGCCGGAAGGTCTCGCCATAAGGTCCGCTTTCTCTCCAAATACCATTCAATTTGAGTGACCGTACAGGCAGATCCGTCCAAGTCGACGGCCGGCAGCTTGAAGCGGTTTTCCACGAGGGACTAGAATCGACCCTCCCCAACCTGGTCGCGTGGTGGTTACCGGCGAACTTGGTGTTCTTTTCGGTTTGGGTTGAAGCATGGCCGAGTTGATTGTTGTTGGACCCGGGCAGTCCATGAAATCGCAGCGATTGCTCGAACCCGGTGTCGCGGTCAGAATTGGTCGAACGCCCGGCCCCGACGTGTGGTCGATCCCGTGGGAGAACCGGCTTTCGCGGAGTCCGTCGATCGAGATGGAACTCGAAGAGGACGGCTTGCGGGTCCATTGTCTCGAATCGGCCCGCAACGGCTTCAGCTTCGACGGCGTGCTTGTCCGCGAAGCCCACCTGCAAGGTGGCGATTCGTTCCAGATCGGCGAGACATCATTCCAGTTCGTTGACTTCCTGAAAGAGTCGCGGGTTGCCGATGAGATTCGCGTGTTCGGTGAGGACGAACTGCGGACGATGGTCGGTGACAACAAGACGCATCACATCGAAGCCCTGGCCGAGGTGCCGGGACTGATGATCGAAAGCTCGACCGATCAGGTGTTGGCCGAGCGGCTTTTCGAGCTGCTTATCTGGACGGGCAAGCGGGCCGCCGCCACCGCGGTGATCGCCTCCCATCCGCACAG
>DLVV01000467.1:57937-65760 GCA_003445035.1 Planctomycetaceae bacterium | reverse complement strand
ATCGGTTCAACAGCGATCGGTTCAACAGCAATCGGTTCAGGATCAGTCGGCTCAACAGCAGTCGGATCCGGGACAACCGGATCGGACGAGGCAATTGACTCGGGACCTGACGAAG
This sequence comes from Planctomycetaceae bacterium, assembly GCA_003445035.1. Lineage (GTDB taxonomy): Bacteria > Planctomycetota > Planctomycetia > Planctomycetales > Planctomycetaceae > UBA8437. Next base: position 65,645 of record DLVV01000467.1, on the reverse strand, counting down.
GACTGTCGCTGTTGTATTGGAAATAGTTGTCCCAACGTGTGTCGAGTCTCTCGAGCGCGGTATCCAGATCACAAGCGGTCCACAACTCGCCGTTCTTGGAGACCAGGTCGAGTTCCAACAGCTTCCCCAGCCCATCCTCGACCTCAAAATCCGTCTTGATGTTGAACTTTTCGTCCAACCATTCCTCGCAATACTTGTCGACTTTCTCGGTATCACAGGGGCCATTTCGGTCCAGCATCGTCCAGGCCAGCAGTGCCTCCTTCCACTCCTGCTCTTCCATGCAATCGACCAGGAACAGCACGACTCCCAGGCCGTTGTCACGACTCTTGGCGTACAGAGCGTCGGTCACCAGGTGTTCGTATCGCGCCCGGGACGTTCGATATCCCATGACGGTCCGACCGACGTACGCAATCAGGCTGCCCATCAGAATGAACAACAGGTACGGGTTGACAACCAACGCGGTCATCAACTTGAACGACACGATCGCCACTCCGGTCACGGTGGTGGTGATCAACTTGATCAGGTCCACCGGTTTCATCGACAGCCGCTTCTCGGGGAAGACGACTTCGAGGTCCGCCATCGGGATATCGACAAGCGTCTTGATATGGATCGTGCGATCAATCGACGTGGCTGCACTGTCCTTCCCGTCGGGCAGCAGACGATAGACCATCACCAGTTGGCTGAACGTGGGTTCCTGCAGCTGAGTTCTCTTGAAGAACGACCGCAGGTTGACATCTTCAGGCTTCAGCGTAATCCGCTCGATCTCACGGTCCGCATGGATCGAATTGGTGCCTCCTCCGTCATCTGTCTTTTCATTTTCGGTGGGAACATCCGGCTCGGGTTCCTCGCCCTTCTTACGCCTCAGCAGGTCGCCGATCTTTCGAAAGATCCAGATCAGCGTTTTCGAGATGACCATGTCGAGTTTCTGGAAGAAGAGAAACCCCTTGTACTGGTCGACGCCGACACCTCGGCGAAACAGCAGCGCATGCTGGGCAAATTCCGGAGGTTCACTGATGCCATCGAGGTACGTCCCGTCCTCGAAGAGGACGTCGGTCAAGCGGGCATCGAAACGCCGCCAATCAACCTCAACGGGCAGGCTGAACAGGTAGTCCTCGGCGTCGGCGACATCGATGGCCTGCTGATCCAGGGGAATGAAATTCGCCTTCTCAAGTGTTTTGACGAAATTCTCCAGGAAACGACGCTCCGACTTTTCGTATTCCTCCTCGCTCGGTTCCCCACCCATCATCGAGTTCAGACGTTCGGGCCTGGCGGGATCGAACCTCAGGTAGTCCTGCTTGAGTTCATCGATCAACTCGCGGTACTCGAAGTGAATCAGAGCAGCGAGCAGTCGACAGAGGGCGTCTGTCGACGTGGTCCGATCACCGGACTCCGATTTCAGCACGTCAATCAGACGGTGCCGGGGTACCGGAATGTAATGTTCAGGTTCGACAGAGACGGTCGTGCGTGCCATGAGACATGGAAACCAGTTAGTGAAACGAAATCCGGGTGGGACTGCCGATCAACCACCGGCCTTCCAGAATAGGACGATTCCCAGCACGATCAGCATCGCATAAACAGAACGTCGAAACGATGTCACGGGAATTTTCCGGTTGAGCCGACCGCCCAGGAAGCTGGCCAGCCCAATGACCGGAAGACACGAGACCAACTGCACCACAACCGCCATCGAATACCGGCCAGACAGGCCGTGCACGAGGACCAGGGGCAGTCCGACCGCAAGGAAATACACCTGGAACGTTGACCGGAAGACCTGAGGAGACCATTCGCGAGATGTGCCGAACACGACCAACGGCGGCCCGTGGACGTTGAAGGCACCCCCCAACGATCCAGCCAACAGCCCGAACAACGCAGCCGACCATGGCCGGATCGGCCAACGCTTCGGGTCGGCCATCATCCCGAGGACTCCCACGACCAGGATCGTTCCACCAAGAACTCCCGAGACCCTCGAGACCGAGGACACCTCGAGAAACCACAGGCCCAGTCCGAGACCGGGGAGTGCCGATCCGATCAGGATCCATGCATTCGGTGCCACTCGTTCCCGTCCGGGGCCCTCGGCCACCAGGATCACGCTCGCGGTGACCAGGGACGTCGCCGCAAGCAGGGCGACCGCTGCGAGGTGATCGAAATCGACCAGCAACAGCAACGGCATAGCGACCAGCGCATCGCCGAACCCAAAGGTCGAACGCACCAGCGCCGCGACAAACACGATGCCGACGACTGCAGCCAGGTCATGGAGGGAGACGAAGCCACTGGCCGCCATCTCGGTCATCATGTCCTGCTCACTCGGCCGTGTGCCGCATTCTCAGCCCACCACCGCCTGGAACCAGTTCGCCACGCCGCACCGTTGTCGTCGCCACCAGCAGATCCTCGCTCGTGCGGTCCTGGCGGTAGCTGTCGGTCAAAACGAAGCGTCCCTGCTGGCGTTCGAGCACTGCCACGTCAGCCACCGTGCCGACCCGCAACGTGCCCAACTGATCAGCCTGGCCCAGCACCGCTGCCGGCCGGGTCGTCGACATCTCGATCACCCGCTCCAGCGGCACACCCAGGTGCAGGAACTTCGACATCGTCGTCGGCATGTCGTAGACCGGCCCGTGAAGATTCTTCGAATGCAGATCAGTGCTGATGGTCGTCGGTTCCAGGCCGCCGTCCAGCGCCGCCTGGCAGGTCTCCCACTGGAAGCTGCCGAAGCCGTGACCGACATCGAAGATCACACCCGCCTCGGACGCATCACGAACCGCGGCGAACACGCCATCGTCATCATCCAGGACCCGGGTCGATCCGCCCTTGAAACAGTGCGTGATGCAATCACCGGGCTCGAGATGGTCGAGCATCTCGGGGATCGACATCGGGCTCTCACCGATGTGCACCATCAGCCAGGTCCCCGACTCGCGAGCTGCCGCCACCGCCTCACGGAAATTCTCCCATCCCTGCTCCCCCTCGCCGATGATGTGCTTGCCGGCCCGGATTTTGACCCCGATGGCCACCCCTGGATTCTCCGTGATCGTCCGCACCACCCCGGCGGGATCCGCGTGTCGCCTGTCGACCAGTTCGCCCAGGTCCGCAGCGATCAATCCCGGACTGGCCAGGTTGACCAGTCCGAAGACCTGCGTGTCGATCCGGTCGATCACGTCGCGACGAAAACCGGCGAAGTTGCGACTGCCGGCACTTCCGGCATCAAGCATGGTGGTCACGCCCCCGGCAGGGCACAACGGATCGGCCTCGAGTCCCAACGGCATGTGATGGGGATAGACATGCACGTGCAGGTCGATCAACCCGGGCACCACCAGCAGGCCACGGGCATCGACGGTGAAAGTCGGCTCGGCCGAGGCCAGTGACTCCTCGATCGCCAAAATCCGCCCGCCGGCGATTGCCACGTCGCGGACCCCCCGCAAATCCTGCGACGGGTCGATCACCTCACCGCCTCGGATCAGAATATCACACAGCATCGCATCGGCCCGTTGACCGGAATTCATGAACTTCTTCCGTCGTCACTGTAGCTGAAGTCATCGGACTTCGGGAGCAAGTTGGCGGTGCCACCCGGGCGAGCCATGGCCACTCGCAGGCAACCTCGCCAACGCTCTGGTAGGCTCGGTGCGAATCGCCCCACCCGGAACTCTCCCGATGGACATCCACGCCACCTACGGACTCCGCCGAGTGATCAACGCCTGCGGCAAGATGACCAAGCTCAGTGGAGCCATCGTGTTGCCGGAGATCGCTGATACGGTTCGGGAGTCGCTCGACCATTTCTTCGAACTCGACGCTCTCCAGGCGGCCGCCGGCGAAGTGATCGCCCGGGCGACCGGTGCCGAGAGTGGCTGCGTGACGGCCTGCACCTCTTCGGGAATCACGCTCTCGGTGGCTGCCACCATGACCGGCAACGACCTGGCCCAAGCCTGGGTATTGCCCGAGACCGACGGCATGAAAGATCGCGTGCTGATCCAGAAGGGGCACTGCGTCAACTACGGGGCACCGATCACCCAGTCCATCCGGCTGGCCGGCGCGACCCCGGTCGAGATGGGAACAATCAACAACTGTCCCGCCGAAGTGATCCGGCACGAGTTGACGGCCGAGAACGTGGCAGCGGTGGTCGCCGTCGAATCGCACCACACCGCTCGCCACGGATGGGTGCCGCTCGAGGAAGTGGTCGAAATGGCTCACGCGGCTGGCGTTCCAGTGATCGTCGACGGCGCCGCACAGGACCATCGTCTGTCGCGGTTGATCACCAGCGGAGCTGACCTGGTGATCACGAGTGCTCACAAGTACCTCTGCTCAACCACGGCCGGTATCGTCGCCGGTCGCCGCGATCTGATCGATGCCGTCTACCTGCAGAACCGGGGCATCGGCCGCGGCATGAAAGCGGGCAAGGAGGCGATCGTTGGCGCGATGGCAGCCCTGGAATACCGGATGCGGGAGGATGTCGCGGCGTGGACCGCCGAGCAGGACCGCAAGGTGGCGGTGATCCTCGAGCACCTGGACGGCATCCCCGGCCTGACCCTCTCGGTCGACCCCGACCCCAACGGCTGCCCCTTCTCGCGGGCCCGCCTGGATCTCGACCCCGACTCCGCAGGCCACTCGGCCCAAACACTGACCGAGGCCCTGGCCGACGGCGACCCCACGATCGTCACCCGGGCTCATCACGCCGACGAGGGCTACATCTACCTGGACGCGATCGAGATGACCGACGACGAGATCGCCCTGGTCTGCCATCGCGTCCGTGAAGTCCTTGCGGCTACCAGTTGACCTGCTCGGCAACCAGTTCGCCGTACAACTCGGGCCGCCGCGTCTTCAGCGTGTAATTGGCCAGGCTGCGTTCGGCAACCAATCGGTCAGCCTCCAGCGTCGCCACGACCATCTCGTCCCGGATCTCGTCCCGCTGTGACGAGGCGATCACCTCCCCATCGGGAGCAAAGAACAGGATGGCACCGGCGTGGTGGGGCTGGTTGGGTGAGTCCTTGGGGTAGGTGTCGACGTAGCCGGCCCGCCCAGCCTGGTCGGTCAGCACCGCAAAACAGGCGTTTTCTCGAGCCCGCTGGGCGTAGCAACTGGTGAAATAGTCGTGCGAATGGGCCCTCGCCGCCGCAGCCGATTCGGGAGTGTCGTCCCACATTTTGACTCGGGCCGAGTGCGGCATCAGCAGGATGTCGGCTCCGCGGAGGGCGAGGATCCGGGCCAATTCGGGGAACTGGTTGTCGTAGCAGATGATCATGCCCACCCTGGCCTTGCCGATGTCGTAGACAGGCAGTTCGCGGCCGCCCTTGTAGAACAACACCTCGTCCCGCGAGCAGTGCAGCTTGCGTTGCTTGCCGATGTATCCATCCGGGCCGACCAGGATCTGCGTGTTGTAGACGAGGTCGTTTTCCTTTTCACTGAGACCGACCGACAGCACCAATCCGAATTCGGTGGCCAATTCGATCAGCTTCCTGGTGGTCGGCCCGTCCGGCACCTCCTCGGCAATCTCCCAGGTGTTCGGCGTGCAGTGTCCGTGAATCACCAGTTCCGGAAACACGGCCAACTCGGCCCCGTCATCGGCCGCCTCGCGACAACGGGCCGCGATCGTTTCGATCACCTGGTCCATCTGGCCCAGTGGGCTGTTCATGCTGACGGCGGCGACGCGAAGAGTGTCCATGAGGGTGATCCGAAAGGTGAGTTGGTGAGCAGCGGGGCCAGTATGACGTCTTACGCCGATCGTTGCACGGCGCCGGCGGCGACGACCAGTTGCTCGATCGCCTCGTACGGCTGAGCCCCGACAACGCCTTGCGCGGCGGCGACGAACGTCGGTACCCCGGTGACTCCCAACTCCGCAGACCGGGCCCAATCGGCATCGACCGCGTCGCGAAAACGTCGCTCCCGCAGTGCTTCGCGAGCATCCTCGGCATCCAGGCCCGCCCGCTCGACCACCGCCACCAGGTTGTCGACCACCGCCAGGTTCACGTCGTCGACGAAGTAGGCCCGGAACAGGTCGTCGTGCAGCCGCTCGCCCCCCTCCTGGCCATCCGCCCAGCATCCCAGTTCCTGGGCCAGGCGGCTGTTGTAGGTGCTCGTCCGCGTCCCGTAATCCAGACCCTCGGCCGCCATCCGCTCGGACATCTCCGCCTGCATCCCGGGCACATCCAGGTTCCGCCCGGCGAACAACTGCTCGAGCGTCAGCCCCTCTTCGGGGGTGTCCGGATGCAATGGAAAGTGGCGGTAGACAACCTGGATGTCGTACGCAGCCCGCAGCCGTTCAATACGCACGGTACTGAAATAGCACCAGGGTCAGATGTAGTCCGAAAAGACCTCGAAGCGGACGGGATCCGGCATGACGTCGTTACTTCTTGCTGCCCAGGCAATAGAGAAAACCATCGGTCCGCAACAACAGCTGGCCGTTGTGGGCCACCGGACAGGCATTCGTGCGGCTGTCGTCGTCGGCAAACGTGTTGTGAGCCAACAACTTGAACTGGGGACCGGTCGCCACGACGTAGGTGCCGTTGTGCTGGCTGATGCAATACAGCTTGCCGTCGGCAAAAAGCACCGACGAGTAGACCAGCCCCGGTCGAGGAGCCAATCGGGCCTCGTAAACGATTTCACCCGACTTGGCATCCAGGCAGTAGGCGGTGCCACGGCGTTCGTGGACCCAGTACAGGTGGCCATCGGCGACCACCGGACTCGAGACATTCGATCCGCGATTCTTCGTCCACAACAGGTGTGTCGACGTCACGTCACCGCGACCACCAAGCTTGATGGCCAGGGCGGTGTTCTGTCTCCCGCCGATCGCGTAGACGACACCCTTGTCAGCCACAACACTCGGACAGACATATCCACGGTCGGGGATCCCCTGGCACGTCCACAGTTGTTTTCCGGTCGCTGGATCGAGACCGCGGACCTGCTGGGGCACACTGACAACCAACTCGGTCCCGCCACCGGGCACCTCGGCAAGCAGCGGCGTGTTCCAGGATCCCCGGACGCCACTAACCGTCCAGGCTTCCTTCCCGGTCGCCTTGTCCAGGGCCAGCAACCGACCGCTTTCGACACTCGCGTTGATGATCACCAGGTTCTTGTGGAGTACCGGAGAGTTCGACGAACCCCAGCCTCTGGTCCTGCTGCCGACATCAGCGGTCCAGACCGTCTTGCCATTGAGATCGAAGCAGAAGACCCCGGATTTTCCGAAGAAGACGTAGAGGTGCTTGCCGTCGGTTGTGGGTGTGGCGGAGGCGAATCCGTGACGGGCATTGTTGCCTCCCGAGTACCGCGATTCGGGCAGCTTGGCGGCAATCTCCTTCCGCCAGATCTGCTTGCCGCTGGCACGATCCAGGCACAGCACCTGACGCTTCAGATTGGCCTGTTCCCCCTGGTTGGGCACCAATCCGTAGCCCGTGTAGGACGTCAGGTAGATCCGTTCACCCAACACGATCGGGCTCGACGTCCCCGGCCCGGGCATCTTGGTCTTCCAGACCACGTTCTGGCCCGACGACCAGGTCACCGGCAGTCCGGTTTCCTTGCTGTGAGCCAGGCCGCCCGAGTCGCGGAAGCCGGTCACGTCGGCAGCCTGGACCACCGGGGGGCCCAGCGTCGTGGCCAATGCTGCGGTCAACAACAGCGGGAAACTCGTGCGTCGTGTCGATGGCATGATAGTCTCCTGGTCAACCCGGGCCGGACCTGTCCCGACAACCGGATGGGCGTCACAAATTCTCTCTGGTCTCTCTGGTCTCTC
>DLVV01000467.1:52824-57641 GCA_003445035.1 Planctomycetaceae bacterium | reverse complement strand
CTGGTCTCTCTGGTCTCTCTGGTCACTGTACCGGTCTCAGGCCGACGAGGGAATCATCAGCCACGGCCCGATCACTTTCCTGGCTTTCCCCGGGAAGGGGGCAATACCTTCCGGAGCGTCACGAGATACTCGACCACGTCGACGAGGTCTGCGGCGGTCATCAGTTTCTGCAAGTCCGCCGGCATCAGCGAGATCGTCTGCTTCTTCAACTCCTCAATATCGCCGGTGGCCATCTTGCGGTCGATCGCCTCGACGTTTCGGATCGTCACATTGTCGGGGGTACGACTGATCAACAGGCCGGTCACCACGGTCCCGTCAGCGAGTGCCACGACCCAGGACTCGTAGTTGTGACTGATCCCGGCGCTGGGAAACAGCACCGATTCGTAGAGCGCCGTGCGACTGAGTTTACGACCGATACCCGAGAGATCCGGACCGACCTCCTTGCCCTTCCCGTTGACCTTGTGGCACTTGGCACACGTGGCGGTGGTCGTGAACAGTTTCAGCCCCCGAGCGACGTTGCCCTTTCGCTTGGACAGTTCGGCGATTGGAGGCAGCGGCTTCTTGTCTTTCGACGGCAGCGGCGGAAATAGCGAGATGGCCTGCTTGCGGATATTCGGATCGGGGTGGGTCACCAGGGCCGCACCGGCGGCCTGACGCAGATCGACGGACAGTGTCTTCTGACGCACCCGGGCCAGCACCTGATTGGCGGAGTTCTTGGAGCCGCGGACCACTCCACGGACCGCTTCACGCCGCACCGACAGTGGACGTTTGGCGTTGTCGAAAACCGGCCGCAGGACGGCCACGGCACGCGCATCCGATGCGTTGGCCAGTGCCCGGGCCAACGACGTGGCATCGACCTCCGACTTGGCCGCCAGCCCTCGGTTCAACAGCCCCCCCTGCCCCTTGGCCAAAAGGGTTCGCACCGCATCGACCCCCAACTGCTCGTCGGCGTTCCGGTGCGCCAACCGCAACAATTCGGGGTAGTGGTCCTTCAGGCCGAAGCGGCCCACCAGGCTGACAAACCCGGAAGTTCCCCGCTGACGTTCGACGACGCGGTTGATCGCCCGACGGGCCCCGGCGTTGCTGCCGAGATCGAGAGCCCCGACCCGAGCCAGGGCCTCCCGGATCACCAGTCCCGATCGGTCGGCGTTCTTGCCATGGTCTCCGGTCACCAGCGCCAAGGCCGCATCCTGGCGGGCCCGGGCCGACTGGTAGTCCAGCGCCCGGAGAAAACGCGGCAACTGATCGGTGGGCGTCTCGGGATCGAAGATGATCGCAGCCAGTTTCGAGGCCGTCTCGGCACCACGACTCCGCCAGGTGATATTCCTTCCGGCCGGAGTGTCGGCCGCATCCGGAGACCGCTTGTGCCAGGCGGCCAGGCAAGCGTCCCACCGCCCGTCAGCGGCGATGCCCAGCGCCTCGAGGTACCAGCGGTCGCGACCGTCGTAACCGGCCGCCAGTCGGGCCCACAGCACGGGCACCCGATCGGATTTCGTCGTCTTCAACGCCACCAGGCACTCGCGGCGAACTCGAGGCGAAGGGTCTTCGACGAGCCGGCTGACCGCCTGCACCACGTCGGATTCGATTTGGCGTGCCAGCCTCAGCCCCACGATTCTCAGGTCCGGGTTCTTGAAGCCCATCGCCCGCTTGGCCACTTCAGCCGCCCGGACCGGAGCCCCGCTCTTGCCCAGCACCCACAACGCGCGGGCCCGATGACGGGGATTGGCGTCGGTGTCCTCGGCCAACCTCAACAACGCCGCTCGAGCTTCGGCACCACCGGCCTGCAACGTGGTGAAGGCCAGGTAGCGTACCGAGAAGGCCGGGTTTTTCAGCGCGGCGACCGCGCCCCCGACGGTCGACACGTCAATCTTCGGCGGACGGTACTTGTGACCCGGAGGAGCGATCCGGAACAACCGGCCACGGTCCAGGTCCCGCTGGTTGTGACCGCCGACCCCCGGATCGTACCAGTCGGTGATGAAGACCGATCCGTCGGGAGCCACGCAGACATCGGCCGGGCGGAACCAGTTGTCGCGGGTCCCCTTGACCAGGTTGACGATACGGGCCTTGTAGCCGGCTCCGTCAACGGTCGCCGGGTAGGCGCGGACCACGTTGGGACCCGCGTCACAGTGGATCACCTGGTCATGGAACACCTCGGGCAACAGCCGCCCTTCGTAGATCGTGATTCCGGTCGGCGACCCGGCTCCGGTCTGCACCAGGTTGGGCATCACGCCGGGGTCGTTCTGGTGCCAGTGCCGGATGGGAATCTCGGAGTGCATGCCGGTCCGCGCCGCCCGCCAGCCGGCTCCGGTCAACTCGTCCCGGTACCCGTAGTTGCCGAACTCCATCACGAAATTGATCCGCACGCCCCGATTGCCGTCGTCGTCGTTGTCGCTTTGCCACAGGGATCCGTAGCTGTCGACGGTGATCTCGTAGTTGTTGCGGAAGTTGTGAGCCAGTACCTCGAAACGGCCGCCGTCGAGATCACAGCGGAATGGCATACCGCCGTAATAGGGCCGACCGTTATCGACGACTTTCCGGCCGGCCAGGTCGACCACCGGCTGCCCCTTGTAGTCGTGGACCGCGCGACCGGTGTTGCCGAAGTTCCAGTACATCTTCCCGTCGGGGCCGAAGAGGAACGAGTGAGCCGAGTGGTCGTGCTGGGGCTGGCCGGTCTTGGAGAACAGGATCTCCTTGCGGTCCGGCCTGTCGTCACCGTCGATGTCGGTGAAGACCAGCACGTTGGGAGAACACGAGACGATAACCCGGTTGCCGAGCACGCAAATGCCCATCGCGCTGTCAACATCGCGGCCCTGGTAGAAGACCTTCTGGCGATCGCTGCGGCCGTCTCCGTCGGTGTCCTCGAGGATCAGGATCCGGTCCCCCGCCTTCCGACGACCGAGGTTCTTGCGGTAATTGACCACCTCGCAGACCCACACTCGCCCGCGAGCGTCGATGTCGAGGTTGGTCAGGCTGGTGATGGCCGGCTCGGAGGCGAACAGCGTCGCCTCCAGCCCCTTGGCCACATCCAGACCCGCGACGGCGTTCTTCGCCGCACGCACGTCGCCGGGTTTCGCCTGAGCCCAAACCGGCCGGGAACCCGCTGCGACAAGAGAACAGAGCAGGATGGCCAGAACACCAAGGCGTCGAGTCGTCACGAGAGAGTCTCCGGATGATCCCACTGGGTCAGCGGCTCATCTTACGAGCCCCCCCCGCCGCTTGCCAACTGGCTCACTCCGACGCAACGCCGTTCCACTGGCCCAGCATTCGCTTGATCCGCAACGGGTTGTAGTTCCCCGGTTTCTTGTAGTCCTGGTTCGCCTCAAGGTCCCTGACCGTCAGTGGCCTGGACCGCACACCCGCGGCGGGCACGTCGATCTTCGCCGTCCAGACGATCGCGTTGAGCACCAGTTTACGGAACTGATCGTGGCCCCAGTTCCAGTGATTGTGCCCACCGGTGAACCCGAAGCCCCGACCACCATCCGGACGAACGCGCGCCCAGGCCATGTGCTGAGGCTGTTTCTTGGCGATCGCGGCACGGGCAAACTTGTTGCCGCTGTGCGAACCATCGGGACGCTTGAGCGTCGAATCAGGCGGCAAGTCGGTCAGGATCGGCGTCACGCCCTTCAGTTTCGAGACAAAACGCATGTGGTAGTACCACTCGTCGTTGATCGAAAACGATTTCACACCACGAGTGACCGGGTGCTTGGGAAACGCCTTGTACCTGGCCGTCCAGTGTGGGTTGACCGACCAGTGCGTCTCGAAATATCCGCCGGTCCAGTCCAGGAACGCGTCACCCGACTTGCCCTTGGGTACTTCGACCCCGTAGTGAATGCAGACCAGCCCGACGCCGGCAGACATGCGTTTGCGGAAGTCGTCGATGTGCGCGTTCAACGGATGCCGGCCACCTCCGTCGGCATAGACGACGATCGTGGCCGCACCGTTCAGGACGCTGGGATCCTTGGGGAACCCGTTGGAGATCACAACGGCTTCGACCGGCAGGCCACTGTCGTTGAGCGCCTTGGCCATCAACATGCAGCCGGCACGATGCTCGTGAGCCCCGTAGCCGTGGCTACGGACGCCGGCGATCAGCGCGACCCTTTTTTTTTGACGGTCTCGACAGCCTCCTCCGCCGCCACGATCGCCGAACGCAACGGAGTCGCCAGGAACCGCAGGCCGCGGGCTCGTGTCGAGCGGACCTTGCGGATCAACTTCCCGCCTTCGGTCGTTGGAGGCAGTGTTCGCTTCTCCGGAGTCGACACCACCGCGTCACGGACGTCTCCGGGCAATCCGAGGAACGCACGGACCGCCTCGGTCGCCACACCACCGGTCTCTTCAGCCACCCGATCGGCCACCGCGTTGGGCGTGGGCAGATCGCTGAAACTGATCTGGGGCAGATCGGGCAGAGACAGTCGGCGGGCCGACACCTTCTTGCCCAGCCGCTTGACCCGGATCTTGCGGAACTGAACGGTCATCGGCGGTCCGGCGTGCAACTGCAACGCCAGCAGTCCCGTGGCACGTCGTTGCTTCGCGTCGTTGTCGGTGCAGTCGGCCGTCACCACCCCGTTGATCCGGTGGACCAGGTGGAAGCCCTTGGCGGTGATGTGGTAGTCGTTCCAGTCTTCCTTCTTGATCTTCGCCTGGATCGCCTTGCTGTCACCCAGTCGCTTGATTGTCTTGACCTGGAACTTTCCTCCGGCACGAACCAACTCGGTCTTCAAACCGCGGTTGCACAGGATCCCACGGAAAGCCTCACCGTAGACGATCCCCGAGTAGGTGTTGCCGGCCTCGAAATCGGCCTGGTATCCACCAATTCGCCA
>DLVV01000467.1:41004-52497 GCA_003445035.1 Planctomycetaceae bacterium | reverse complement strand
CCGTCGTTCTTGCCGGGCAACTTGAAACTGCGGTACTGGATGCCCGAATTGCCACCGACGATCTTGTACTGCAACTTCAGTTCGAAGTCACCCAGATTCGCGCCCTTCCAGATGATGAACGTGTTGCCCCGGGTTGGGTTGGCCTTGGTCGTCTGCCCGGTGATCGCACCGTCCTTGACCGACCAGAACTTGGGGTTGCCGTTCCAGTTCTTCAACGTCTTGCCATCAAAAATTGACTCGAATCCATCGTCGGCCGCAGCGGCCAGTCCGGGACTCGCGACGCCGATCAGCCCACAGGCCAACACGGCCACAATCGCCACGTGGATGTTCTTCAGCATGTGTTTGCCCATCATTGTCGTCTCTCCTGAATCCCAACCGGACTTCCACCGGATCATGTCATCGTCTTCTCGCAGTTGTCACAGCCAAGCAGTTGGTTAGCCGTTTTGCCCCAACTGCCTGCCCTACCAAGATAGCCTCCGATACCCCGGCCTGACCACCAGCGGGGTACCAATTTGGCCAACCTCATACCTCGTCTAGCCTCGATGATTCCGGCTGGATAAACTGCGGTGAGATTGCGGTTGGCCGATCGAGATCACCGGTTCGCGTCACCCGTTGCCTCATCCGCAAACCTTGCCCACCCCGAAATGGCAGCCAACATGATTTCCGTGTCTCTTCGACGCCTGTCCCTGGTGGCGGTCGTCTCGCTGATCTCCTGGGAAATTGGTTGCTCGGGTCCGGATGTCGCCGACACCACCGATACCAAGGCCAAAAGGCCGCGGAAGAGCATCTTCAAGCAACGAACACAGGACGTCGGAGAATTCGACGCGACCGAGGGAAAGACGGTCAGCGACTCCAAGATCAAGATCACCTCTCCCCTGCTCGGTGGCCTGGAAGCTTATGGGCCCCTGGCCGAGAAGGTGACCAAGCTGTCCATCGATCACCACCTGAACATCTTCAACGCCGCCCAGGGGCGATTTCCTAAGGACCACGACGAGTTCATGCGGGAGATCATCAAGAAGAACAACCTGCAACTGCCGAAGTTGCCCGGTGGATCGAAGTACGAGTACGACGTGGCCAACCACAAGCTGGTGGTGGTCAAGGGCAACTGACAACCGGACGTCGCCTACAACTCGAGATCGCCACTCCGCCACAGGTACAGGCAGGCGACCGAACGGAAGGGAGCCCAGGCCCCGGCCATCTGTTCGCAGGTGGTGACATCGGGCATCTGCCCCAGTCGATACTCCCGCTGGATCCCGGCTCGGATCCCCAGGTCAAGCGGGGCGAACACGTCGAGTCGGCCGAGACAGAAGATCAGGAACATCTGGGCCGTCCAGCGTCCGATGCCTCGGACCTGAACCAGTTCCTCGATCACGGCCTCGTCATCGAGTCGATGGAGCCGGTCCAGTCTCACGCGTCTGGAGACGACTGCCTCGGCCAGGTCGCGGAGATAGCCGATCTTCTGGGGCGAGACACCCAGTCGGCGGAGACCGGCGTCGTCGATTTCTCCGAGGCTCTCGGGCGTGATCCACCTGGGTGAGACCGCCCGACGGATCCGCTCGTTGATCGCCCGGGCGGCAGATGTGGAAATCTGTTGACCGATGATCGAACGGACCAGCGTCAAGAATCGCCCCCGGCGGAGCACCATCTCGATCACCCCGACGCGGCCAATGACGTCGTCCATCACCGGGTCGGCCCCACGGAGATGCCGGACCGCCCGCCGCATGTCCCTTGCCGGGACCGTCTTCATCTCAGGGCCCCCGCCGGAGTCGCCTCGGCCAGGTCGGCGATCATCTGCACGGTGGCCGCCTCGACCGCGTCCTCCCACCGCGTCTCCCCGAACTCCTCGGCAAACGGTTCACGGCGATAGGCGAAGTTGATCCCTCGGGAACTGTTGACAACCGCTCCGAATCCGTCGGGCTTGAACGCGGCGGCGACATCGGCGGCCCCGGCCCCCTGGCTGCCATACCCGGGAACCAGCAACGGCACACTGGGCATCACCTCACGGAGTTCGGCCAGTTCTCGCGGGTAGGTCGCCCCGACGACCGCTCCGACGGCCCCCCATCCCGATTGTCCCACCGAAGCCGATGCCAGTTCCTCGACCATCTGAGCCGTGTGCCGGTAGATCGGCCGCCCGTCGGCAACCAGGTCCTGCAGTGTCCCGGCGCCCGGATTGCTGGTTCTCACCAGGACATAGATGCCGGCTCCGCGTCGGGAGGCGACTTCGACAAACGGCTCGAGCGTGTCTTGCCCGAGATACGGATTCACGGTCAACGCATCGGCAGCCCACGGTGCCGCATCGGGATCCGCACCGGCCAGGTAGGCCTGGGCGTATGCCTCGGCTGTCGACCCGATATCTCCGCGTTTCGCATCACAGATGACGATCAACCCCGCATCGCGAGCTCGACGAATCACCCGTTCCAGGACCGCGGTTCCAGCCGGACCGTACTGTTCAAAGAACGCGGCCTGTGGCTTGACCGCCGGCACCAGCCCAGCCACAACGTCGATCAATCGTCCGCAGAATTCGTCGAAGGCCGCCGCCGCCACCTCGTCCCGGCTCCCTCCCGCCCCTTCAGCCCTCTTCAGGATCTCGGCCGGCAGCTGGTCCAGGCGGGGATCGATTCCGACCAGCGCCGGAGTTCGCTTCCGGCGGATCGCTTCGTCGAGCCGATCGGCGTAATGAGTCTGCATCGGGGCGTCGATTGTGCGGTCCGCAACCCGATTTGTGAAGCCGGAACCTCACCGGCACACCGCGTCGAATTCAGGCCGCCTGTCCGACCGACTCCGCCTTCGACAACTCGGCACCGGGCACGTCCAGTAGCCAGAACGGCCACTTGCCGATCCGACCGTGAGGGACCACGCGGAAATGATGCGAGGCGGCATCGAGAATCTTCGCCTCGGTGTACTCTGCCTGATGCCCGATCTTCATCGCCTCGGCCTGGCAGCTCCGCTGGAGTTGCTTCAACTCGGTCCGATTGCTGAACAGCACACGGCCACTGCAGACACGACGTATCAGCCCGAAAATCGTCTCGTGGTCCCGGTAACAATCCGGTGAACGCGAACTCCCGAAGTAGAGGTACTGGTAGCTGTTGACCAGCAAAACGGTCTGGAACGGACCGCCAAAATCGTCGATCGAATCGGCCAAATCATGCAAATTCAGTTTCTCGAACCGGCTCTCCCGACAACCCAGGAAACCGCCCACGGAGCGGCACACCTCCAACTCACGCTGATCGATGTCGATTCCGAGCGTTCTTTCGCAGGGCTCCCGGCCGGCCGCGTCGAGCACGAAGAAACCCTTCGAGCAACTCAGGTCCAGCAGACTCTCGAGCGGTTCGGGGTAAGCCCCGGCGAGTTGTTCGAATCGCACCTTCAGCTTGTGACGGGGCACCAGTCGGCCCTGGCGAACGATGTAGTTGTGGTTCTGGGGGTAGGAACCCACCACGTAGCCGGCAACGTCAGAGGGCAGCCCCGGGTCACAGGTGGGCGGCTGCACCAACCCGCACCGCTCACCCCATCGCTGCACTCGTCTCCCTAACCACCGCACGCCCCGGTCTCCGGATCGACACAAACCGTATCAATACGCCCACAGCTGGGCGGCCTGAAACCCCAGCGGACCGGGGACGGTAGGGCCGCAGCGTTTGGGAGTCAATAGCAGTTGCCGACCACCCCACACCGGTCGTTCACGGCTTCCGACAGGCCTCAGACGCCCTTGTCGGTCGTACGGCGATGCACTATCGTCCGCCCCCCGCCACCGATCTCGCCCTTCTCGACTCCCACGGTATTGACTGCCGATGCCGGAAATCCGTCCACGTCCCAGCCGCACCGTGCCCCCGGCCGTGATCAGCCTGCTGCTGTTCCTGGCAGTGTCGGGTTCGGGATGTCGGCTGAGCCGGGTGAATTCCGAGCTGACACCGTTGACCGACGATCTCGCCGAACGGCTTCAGGGGCAGGTCAGCACTGTCCTGGATCGTACCGGGTACAAGGATTTCTACGGCGCCCCGACAATGAAACCCGGCGAGGAGCCGACGGTTGCCGGAATTGCGACCGGTGCCGGTCGGACCATCGAACAGGTTGATGGAACCGGCACACCGATTCCCGGGGGTGGCTTCAGCCGCCGACCACTGGTCTCCGGGAACGTCGAAGACAAGGCGAGACCGATCCCCGCCCGTCTGGCCCTGCCGATGGTCGGCAACGTCCCGGACATGGCCCGTCGACTGAACCCCTTCCCTCTGCCTTTCGGCCGAGACGGGGACCCGGCGGACGAAGAGGTCGCTGATGCCTCGCTCAACCAGCTGTTCAACATCACCCGGAACGCGGTCGACAAACTCGGACAGGGCGTGTCCCCCGAACAGAAACGCAACCATCTCAGGAAACAGTTCCACCTCCGGGTGCTGTCGATCATCCGCGATCGCCCCGAAGACGCGCTCTCACCGATTACCGGGGTGAATGACGCCGAGAACGAATTCCTGCAAAACCTGTTGATGGCCCAGGTCAACTACTTCGACGTCAAGTCCATTCCCGAACCACGCCAACGCGCCACAGCGACCATCGAACAACTCGATGCCGCCATCCACAACCTGCAGCCCAGAGCCGAGCTCAAGCTCCGACACCTCGCCCTCTGCCGTCGCATCCAGACATTCGGAGACTACGAACCGTTCGAGAAAAACGAATTCAGCCCGGGACAGGGCGTGCTGCTTTATGTCGAGATCGAAAACTTCACCAGCCAGCCAATTGGCGACGGGAGACAGAAAACCCTGCTGAAATCGATGATCACCATCCGGTCCATGTCCGACAACGGCAGGATCGTTCAGCAACTCCCGGTTGGGCCGACTCCCGATATCTGTCGCACAACCCGCCGGGACTACTTCCACAACTACGAGTTCAGCTTCCCCCGCGACCTGCAACTGGGAAACTACGAGCTGGTGCTGACCATCACCGATCTTCTCGGAAACAAGGTGAGCAGCGAGACGCTGAGATTCAAGCTCCGTTGATCACCAACGACAGCCGGCCACCCACCAGTAGCCAGGCGTCCGTTCGCCGCTGGGCCGCTCCCGGCGACCGCTAAATCGCCGGAACCAACAGGGCCGACAACCCCCCGGTGATCGCAATGACGACCAGCGTCAGTCCGGCCCGACAGCGGAGGTATGAAGTCGTCCGGCGGATCATCGGAGCGGAGACAAGACACCGACACGGCGGCCCACCCGCGGGTCACCCGCACCCCGGACCACTCCCGTCTTCGGATCGATCACCAGCATCACCGGGTGAGCAATGGCCCCGCCGACCACTCGCAATTTGTGGCCACGCGCCGTCAATTCCCTGCGGATCGGTTCGGGCACACCCTCGTGCATCGTCACCCCGCCCCGTGAAATGAATGCGGCACTGCGATCGGGGTTGGGATCGAACGATCCCTGGTGATGGCCTGTCGCGAACCGCGGCACGACCACCGCTTCATGGGGAGCCAGGCCGAAGTCGATGTGACTCAGCAGCACATTGAGTGTGACCTGATCCTGAAGGTCCCCGCCGGCCACGCTGACAGCGATCACCGGTTTCCCCTTACGGGTGACCAGCGTCGGCGTCAGCGTGATCCGCGGCCGCTTGCCCGGCTGGATCCGGTTGGGGTGCCCCGGTGTGGTGTTCAGCGACCGCAACCGGTTCCCCTGTGTGACTCCCGGTGGGCCGGGGCGGTTGCCGACCAGGTTGCAACTGGGAGTCGCCGCCACGACGTTGCCGAACCGATCGGCAGCCAGGCAGGTCGTGGTGTCCTGAACGGGAATCGTGTAGTTGCGATTCGAAGCGACCAGCGGCCCTCGCAGCGGCCGACCGGCCAGCGGGTCGCCCGGGCGTCGTTTCAGCGACGCCTTCTTGGGATCGATCAGCCCCCGCCGCATCCGCGCGTAGCCCGGAGAGAGCAGCTGTTTGAGCGGAACCTTGACGAACTTCGGGTCACCGTAGAACTCGTCCCGGTCGGCCATCGCCAGTTTCAGGGCCTCGACAACCGTGTGCAGATAGTCGGCCGAAAAGTGACCCATCGACTTCAAGTCGTAGCCTTCCAGCAGCGACAGCGTCTGGCAGAGGTAGGGCCCCTGGGTCCAGGGACCACACTTGTGGATCTTGTACCCCCGGTAGGAAACCGTCACCGGGTCCTCCAGCGGAGTGCGATGTGCGGCCAGATCTTTTTTGCGAAGAAACGAGCCGACCTGGATGTACCACTTCTCCAGTTCGTCGGCGATGTCCCCCTTGTAGAACCGGTCCCGCGCCGCGGCGATCTTGTCCGCCCGCGACCCCTTCGCTCCCCGCTCGGCCTCGACCAGCTTCCGCAGCGTGACGGCCAACCTCGGATGCCAGTCACGGGCCTTGCGATCCAGTATCGCCAGGGTCGGTCGCACCGCCCGTTCGAACGACACCGTGCCGTAGCGGATCAGCAACGTCGAAACCAGGTGCACCATTCCCGGCACCGGGGCCGACTTCATGCTGCCTCCTGAGGGAATACCGTTCTTGTAGAACCACTCGATCGCACGAGGATCCAGGGGAGCGCGGCCGAGACCGGAGAGCACCTTCACCTCTTTTTTCTTCGCGTCGTAGATCAACAGCGGCACTTCACCGCCCGATGCGAAGAGACCGTGTTCGGTCACCGACAGGCCCAGCAGCGAGGTCGCCGCCGCGTCGGCCGCCGTGCCGCCCTCGGCCAACACGTCCAGTGCCGCCGCAACCACCTCGGTACTTCGCCCGGCCGAAACCGCGCCGCCGGTTCCCGAAGCTCGCCAGTCAATCTTCCGAGCCGGCGGCTCATCAGCCGTGAGATGATCGGGTCCCAGGCTGCCCACGGCGACCATGACGGCCAGCAGGCGGGCGAAAAAATCCAAACGGGACCACGAATCGTGACGGTTGAAAAGTCGCATCTGGAAGCACTCCCGGAACAGGCCGACACATCGGGAAACAACCCGGCCCGCCGATCATACCGGTCTCGGCTGGCCGTTGCCCGCTCGTGGCAGCAGAATAGAACCTGGGACACCACCAAAAAGACAACGCCACTGCATGCTGAGTTTCCAGACCACCCGCCGTGAGTTTCTTCGCCTGGGCGTAGCCGGACTGGGCCTGACGGCGACCGCACCGGCGGCCCCCACGCACCACGGCCCCGGATGGGGACGGGCCAAGTCGGTGCTGATCGTCTTCGCCGGGGGCGGCCAGAGCCAACTCGAGATGTGGGACCCCAAGCCCGATGCCCCCGAGATCGTCCGGGGTGAATTCGGAGCGATCCGCACACCCGTACCGGGGACCTTCCTGGGAGAACACACCCCGCGGATCGCCGCGCTCGCCGACCGGTACACCATCCTGAGATCGATGTCCCACGAGGACCTCGATCACGGGTCGGCGACCTACCTGGCCCTGACCGGGCACTACCACCGGCAGCGTTCCGGCAATCCACCGGCCAGCCCTGACGATCGACCGACTTTCGGATCGCTGCTGACCCGCGTTCGCCCCACCGACCGATTCGCTCACACGGCGGTCCACCTCAATGCTCCGCTGTTTTCTCCCACCGTCCCAGCTCCCGGCCAGTTCGCCGGGCTGCTCGGCCGAGAATTCGAACCGCTGCAAGTCGGTGACACCAGCGGTCAACAGATCGCCATGCCGGGACTCGCCAGCCAGCCCGGGCTGCCACCGCTGCGGGTCGCCGCCCGGCAGAAATTGCTGGCGGCAATCGACACCTACCGCGATCGGCTCGCAGCCAACCGACGGCTCGAGGGCAAGGACACGCTCTATCAACAGGCCTGGCGGATGCTGTCCAACCCCGCCTGCCGCCAGGCGTTTGACCTCTCCAGGGAATCGTCGGCCCTGAGAGATCGCTACGGCCGCAACCGATCGGGACAGACCTGCCTGCTGGCACGACGGCTGGTCGAGGCCGAGGTGCCTCTGATCACCGTGATGTGGAACCACAACGCGAGGGGACAGGACAACGCGCCCGACCAGACCGACGCCTACGGATGGGACACGCACAACGACATTTTCATGGCGCTTCGACAACACCTTCTGCCGCGCTTCGATCTCAGTTTCTCAGCTCTGCTCGAGGACCTGGCGGATCGGGGTCTGATGGAAACCACGCTGGTGATCTGCATGGGCGAATTCGGTCGTGCCCCACTGGTGGCCCGCGAACGAAGCTTCGCAGGCATCTCTCCAGGGCGTAAGCACTGGGCTGCCGCCTACTCGATCGTGCTCGCCGGCGCTGGAGTCCGTCCCGGTGCCGTCTACGGAGCCACCGACCGCCTGGCCGCCTACCCTCGCACCGAACCCGTCACGCCCTGGGACATCGGGGCCACGATCTTCCACTCGCTGGGAATCGATCCCCACACCACCTACACCGACTCGCTCGAGAGACCCTACGAGTTGACCGAGGGCCGCGCGGTGACGGGCCTGTTCGGCTAATCGTTTCCGGTCGGCTTGCGACCGGAACGGTCGTCGGTCGTCCGAAGCGTCCGGCCCCACCACAACGGAGGGCTGTCCAGGCGATGCCCGTAACGGTCGCGGAACTTGAGGAATCCCGAGTCCAGCCGCTGCTGCCCCTCCTGGGTCGCGGCTCCAAACTGGATCGCTGTCTCGATGGCCCGGTCTCCGCCATCCAGACCCAGAGCCTTGACCAGTTTCAACACTCCCTGGACCCGCGGGTCGCGCTCGATTCGCTTGCGAGCGTCGGGACGGGCCCGCACCTCAATCGTCCGTGACTCCTGCCACGCCAGCACCCACTCCCCGCGATCCACCTTGACCAGAAATTCCGAGGTGACGGTCGTACGTCGGCCGGTCACGTCATGACGGAAACGCGTCACCCGAAATGCGTCGCGTCCGGCCGCCTCCGCCCGGCGTGCCGCTGTCAGCAACGGACTCGAATCCCCGCCGCGCGGCTTCGCCCGGCCGCCGAGTTGTTCGAGCAACTTGCCGAGGTCTCCGCCCAGATCTCCACCGAGCAACTGGCCGACCAGATCCCCGATCATCTTTGCGTCAACCGGCTGGTCCAGGCCTCCGCCCCTCTTCTTCTCGTTGGCTGCCAGCAACAGGCCCCCGGTCCCCTGGAAGTGGAGCGGTTCAGACAACTGGCAGGCCTTCAGCACACGCCGGATCCGCCAGGTCCGATCGTCATCCTCCACCACCGGCAACTCGCGCCACAACGACTCGGCACCGGCCGTCGCCGGATCGAGCCCGGCCGTCATCAACTCGGCCGCCAGGTCGTCGACCGAACGCGTTTCGACACGTTTCAGACCCTCGACCCAACTCACCAGTGCCACCTGTTTGCGGACGACTGGCTGAACCGTCAACGCGGAGATCTCCTTTCGGGGGATCACCAGCGCGAGGAAACGTGTCGCCGGCACACGGCCGCCGCCTTCGACGGCCTTCAGCAGATCCGCCACCCGTTTTCGCTCGAGATCCAACACGGCCCGCAACGGGCTGTCGGGCTTCAGCGTCTTTTTCCAGTCATCGATCCGGCCGAGCAACCGTCGCCACGCACGCGGCGACGATTCGGCCAGCGAGGCATCGGCCAGTTGCAGCCTCTCGGGATCCTCGGTCTTCAGCCAGTCGCGACGGACCGCCATCACGACCTCACCGCGTTGAGTCTTGCGGAACACCGCCCCCAGGATCGCCGGACCTCGCGACGGGGTCAGGCGATCGACGCCCCGCTTGGACAGGGGCACCGGTCGGTCGGCTCCCGACGCGATTGGACTCGCTGACAACAGACCGGCCAGGACAACAGCCCACAAGTGCAATCGGCTCGACATGCACCCAGTATATGCGAATAGTCTTGTCCTGTTACCACATTCTCGTCCCTCCACCATCACACGACCAATCGACATGTTGAATTCGACAGTAGCCCGACTCTCGCTGGTGCTGGCCTGTGCAGCAGTTTCAGCTTGTGCAGTCGCCGATGAACCGAACGGATTTCAGCTCGTCCTCCGAGGAGGAACCCTCATCGATGGCACCGGTTCCTCCGGCCGGCCGGCGGATGTCGCCATCAGCGACGGGAGAATCGTCGCCATCGGCAACCTCGATGGACTGACCGCCAATGTCGTCATCAACGTCTCCGGCCAGGTCGTCTGTCCAGGATTCATCGATCTGCACAGCCACGCTGACCGAGGCATCCTCAAGTACCGCTCGGCCGAGAACTACATCCGCCAGGGCGTGACGACCCTGCTCTGCGGCAATTGCGGCAGTTCACCGACCGATATCGAGACGTTCTTCCGAGAACTCCAAGACGGTGGCACGGGACCGAACATCGCGATCCTGGTCGGACACGGCAGCGTCCGACAGGCCGTTCTCGGCCGACGCGATGTCGTTCCCGACCGGAACCAACTGGAGAAGATGAAGGCGATGGTCCGTCGCGGCATGAGAGCCGGGGCGGTCGGACTCTCGACCAGCCTGCGGTACGGACCGGGATCCTACGCAGGAACCGACGAGATCGTGTCACTGGCCAGCCAGGTCAGACCGTTCGGAGGCTTCTACGCCACTCACATGCGAGACGAAGGGACGAGGATTATCGAGGCGCTCGAGGAAGCCCTGGTGATCGGTCGACGCGCCCGCGTCCCCGTTCACGTCTCCCACCACAAGATCTCCTCGGCCTCCGTCTTTGGACTCACGCGACAAACTCTGGCTCGCATCGGCACCGCACGCAGGGCCGGCATCGATGTCAGCCTCGATCAATATCCCTACGGAGCGGGGAGTGGCGGAGTCGGACTTTATGTGCCCCAGTCCTCCCTCGCCGGGGGACTCGACGCCTTTCGCAAGCGGGTCGCCGACCCGAAACAGCGGGCCCGTATCCTGGCCTCCGTCGAGGACCTGCTGGTCCGAAAACTGTACCTGGCTGACCAGAGCCCCGGCGATGACGCCCACACGCGGCAGGCGCTCAACCGCATTCAGATCGCCCGGGCGCGGCACGACGAAACCCTCGAGGGAAAGAACCTCGTCCAGATACTCGTCTCGCGACGAAAACCGGTCACGATCCGCAACGGTGCCGAACTGCTCATCGAGCTCGTCGGACATGGCGTCACCGGCATCAACCACACGCTGGAGGTTCAACCCGGAGGCGACGTCGATCGGGTCATGTCCGACCCTCACACCGCAATCGCTTCCGACGGCAGTGTCTTCGAGTTCGGTATCGGCAACCCACACCCCAGGTCCTACGGCTGCTACCCCAGGGTCCTGGGCCATTACGTCAGAACCCGCGGCGTGCTGAAACTCGAAAACGCCATTCGGAAGATGACCAGCCTGCCCGCAAGACGACTGGATTGGCACGACCGTGGACAACTGGCCAGCGGTGCCGTCGCCGACGTGACCGTCTTCGATCCGAACGTTGTCACCGATAAGGCCACGTTCCTCAAACCGCATCAGCACTCCGTCGGTATCACACATGTCCTGGTCCACGGGCAGTTCGTCCTCCGAAACGGAAAAATGACAGGCCAACTTCCCGGTCGCCCCGTCAGGCTTGGAGATAAACCCTGAAAGCTGACAAACTCG
>DLVV01000467.1:32516-40634 GCA_003445035.1 Planctomycetaceae bacterium | reverse complement strand
CTGAACAGTAGGAGTCCTGTCTAAATTTTACATAACCTATTGACACATTTATTCTTACAAATATTCCTGACTTGTATGGCACGCCATTTGTAGTTGTTCTCTCTCAACGTGGCCTCCTGCGTGAGGCGTGGAAATCCCGGTCTGTTGGACCGACACGAGAAAAGGAGAACAGGCACATGGCTAACACTCTGGTACCGATGGGATGGAGAGTGGGTCGTCTGGACAACGTCTGGAGCGACATGGACCGGATGATGGGAGCGTTTCTTGGCGGAGAGTCCAGGGAGTCCGTCGACTGGGCTCCTCGCCTGGACCTCTCGGAAACCGAGTCCCATTTCGAGGTGCACCTCGACCT
This sequence comes from Planctomycetaceae bacterium, assembly GCA_003445035.1. Lineage (GTDB taxonomy): Bacteria > Planctomycetota > Planctomycetia > Planctomycetales > Planctomycetaceae > UBA8437. The sequence continues at coordinate 40,282 of DLVV01000467.1, read as the reverse complement.
GCCCGGTATCTCCAAGGACGACCTGGAGATTGAGTTCCACGAGGGACACCTGTCCATCTCGGGCAAGCGAGACGAGCCGACGGAAGAGACCGACCGCTCGTGGCACCGCGTCGAACGCCGTCGTGGTTCGTTTCGTCGCGTGATTCGGCTGGGTGAGGAGGTGGAGGCCGACGGTGTCGAGGCCGAGTACACCGACGGTGTGCTGAAGATCGTCGCGGCCAAGGCCGAGAAGGCCCGGGCCAGGCGAATCGCCCTGAAGAGCTGATCGGAAGCAACTGGCTTCACTCCGCCCTCGGATCGCGGTCGGCATCCCTCCCCCCGGGGTGTCCGGCCCGGTCCGGGGACAGGACGTCTCCCGGAAGCCCGCTCAGGGCGCCGTCGCGCCAGTCAAACGGCGTGCCACCGTCCGGATTCGTTTCAGGACGTCCAGTCGGTCACCGGCCAGGTTCTTCCGCTCACCGATATCGTTTGAGAGGTCATACAACTGGACAGCAGGTTCACCATCTCGCGGCTTGCGTCGTCGCGGCTTCGAGAAGCCGCCGCTGCCCAGTTGCGGGATGTACTTCCACTTCCCATCGCGGACCGCCAACACTCTTCCGGAGGACCGGGTCACCAGTGTCCTCCTGACGGGATCGGCCGTGGCAGGATTCCGCCAGACATTCCACTGGCCCACGCTGTCCTCACCGGCGTCCCGGGGCAGCTGTCCTCCGGTGATCTGAGACACCGTGGCCAGGAAGTCGGTGTGACACCACAAGTGGCCATTCGTGGAATCGGCCGGCACCCGTCCGGGCCAGCGGATGACCATCGGCATCCGGTGGCCCGCCTCCCAGGCGTCCCCTTTCATCCCACGCAACGGTCCGACCGAGTTGTGTTTCAGCCGCCGGGTATCGGCCGGGTACCAGACCGGCCCATTGTCGCTGGTGAAGACGACCAGGGTCTGCCCATCGATCTTCTGCTTCTCCAGCGCCTGGACGATCGCCCCGACCGTCGCATCGACCATCATCGCAAAATCGCCGTACATCGAAGCCCCGCTCTTGCCGCGGAATTCCTCGGACGGCAACCAGGGCGTATGAGGTGCCGGGAGTGGGACGTACAGGAAGAACGGTTTGCTTTTCGGCCCGCGTGAGTCGGGAGCCCAACGATCAATGAATCCGACCGCTTGCCGCTCGACAGTGGGCAACACCTGCTCGAAACGGAAGTCCGGAGCAACCGGCCCGGCCCGCCAGAACGCACCCTGAATCCTGGTCCACCCGGAACTGAAATTGTCCCTGGCCATCGCCGTCGGCGGAGTCACACACCGATCGTCCCGGATCCAGTAGTAGGGCGGAATGTCCAGCGACGCGGGAATTCCATAGAAGCGATCGAAGCCACGGGCGACCGGCCCCTGGGGAATCGGCTTCGAATAGTCCTTGCGTGACTTGCCTCCCTCGAACCCCTGGTGCCACTTGCCAACACACGCGGTCCGGTAGCCCTGCCCCTGCAGGTATCCACCCAGCGTCAGCCGTCCCGGCTCGATACGACTTTCACTCCGTTCGCTTCGACGGCTGCGAAACGGGTAACGTCCCGTCAACAACCCGTAACGAGTCGGGATACAGACCGAGGCCGGAGCGTGGGCATCGGTCAGACGGAGTCCCTGGCGTGCCAGGCGATCGATATTCGGCGTCGGGATCCGGCTCTCGGAGTTGTAGCACCCGGCGTCGCCGTACCCCATGTCGTCGGCAAGGATCAACACGATGTTGGGGCGGTCGGCCGCCGACAGGCCGGAAGTCATCAACAGACAGAAGCCGACACACGCCAGCCACCGACAGTCCCGCTGCAACATCCTTGCCTCCCTTGACTCGACTCAGTGACCCTTCCCGGGGCGATGGGTCAACTGGCTCAATTTCAGCACGTGATCGTGAACCCGCTCACCGTCGATCGTTACCGCTTCGAATCTCACCTGGGGATCCGCAGCCGTGGTGTCGAATTCCATCACCGCGAACGAGCAGGTCTTGTTGTAGCCCCAGATCAAACCGGGAGTCCGGACCACCTTGTGAGTGTGACGATTGGTCAACTTCGAACTCTCCAGTTCGTAGAGGTCGTACCCGTTCGGCCGCCTGGTCACCCGCAGGTCGGTTCGATGACGGTCGGCTGATACCAGGATCACACCATTAATTTTCTCGGACTCGATGAACCCGAAGATCTGTTCGCGTTCGGCGGCAAATCCATCCCACGTGTCGCGGCTGCCGGGCTTGACCCCGGGCGACCAGGGCACCGGCGAGGCAATGATCTTGAACGTCCCCTTCGACGACTTGAGAGTCCGTTTCAGCCATGTCATCTGCGCCGGCCCCAGCATGCTGGGGCGGTCCCCTCGCGAACGGTAGTACCTCCCGTCCAGCAGGATCACGTGCAGGTCGCCAATGCGAAAATCACACCAGCATCCGGGCTGGGTCTTGCCCCCACCGTAGAAGGGATTGCACCAGTTGCGTCGGAACGTGTTCCAGACCCGGCGCTTCCAGGCCGGTTTCTCGATCTCCGGCCCCGGCACGCAGTCGTTGGTGCCGAAGTCGTGGTCATCATAGATCGCATACACCGGGGTCGCGGCCACCAGTCGTCGCCATTCGGGGCGCGACTGCCGACGGTAATAGCAGTACCGGGTCGTCAGGGTCTCCCTGGGAGCATCGATGTAGACGTTGTCACCGAGCATCAACAACGCATCGGGTTTCCGTTTCCTGATCGTGTCCCACATCCGTTCCCACTTCGGCACGTAACCGGCCCCACCTCCGAAAACGATCCGGGTCTTGCCACCGGTCCCGTCCGGAGCCGCCGTCTGGAACCGGGTGTTGTCGGCCTTCTGTTTGCGACCATCGAACAGCACCTCGTACTGGTAACGGTTGGCCGGCTTCAGCCCCTTGAGCTGCACGACCGACGTGAAGTCGGTCTCTGGCAACGTCCGTCCGAACGCCTCGAGCACAATCGCCCGGCTGGCAGCATCTCGAACCAGGATCACCACCGAACCGGCCGTGGCCGTACGGAGCCAGACCGAAGCCCCCGTGTCGGTAACCGCCCCCATCATCGGTCCATGAACCAGGTCAGCAGGCTGGTGCTTCGCGGCCAGTTCACGAAACCCGTCGGTGGCATACAACGGCTTGAGCACATCCCGGGGACCGGCAATCAAACGTGCAAACGGAATCCCCGTCGCCACGGCCTTCCGCATCCGTTCGACGCCCTGCGTGATCCGTCCCCGTTTCAACTCGGCCATCATCGCCACGAAATGCGTCTCGGGATCTCCGGGTTCACCCTTACCCAGTTCCTTCCAGGCGGCCGCGTAGTCGCCGGTGGCGATCAACCGCGTGGCATTCCGTTGGGGATCGTGTTGAGCCCATGTGGGACCGGAAACTCCGCCGCCGACAAGCATGGCAATTACCGCAATCGCGACACCGTTCCACCGACCGCCACACCGAGTCTTGATTCTCTTCATGACTAACTCCGCAATCGCACGCGGCAACATGTTCTTCTGTCCGAGTCGTGCATTGTCTTCACATCGACTGAATTCCGCAGCCTCGTCGCCCGTACGGCTCAGTCGACCGCGTTGAGTGGATAGTGAAAACCCAGGTCCGTCTTCCCAGTGTCACGGCCTCCATCAGCCCGGGTGGTCAGTTCATCGAAACCGCGGAACGCCCCCAAACGGGATCCGGCGTCGATACAGGGACTCGCACCCCGCCCGTCGGCTGGCTTGTCGCTCAACAGAAACCGACGACCGGCCACCTTCCAGAACTGTGGGTCGGTGTCCTGGTTGTTTCCCCGGTCACCGGCTCCCTTGGGCACTCCGCCCTGCAGGCAACAATGTGAGAACGTGGCTTGCCCCGATCCAAGTCCGACGGCAAGCGGACTGCCCCAGATGATCGAATCGACCACTCGTGGGGCCGCGTCGCCCTCCAGCGCCAGCCCGATTTTCCCGGCTCCGGTGATCGTACAATTGGACAATCCCACCCGGTTTCGGCCACCGACGATCCGGACAGCATGAGAGACCGGTGTCTTCCCCGACGCATCGATCAGCACGTTGCTCAGGGTGAACCGCCCGGCTCCGGCGTGGATGTTCAACCCGCGGGCCTGCACGTTTCGGATCCAGACACGGGTGTCGGTCAACGGACGCGGTTCGCCCGGTTCACGGCTGGACTTCGAACCGTAGTCCCACCCGAGGTGAATAACCCCGAAACGACCGCCGACGATTCGAACACTCTCCATCGGACCGTAGAACAGGACCGGCGCCTGGCACTGGACGTCGTAGAGACTGACGTCAACCAGGCGATTGGTCGGGAACCTCTCGCGGGGAGCGCTGTGGCTGTAAATGCCGTACTTGCCCCCAACCCGTTCGATCCGCACCCGCCGCAACTGGATGTCACGAGAGACATCAACCGGACCGGCCTTCCAGTGGTTCCGAATCCCAAACGCGTTCCCCCTGGGAACATCGGAAACCGAACAGTCGACCACGCGAACATGACGAACACCGTCCTCGATCTCCCACGCGTTGCCTGTCGACTTCGGCGCACCCCGAGCGTGGCAGTCGATAAACCGGATGTTGGTCGTGATCGCCTCAGACCCCTTGTCAGCATCCCCACTGGCATCGAAGCCATCCTCGAGCCAGTCCTCAACCACGCACCCCCGTACCTCGCAGTCACTCGACCCCGCCCCGATGTCCAACCCGACAAACGGTCGCAGGATCGTGACATCGCGAACCTTCACGAGATGACCGTGCTCAACCACGATGGCCCGGGGATTGTAATAGTCGTCCTGGCGGTAGATATTGGCATCGACGGTCAGTCCCCGGATCTCGACGCGCTGGACCGGCTTGTCCGGCTTCCCTGCCACCCACAACACGTGGACCTGGCTATCGGTAGTCCGCTTGGCCTTCGTCCCGTTGGCGGCACCATCGGCCAACTTGATCGTGGCCCCCTTGCCACTGAGTTTCACGTTGCTCGAACGGATGACCACAGTGCCACTGACCAGGTAGGGCTGCTTGGCCGGAGGAAACACCACCGTGCCGCCTCCCACGGCGACCACCTGCGAGATGGCCTTGTGGATCGCAGCCAGGCAGTCCGTCTTGCCGTCGGCGACCGCTCCCAGATCGGTAACACGCACTCGGGCGGCGGCAGACGCCTGCTGCAAGACGACCGGGAACAGAGCCCCTCTCGGGTTGCCGCCGGCAACAGCCTTGACCCCGGCCAGTCGGTAGCGATCGACCTGTCCGCCCTGCGAGTGCCAGATCTGGTCAGGATGCCCCGGGACAAAATCGAAGCCCTCCAGGTGCATCCGCGTCTCGGCGATCTCCCAGACACGTGTCGGTCGCTGGACGGTTTTGTCGAGCGTCTTGGGCAAATCGAATTCAAACAGGCCGTCCATACTGCCAAAGGTGTGAATCGAGTAAAGCTTTCCGCCGGCAATCCGAACTCCCTGGGAGAAATGCATCGCGCCGGGGTAGCGGAACACCCCATCGCGCACGATCCGGTCTCCGTCGAAACGGTACCTGTGAATTCCCAGGTCCCGCAGGTCGCCGACCCACAGGTGCGTGCCGTCAAAACAGACCGGATCAATCCAGGTGAGATCCTTGGTGATGTCCCACGTCTGGACCACCGACAGGTCGCTGGCCCGAATCTTGGCCACCTTTCCGCGATCCAGCGTCTTGTCGTACTTGCCTCCTTCAGGGCCGTGCAGCAGGCCCGCCCACAGGAAGCCGTCGTGATAGTCGATCGCCCCGAAGTGATTGACCCCGTCGATGCGGATCGTCTTCTGCTCGATCAACTTCCAGTTCTTATCGAAGCGGCAGATGGTGCGAGCGTTGGACGCGAAATTGTGAGTCTTCCCCAGGGCCAGTCCCTGGGTGGCAGCTCCCCCGCCCAGGCTCCGCTGCTCGAGCAACGTGGACAGGGGTGTTTTCAGACCGGCCTGTTTCAGTCGCGACCGAAAGACCGGCAGCAAACGGGCGACACCCTGCTTCTCGGCAACCTGGATCATCGCCCCGACCCGATCGACCAGGGGAAATTCGACTCCGGCCGCAAACAGCCCAGCAACCTTCCCGGCCTCGTTGGCACAGCAGTAGTTGATGCGGATCTTGTGCTGCTTCAGCAACCGCGTGTGGGCCGGGTCAACCGTTGCGCCGCCCAGCAACTGGATGAAAGCCGTCTTGGCTGCGATCGTCTCATCGACGTACCTGCGAGAATTGGCCTGCCGTTCCATGTTGCAGATCTTGATCTCCGCGTGAGCACGACGGGCCGCAGCCGCCGCACGAGCGCCACAGGCCAGGAACGCCTGGTGTTGTCGCCGGTGGGCGACAATCCTGCCGGCCACCTGTCCGGCCAGTTTTTCGGCCTGGCCGGGCGTCTCCTTCAGGTGAACATTCAGCCAGATGTTCTCTGGCATCATCACCAGGGCCTCATCGAGCGTCGGCATTCTCACACCCGCAAACCGCTTGTCTTTCCAGCCGCCGGCGTCGAGTTTCTTGAGTTCCTCGAGCGTCAGGCTCGCGACAGCCCCCTTGCCGTTGGTCGTGCGATCGACCGTCGAATCGTGGATCAGCACCAGTTGACCGTCTCGTGAAAACGTCACGTCGAACTCGATCATCTGTGCCCCCAGGCGAATCGCCTCACGAAACGCCTCGATCGTGTTCTCTGGATGCGTATCACTGGCCCCGCGATGGGCGCAGATACCACGGTCGGGCATGGTCACAGAACCCTCTCCAGGCCCACCCGCGGTTGCCGGTGACAGTCCCATGCAGCAGAACACCGTCAAAGTCACGCAGTTGGCAATCCACCGTCGACTGGTCATGACAAGCTCCTCAACTCCTGACACTTGTGGTCCCGGAACCGGTCCCCCGTCCGTCCACATCGGCTCATGCTAGCGTCACGAAATTTCGCACGCCAACACATCCACGGTCCCGGTTCGATAGTGGCACGTCGTTCACCGTGTGGATCGCTGTGACACCAGGAACTCAACCAGGTCGATGAACTCCTGCTGGGTCAGCCTCTTGTCGACACCGTCAGGCATCGTGCTGATCTTCTGCACCGACTGCTCTTCGATCTCCGACTTCATGATCTTGTGCAACTTCCCCTCCTTGTCGCCGAGGGTCAATTCGATCGGTGTCTCTGACACGCGAACCCCGGTCAGCACGCGACCGCTCTCGAGCACCACTACCCGCGTCTGATAACTGGGTGCGATGGCGCGGCTGGGCTCGAGCACCGCTTCGATCAGGTGGATCCTCGAGAATCTCCGACCCACTCCGGTCAGGTCCGGGCCGATCCGTGCACCGGTTTTGCCGATCCGGTGGCAGCGGGCGCACAGGCCTCGCCGCTTGATGTCTCGGAAGATCCGTTCACCGAGCACGGCATCGCCTTTTTCCTTCAGTGCCCGCTGAGCGTAGGTCTCGAGCACACCCTTGAGCGTCCGATCGCGGAACCGGACCTGCAGTCGGCTGGGTCGGTTCCAGTCGACCCAGGCCACCAGCCGGTTGACGCCCCGATTGAGTTTCGCGTGAAACCGGTCACTGTTCGGCTGAAACCCTCTCACCCCGTCACGGCGGTAGACCTCTGTGCCGTTGATCTCCACCCGCAGCCGCCCACCGGCTGCGGCCAGGAATTCCACATCCTTATCGGTTGTCGAACTCACATCGGTCCAGGCCACCCTCACGGTCTTCTCATCGGGCACCTTGGCCCGGGGCAATACAACGGCGGGATCAGCCCCGGCCGCCATCACCACTCCAGCCACGTCTGTCTCGATCTCCGAACCGGGCG